>JAZQVM010000084.1:0-6455 GCA_045631845.1 Eubacteriales bacterium | reverse complement strand
CTTCATTTGTTTCCCTCCCATCTTATTTTAACACATAAGAAAAAGTAGACACTTTTTTGTGTCTACTTTTATCTTACACCTTCACAACTGAGCGACTTCTTTTTTTCTATCAGTTTGCGGATTAGAATGGCTGCGCCGAGGAAGATGACGACCAGCAGGAAGTAGCCGACAATGGCGATGAGTGTCCATACCAGCCGATGGGGCATCTGTGCGGCGAGAGCTTTGAAGGGCTCAAGCGTAGAGCCGTCGTAGATATACATATAATCGCATTGGAATATGGTATCGAAGATGAGGGTGGGGGTAGCGATCAGACCAAAGACACCAAAGCCAAGCCAGATATCCTTCCATTGCGGTTTATAATAGCCGGTGAGCAGCATGAACATGGGGAGGATGAGCAGGACGGAATGATAGATCATCATTTGCGAGCCGTAGTAGGAAGCAAAGGAATAATGATGCATCATGGCTGTTCCCATAAACATACCGATGATGCCGCCGAACAGATTGATTGAGCAGACATAGGCGCTCCAAGCCCGACGGGTGGTCTCCTTTTTGGCGAGCAAGGCCAAAGGGAAGGCGTACCATGGGGTGGAGCAGGCGTGGAAGGGCAGGGCGGTAGGGATAGAAATAGGATCGCCGTGCAGGAGGGTACTGGTCCAGCTGAATATGAATTTTGACACATCATAAATGAGCAAAAACAGCCACAGCCCCACCAGCACTTTTTTGAGTGTGGCGTGTTCTTTTTTGCGCAGGGTGAGAGGGAGGATGAATGCGGTCAGTACGGCGATGGCGAAAAAGACGAGATATTCGGGGGCGTAGAGATAACTGTCCCAATCACGGCCCAGCCAGTCGCGCCCTTCAATAAAATCTATAATTTCCATACAAACGCCTCCTTATATTTGTATGATATACAAACTGTCGAGATTTGTCAATGTGTGTCATGGTATTTTATGCTTGACGAATAGGTGAGGCGGGATTATAATAAATTGTAATGTGAGAGGTGACAACATGGGTTTTGCGGAACTGTTTTTAATTGCCTTGGGGCTAAGTGCGGATGCTTTTGCCGTTTCGATTTGCAAGGGGGTCTGTCAAAGTCGGGCAAGGCTTGGGAAGATGGCTGTTGTCGGGGCATGGTTTGGCGTATTTCAGGCGCTTATGCCGATGCTCGGCTTCTTTCTGGGGGCGGCGTTTCGGGAGTATATTACCGCCTTTGATCATTGGATTGCCTTTATCTTGCTTGGGTTTATCGGCGGCAAGATGATATGGGATTCCTTTGGTCCGCCCGAAGGCGGCGATGGTTCGATTAAGGCGTGGGATATGTTTTTGTCGGCGGTGGCCACCAGTATTGATGCGCTGGCGGTCGGTGTTACATTTTCGATGTTGCTCAGCACCTCAGAGATGTTTGAGGCTATCGGACTGATTGGAATTACCACATTTGCTCTGTCGGCCATCGGGGTTAAGATCGGGTCGGTGTTTGGGGATAAGTTCTCCAACAAGGCGCAACTGGTCGGCGGTGTGATTCTGGTATTGATCGGAACTAAAATTTTGCTGGAGCACTTAGGGGTTTTCAGCTTTTAAGGAGAGAAAAGAATGGAACTGATGGAAGGCTTCCTGCTGAGTATATGATATAAAAATAAGACCCTTGCGGGTCTTGTTTTTTATAACCAGGTTTCGAATTGATTCTTGGGTTTCTTCTTTGTGGGCGCCTGCGCAATAGGTGCGGGGGCTTGGCCGAGAGCCGAAGATAGGGCTTGGGTTGCCAGTTCGGCGGCGGCAGCGGAAAGGGAATAATAGGTGCATTTACCTGCCTTACGGGCGGTGATCAGACCCGACTCGGTCAATATCTTCATGTGATGGGAGAGGGTGGATTGACTAATGGCCAATTCGGGCAATAGGTCATTGCCACATTGTTCGCCGGCTTTCAATAGGGCGAGAATTTGCATGCGCGATTTATCGCCAAGGGCGCGCAAGATTTGAGCGCTTTGTTCCATATCCATAATAACGACCTCCTATGTACTATATTTTAGTATAAAAGACAGATCGAAGATTGTCAACATAAAAGGACGGAGCGACTTGGCTCCGTCCTTTTATGTAAGGTTCGAATTATTGGGGAATTACATCTACCGCACGCAGTTTGCTTGCGTTTTTGGGATCCTGCTCAGTTTCGAAGGAAACCTTCTGACCCTCGTTAAGGGTCTTGAAGCCGTCTACCTGAATAGCAGAGAAATGAACAAAGACATCCTCGCCGCCTTCATCGTTGGCGATGAAGCCATAACCCTTTTCCGCGTTGAACCATTTGACAGTACCGGTCATTGTTTTTCTACCTCCGGAGAATTGTGTTATTAACGAAACGACAATGAAAAAACTCACATTAAGTAAGTCGAGCCTTTCGGACAGGGGGACTTACACTAATGTGAGCTGTGAGTGCCGTGTCGTTATTACAATACTAATAATAGCACTTGAATTCTTGCTTGTCAAGCAATTTTACCACATTTTACATCATTGTCTTTCATAGGCAAGGCCGTGCATAAACCCCTGTAGAGATAGGCTGGACACATCTCCGGCAATGATCTGTTCCCGACAAACAATAAGATTGGCGAAGACCTCGTCTTGCTGATTTGGATAGTTGGTGATGCGGTAGGTATAGCGTTTGGCTGTCATGCCTCGCCATCGGGTCAGGTCATATCCTTGGGATAGTTGAAGCTGGTTATACTGCTCGTACACGGCATCAAACTCGTAGGGGATTACGATCTCCAGAATTTCATGCGGCTCATCCTCAACCTGCCAGCCAAACCCGCCCAGAAAAGCAATGCGACCGGCATTGTCGGTGGCGGTCGCTGTGGAAACGGCGATGATGTCCGTTCCACCCAGTAAATGTGCTGCTCCTACTCCCAGACTGCCGGCCATGATCGCCACCAAGACGAACGCTACGCTTCGGCGCAGACGGAATGTTTTAACAAACATTTTTTCACCCCCTTTTCATAATATGTGCCGGACAAACATACAATGCAACGGGTGATGAAAATGAAGGACATTTTGCTTTATGTCGGGCTGGTGGTCGGTGGCATTATTTTAATTTGTCTGCTGATTTGGCTTTTGGTAAAAAGGCGGTACGTATTATTCTCCTCCTTGGCGGGACTGGCGGGGTTGTGGGGTGTCAATCTGATTGGCATGGAATTGGGCTACAGTGTAGCCTCGGTCGTGTTGTCTGTGATTTTGGGGTTGCCGGGGGTGGCCTTACTGCTCATTTTGCGGCTGTTTTGACGAAAAATAAAGAAAAATAATTTTTTTTCAAAAAGCTATTGATTTTATCATTTTTCTGTGCTATTATATTTGAGCACGAAAAATTGCGCTGTTAGCTCAGCTGGATAGAGTGACTGGCTACGGACCAGTAGGTCAGGGGTTCGAATCCCTTACAGCGCGCCAAAAAACGAGGATGCTCATTTGAGTGTCCTCGTTTTTTAATGCTTTCACGGATGCGAACACGAGCCGAAGGCTTGTCGTTCGTTGAGGCAACCAAAGCGCAAGGCGATTTGGTCTGCCGTGTCGCGAGCCCGAACAATGCGACGGGCACCGCCAAGGGCGGTCGACCGCATTGGAGTGCGCAACGCATCCCTTGCGCTACATAACCCAATCTATGAAAAGAATCACGGCGCATTGACAAGTCGGTAGATTATTTTGTAAAATAGATAAAAATCCAAAAGGAGAACAACGGTGAAAACGGTATGTATCACGGGCGCCAATAAAGGCATCGGATTTGCCTGCGCCAAACAATTTTTGGAGAACGGTTATCGGGTCGTGCTGGCGGTCGGCGGTTGTTCTGAGTTAGCCGAATAAGCCCTTTTTTCGGGGCATGGGACGGAGAGGCGGAGAGAATCGGACGAAGATGAAGTCATCGCCGATGCGCTCAATATCGCACCAAGGGATCTCATATTCCCCGCACCGTTCAAAGAAGGATTCTTTGGGTCCCGGTACAATAATGGCTACGATCTTTCCCGTGTCGGTTTCAAACATCACGTCGGTTACGCACCCAAGTCTGGCGCCGTCTATGAGATTGATCACCTCTTTTTCGCCGAAATCGCTGATGCGGCAGTTTCTCATCGGCATCACCTCCTATGCCATTGTATGCCGCGTAATAAAAAAATTGAAAAAAATAAAAAAAGGACTTGCTTTTTTATAGTAAAGCCATTATAATAAGCAAGTACGGACGATTAGCTCAGATGGTAGAGCATTTGCTTGACGTGCAAAGGGTCACAGGTTCGAGTCCTGTATCGTCCACCAAACGAAGGCAATGCCCATTTGGGTATTGCCTTTGTTTTATGTATGCTAAGTGATGAGAACCGTAGGTTCGATAAGTGACACCCCAAGAGCACGAGCGAGAGCGAGGTGTGATTGGTTGGTGGAACTTATGCATGCGAGCGAAGCGAGTCGTAGTTCCTGTATCGTCCAATCTCCAAATTTATATTAACTTGACAAAGGCGCCAAGCATAATTTGCTTGGCGCCTTTTATTAAAGTTTATTACCGCAATTGCCACAAAATAGGTGTGTAGTGGAAACTGGAGAACCGCAGGAAGGACAAAACTTTGCTTCTTCTTTTGGTATTGATTGTCCTTGAGGATGTGGAGGTAAAATAACAGGTTTTATCGCTTTTCCAATAAATTCTTCATTCATATACAGTTTATTTGTAGCCCCATCACGGAACTGTGTGATAGTGTTTTGTTTGAATGTGAAGACATTAGGATAGCATTCCTGAAGCAGAAGATAAATGGCACAGCCTTCTACATAAGCAATATTTCTATCTGCGTATTTACATGTTGTATAAGGTTCATAGGTGCGGGTACTTGATTCCCAATTTTCACTCCAGAATTCGCCACTCTGATATGCAAATTCAACAAAGCGAGGTGGATGAGAGGGGTCTGTTATAAGAGCATGAAAAACTTTAGCAAATTGGGGGGTGTTTCGCAGACGATTTGTCATTTCGGAGATTTCCTTTTGCACCTGTTTAACCTCGCCTGCATCAGAAATTGTTTGAGCAATTGCGCCGGATAGTCTTGACATAAACATGTGATTAATCCTCCAAATGATATTTAGCTCGTATTAGATTACGGGTAATAGTAGCGGTGAAATATGTAATAAGTCCTATATGTAAAAATACTAGGGAATTATGCTGTATCATTTTACCAATTATAAATCCTGTAAAGGGGGCAACAAGCAAATTAATAAATAGTAATTTTAGTAATAAAAAGGTAAGTTCTTTGCCGTGCGTTTTGGCTGATAGTGCCGTAAATACAATGTAACTACCGGTAACGCACAGCCACATGAGAATAGGTGTAAATTTGAAAACAAAGGTGGCAGTGCTGATATAATCAAGAAAAGCAGTACCATAAATCAGACCTACTTGGAATACAGAAGAAATTGATAATGCAATAAAAGGCAATTTCTTTACTTTATTAAGCGGTTTATGCTTATGTTGCACAATTAAAGTAATAATTAAACCGACTAATCCAAAGGGAAGGGAAACAACTGCCATGACTCCTAAAAGGTTTGGGATTTCATCAAGAACCGCTCTTGCATCATACGAAACAAAAGTTGCAAGCCAAAATAGAACAAATTCAAACGTTAAAATGAAAGCCAACGGCAGAATCGTACGAACAATCTTATTTTCCTTTGGCTTCTCCTCGACTGGCACATGATGTAAGAGATCAATCGGCTGATCATCAATTGGCTGATTGTTAGATGGGTAAATTTCTTGGCCGCAAGAAGGACAATAAGGGGCAGTACCTACATTAGTACCGCATTTGGGGCAGAACATAATAACATCTCCTTTTTAATTCTAATATGGAATTATACGGCAATATTATAATTCCGAATCGGAATAATGTCAAGAGAAAAAGAGAATATAATTCCAATATAGAATAAAAAGGATGGAGAATATTATGAAGGTTCGAAAACGGGGATATGGGACAACTAACTGTGTAGGGCGTCAAGTAGAACGAATAAGGAAAAGCAGGGGAATAAAACAAAAAGATTTTATAGCGCAAATGCAAACTATGGGTGTAGATATTAATCCGACTAGTTATTCAAAATTAGAGGGACAAATTCGTGTAGTTACAGATAAAGAGCTCTATGCTATGGCAAAGATTTTAAATGTTTCTATGGAAGAATTATTTGATGATAAAATTTTTTACTAAAATAAGAAAAAGGCTTGATTTTGGTGGGAAGTTGTGGTAATATAGTTGAGCAATTCGCACGCTGTCAGATGGTTTGGGTGTGCCTACGGGTCCCAAAGCAGATGATGACGGCGGAGGAAAAAACAATTTTGGAGGAAAGACAATGGCAGTAATCTCTATGAAGCAGCTTCTCGAAGCCGGTGTGCATTTCGGCCACCAGACGAGAAGATGGAACCCCAAGATGGCCGAGTATATTTTTACCGAGCGTAACGGTATCTATATCATCGA
>JAZQVM010000083.1:0-19063 GCA_045631845.1 Eubacteriales bacterium | reverse complement strand
CTTATTGATGATTATATTTATTATTTTAATCATCATCGCTTTTCTGTTAAATGCGGACGGAAAAGCCCTGTTCAATTTCGCACTGAACAGGGCTTTGGTTAAAAATCTTTTTTAGTGTCTACTTTTGATTGACACCTTCACGTTATGCTTAGCGGTTTTTATTACTTAGCGGGATTTCATAATATTTCTCATGCGCTGGGCGTGATCGAGCACCTGCTTGCGAATGCGCAGGGATTTGGGGGTGACCTCCAGCATTTCGTCTTCATTCAGAGATTCGAGCGATTCTTCCAAGCTCATGATCTTAGGAGATACCAGACGTAACGCATCATCCGAGCCGGAAGCACGCATATTGGTAACATGCTTCTTCTTGCAGACATTTACCGTGATATCTTCCGCTTTGGAGGAATAGCCCACCACCATGCCGGCATAGACGGGCGTGCCGGGGGTGATATACAGGGTACCACGCTCCTGTGCATTGAACAGGCCGTAGGTGACCGCCTCGCCCGTTTCAAAGGCGATGAGTGAGCCGTTGGCGCGGCGATTGATCTCGCCCGAATAGGGGGCGTATTTATCGAAAATGGTATTCATGATGCCTTCGCCGTGTGTATCGGTCATGAATTCGCTGCGATAGCCGAACAGTCCGCGGGAGGGAATGTTGAACTCGACACGGGTGCGGCCGTTGTTAGGAGCCATGGCTGTCATTTCGCCCTTGCGCTTGCCCAACTTCTCGATAACGGCACCGACATACTGATCGGGCACATCGAGGATGATATGCTCATACGGTTCGCACTTTTTGCCCTCAATTTCTTTGAACAGAACACGGGGTGTGCTGACCTGGAACTCGTACCCTTCACGGCGCATATTTTCAATAAGAATGGACAGATGCAGTTCGCCTCGCCCCATAACGACGAAGGACTCGGAGGTTTCGCCGTCCTTGACTCGCAGGGCGACGTCACGCAACAGTTCGCGATACAGGCGCTCACGGATGTGGCGGGAGGTGAGGAACTTGCCTTCCTTTCCGGCAAAGGGGGAGTTGTTGACCGAGAAGGTCATCTCCACCGTCGGCTCGGAGATTTTAACAAAGTCAATCGGCTCAATAGCGGTCGGAGCGCAGACGGTGTTGCCAATATTAATATCCTCAATACCGCTCAAACAAACGATATCGCCGGCACTGGCTTCATCTACGGGAACTTTGTTCAAATCTTCAAAGACGTACAGAGCGGTAATTTTGCTCTTGCGGGATACCGTTTTATCGTGATAATCGCAGATGGCGACCTCTTGATTTTTGCGAACGGTGCCGCGCTCAACACGGCCGACACCGATACGGCCGACATACTCATTATAGTCGATCGAGGAAACCAGCAACTGGGTCGCACCTTCGGGATCGACCTCGGGAGCCGGAATATATTCCATAATGGTTTCAAACAAAGGAGTCAGATCATCGCCATGGCGGTCTTGGAAGACCGAGGCAATGCCCTCTCTGGCAGAGCAGTATACAATAGGACTGTCGAGCTGTTCATCGGTAGCGTCCAGATCCAGCAGCAGTTCCAATACCTCATTGACCACCTCGTCCAGACGGGCATCGGGCTTGTCGATCTTATTGATGACAACGATAACCTTGTGATTGAGTGCCAAGGCGTGCTGGAGCACAAAGCGGGTCTGAGGCATGGGACCTTCGGCGGCATCAACCAGCAGCAGAACGCCGTCCACCATCTTTAGTACACGCTCGACCTCGCCGCCGAAATCGGCATGGCCGGGGGTGTCTACAATATTGATCTTGGTGCCCTTATATTGAATGGATGTATTTTTAGCAAGGATCGTAATGCCACGCTCCCGCTCAATATCTCCCGAGTCCATAACCCGTTCGGTGATGGCTTGGTTTTCACGGTAGATGCCGCTCTGCTTGAGCATTTCATCGACCAGCGTGGTCTTGCCGTGGTCAACGTGAGCGATGATGGCGATATTTCTTAAATCTTCTCTTTTCATGCTTCCACCTCATTTAGTCTTTCAAACTCATTTATTATATACCCCTTTATCCAAAAATGCAACAAAAATTATAGAAAGAAAAGAGGAGATACCGCAGTATCTCCTCATGCTTTTAATTGAGCATTTTCAGAATGTCGGGCTTAGTCTGTACGCCGATCTTCTTGGCGGCAATTTCGCCGTTTTTCATGACCACCAAGGTGGGAATGCTCATGATGCCGAATTTTACAGCCAGTTCCGGCTGTTCATCGACATTGACTTTGCCCACGGCATACCTGCCGTTTGCTTCCTCGGCAATCTGATCGATAACGGGGGATACCATGCGGCAGGGACCGCACCAGGATGCCCAAAAGTCAATCAGTACGGGGATGGTGGATTGCATTACTTCTTGTTCGAAATTGTCTTTGGTAAGGGTTATGACAGACATTTTTTCTCTCCTTCTAAAACTAAATCGGCAATTTTATATACATCGCCGGCGCCCATGGTGAGGATAAGCGTATTATCCCTGACCTGCATCAGGGCATCGTGCGCCGCCGCTTCAAAAGAGGGTGCATATTCAGCATCTGCCAACATGCCTGCAATATACGCCGAATTCATGCCTAAATCGTCTTTTTCCCGTGCGGCATAAATATCACACAATATCACGTGATCGGCCATATCCAGCGCTTTTTGAAACTGTGAGAGCAGGGCCTTGGTTCGGGAATAGGTATGGGGTTGGAAGATAAGCACAATACGGTCAAAATCCATCTTGCGACAGGCGTTGAGGGTTGCCATGATCTCGGACGGATGATGGGAATAATCGTCGATTACGGTGAAGTTCTTGCCTCGCCCTTTGAGTTCAAAACGGCGGCCGGCACCATGGAAGGTATGCAGACCGCGGCTAATGGATTCGGGCTTGATGCCCACGACATCGGCAGCGGCAGCGGCAGCCAGTGCATTGAGCACATTATGCTGACCGGGCACAACCAACTCCACATGGCATAGGAATTCCCGATCCCGCATGATATCAAAAGAGGGATAGCCGTTGCGATACTCCAGATTGGCGGGGGTATAATTGGCTCTCGTCATACCGAAGGTTACGCTCTTGCCCTTGTATCCGGAAGCGACTCGGCGGCAGTAGGGATCATCGGCATTGGTGATGAGCAGACCGTCGGGCAGGGTATTGTCCACATAGCGGGAGAAGGCATCGGCAATATCATCGATATCCCGATAGAAATCGAGATGATCCTCGTCAATGTTGAGCACCACCGAGATTTTGGGGAAGAATTTCATAAAAGAACCAGCATATTCGCAAGATTCAAATACGAAGTAGTCTTTGTGTCCAATATAATAGTTACTGTCGATCTCGGGCAGTTTAGCACCGATGGAAATGGTCGGATCCACGCCGCCATCCAGCAAAATGCAGGAGATCATGGAGGTAGTGGTCGATTTCCCGTGGGTGCCGGCTACGCCGATGGGGCAATCGTAATGTTTCATAATAGCGCCCAGCAAATCGGCACGCTCGAAGCAGGGAAGTCCCGCCGCGCGGGCGGCGGCCAGCTCGGGGTTATCCTCTTTGATGGCGGCGGTATAAACAACGGCCTGAGCATCATGCAGGTTTTCGGCGGCATGGTTGGCGTACACCGTTACGCCGTTATCCAGCAATACCTTGCAGTTATCCCGATTCATGTCCGAGCCGGCTACTAAGTAGCCGTTAGACTGCATAATCAGAGCCAAGGCGCTCATGCTGACTCCGCCAATGCCGATGAAATGCAGGCGATTTACTGTTTTGAGTACACAAGAGATATCGTTTTCCATAACAGAGTCCTTTATGTTTGATAATAACAGTATATCCGATTTATTAAAAGAATAGCCCGAACCGTGGGTTCGGGCTGATCTTTTTTCAAAATCAGAGTTTTTCCACGATCTCTTTGGTGTCGCGGGCAATCATCAATTCTTCGTTGGTGGGCAGAACCCAGGCTTCAACCTTGGAGTCGGCGGCCGAGAACTTGGCGTCACGGCGAGAAGCCTGCTTGTTCAGTTCGGGATCAATAACCAGACCCAGATATTCCATATCTTCGCAAACCAGTCTGCGGATGTCGGCATCGTTTTCGCCGATACCGCCGGTGAAGATGATGGCATCCACGCCACCCATCGCAGCGGCATAGCCACCGATGAACTTCTTGATCTGATATACCAGAATATCGATCGTCAGCTGAGCGCGGGCATTGCCCTCAGCGGCCGCCTTCTGAATATCGCGGCAGTCGCTCGAAATGCCGGACAGACCGAGGAAGCCGGACTTCTTGTTCATCATGTTGGCCATCTCGTCGGGGGTGAGGCCTTCCTTGTTCATGATATAGGTCACGACCGAGGGATCGATGCCGCCCGAACGGGTACCCATGATGAAGCCGTCCAGCGGGGTCAGACCCATCGAGGTGTCAACCACCTTGCCGTCCTTGATAGCGGCAATGGAGGAACCGTTGCCTAAGTGGCAGGTGATAACACGGGTGCCTTCATTGGAGCCCTTCATCTGGCCGTAGGTGTAGGAAATATAGCGATGGGAAGTACCGTGGAAGCCATAGCGGCGGATGGAGTACTTCTCATAATACTCATAAGGGATACCGAACATATAAGCCTTGGCGGGCATGGTCTGATGGAAAGCGGTATCGAATACGGCAACCATCGGCATATCCTTGCCGAAGACTTCCTGACAAGCACGCATGGCGATAGCCTGAGGCGGGTTGTGCAGGGGGCCGAGCTCACGGAATTCCATAACATCATCAATAACGGTGTCGTTGATGAGCATGGAAGCTTTGTATTTCTCACTGCCGTGCAGGGTGCGGTGGCCAACAGCGGAGATTTCCGAAACATCGTCAATCACCTTGCCCTCGCCGGTGGTGAGCACGTCAACAACGGCCATGAAGGCTTCTTTATGAGTGGGGAAAGACAGTTCCTTTTTAATCTCGACGCCCGAAGCCGTCTTGTGACCGATCAGACCGTCGATACCGATACGCTCGCAATTGCCCTTGGCAATAACGGCTTCGTTATCCATATCGATCAGCTGATATTTGAGGGAAGAACTGCCTGCATTGATTACCAATATTTTCATGATAAACTCCTTACATGTATTTCTTGATTATTTATTGATTAACAGTTATAATTATAATAAATCCTTTACAAATAATCAACCCATTTTTTACAAAAGAGGTAAGGAAAATTGTCAATTCTCGGAATTATAGCCGAATATAACCCTTTTCATAACGGCCATGCTTATCAACTGCGGGCCGCAAGAGCCATGGGTTTTGAAAAAATTGTTGTCATTCTGTCCGGCGCCTTCGTTCAGCGGGGGGAACCCGCCGTTTGCTCGAAGCGGGTTCGTACCGAGATGGCGCTGCTTGGCGGCGTCGATGCCGTGTTGGAACTGCCCGTCTATGGTGCGCTTTCCAGTGCCCAAGGTTTTGCCCGCATGGCTGTGGAAACGCTGATTGCCACCGGTGTGGTTACGGATCTGTGTTTCGGTAGTGAGTGTGGGGATATCGCTCGCCTTATGCGGGTGGCTGACGCCCTGCAACAAGAGGGGCTGGACGAGGCAATAAAAGAAGAACTGGCAAGTGGAGTATCGTATCCTGCAGCACGGCAACGGGCGTTGGCTCGGATCTGTGAAGATGCGGCCTTGCTCAGCAATCCCAACGATTTGCTGGGTGTGGAATATCTTATGGCGGCCAAGGGGCGGCTGACCCCTCACGCCATCTTGCGTCATGGAGCGGCGCACGATCAGCGAGATGCCGATACGGCAGGGGCGACCGCCTGCCGCGCCATGCTCAATGACGGTCAATCGATTGAGAAATTCGCACCTGATTTTGTGATACCTCGCACGACCGAGCCTGTTTTCTTAAAGGATATGGAGCGGGCGATGCTGGCCCAGTTGCGAGGGATGAGCCCCGAGGATTTTGCTAAGATCCCCGATGTGTCAGAGGGGTTGGAGCATAAGATAGTAACGGCAGTGCGTCGGGGAGAATCGCTTGAGCAGGTGATCGAAGCCATTAAAAGCAAGAGGTATGCCCGCTCCCGTATTTGCCGTATCCTGATGCGGGCCTATCTGGGGCTGACGCAGACAGCAGGCATGCCGGAATATATTCGTGTTCTTGGCTTTCGTAAAAGTGCCGCTGGTCTGCTTGGGCAGATGCGGGAACGGGCGACTCTGCCCATTGTTCAGCATGTAGCGGCCGACGATAAGGGATTTGCGGGTCTTCGGGCGGATCTGGCGGCGAGTGATTGTTGGGGAGCTTTTGCCCCTACGGTGCAGGCTGCCGGAAGTGACTATCGGGAATTTCCTGTGGTGATGGAGTAAAGGAGAACCTATGTTTTTTACTAAAGTAAACGGAATGGACATTTTTTATGAGAAAATGGGTGAAGGTGAGCCTTTAATTCTGCTTCACGGCAACGGCGAGACTCATGAGATATTTGAGGAAGCCGCTGAGAAACTGGCTCAGCGCTATACCGTCTATCTGCCCGACACCCGAGGCCATGGACGCAGTGGGAAGGTGAGTGAATATCATTACGACGCCATGGCTCGCGATGTCTATTGTTTTATCAAGGTGATGGGACTGGAAAAGCCCATCCTTTATGGGTTTAGCGATGGCGGTATTGTGGGATTGCTGGTGGCTTCCCAGTATCCCGGTTTGTTGAAAAAACTGGTAGTAAGCGGGGTCAATGCTCGTCCTGACGATATCAAGCGTCCGTATCTATGGTGGATGAAATTACAGTATGCAGTTACTCGCAATCCGCTGATTCGGCTGATGTTGACTGAGCCGGATATTACCGAGGAGCAATTACAGGCCATTGATGTGCCGGTGGAGATTACCGCAGGCAGTCGGGATGTCATCCGTCAGAGTGCTATGATGGAGATCTGTCGTCATATCCCGCAGGCAATCTTTACCTTGTTCGAGGGTGAGGATCATGGCAGTTATATTATACATAGCACCAAAATCGCCGATTATTTGATGGGTAAATCCATATTCACAAAACAATCAGAATGAAAAATAAGTGAATTTATTGACATTTTAAGGTAGTATTAGTAAAATAATGGTGTTGATTTATCAACGAAATTTTGCTAAAAGGATACAGGCATGGATCGATTTGAGCGTTTTACAGTGGCTGTTACGGAGATATCCTATCACGTGCATCGGCTGATGAATGAGGTCATGGAACAATATGGGTTGCGTGGCATCAACGCCGTATATCTTGTGGTGCTTCGTCGGCACGAAGAAGGGATCACGGCTGCACGGCTGGGAGAATATTGCAGTCGGGATAAAGCCGATGTATCCCGTGCTGTTGCTATTTTGGAAAAGAAGGGGCTGGTGGTTAAGGATGCCGGCCGCTATCGTGCCAAACTGCAATTGACGGCACAGGGGCAGGCGCTGGCCGATCGGATCCGTGCATTGGCTCAACGTGCCGTTGAGCAGGCGGGACGGGATGTATCCGATGAATCACGGGCTGCGATGTATGCGGCATTGGAGAGTATCGGACACCGTCTGCAGGACTTAACCATTCAGGCTTTGCCGGAGAAGGAATCATGAAAAAGAAAAAAGAAACATGGTGCAAGCGGCGCCATAGCTGGGCAAGAAATGTTCTGAAAGCTCTAATCGGACCTTTTTCGTATCTGCTCTACGGAATGCATGTGGAAAAATTTAAAGAGCAGGGGAATCGTCAATACTTGATTTTGTTTAATCACCAGACGGCTTTTGATCAGTTCTTCGTTGGATTGGCCTTCCGAGGTCCTGTCTATTATATTGCATCGGAAGATCTGTTCTCCAAGGGCTGGATCTCGTCGGTCATCCGCTTTTTGGTTGCCCCTATTCCCATTAAGAAGCAAACCACCGATATTCGTGCCGTTATGAACTGTCTGAAGGTGGCCAAAGAGGGCGGCACCATCGCCATGGCTCCCGAGGGCAACCGTACTTTTTCGGGACGCACGGGGTATATCAATCCGGCCGTCGTGCCGTTGGTTAGAAAATTAGGCATTCCCGTTGCTCTGTTTCGGATTGAAGGCGGCTACGGTGTTCAGCCCCGCTGGAGCGATGTTATCCGTAAAGGCCGCATGCGCTCTTATGTATCGGAAGTGATTGAACCCGAAGAACTGAAAGATTTGTCTAATGAACAGTTGATGGAACGCATCACCAAGGGACTTGCCGTGGATGAGGCAAGAGAGGCTGGGGAATATCGGCACAAGCAATTGGCACAGTATGTAGAACGCGCCATGTATGTCTGTCCCTATTGCGGATTCACCACGTTTGAAAGCCATAAGGATACCGTTCGGTGTCTAACCTGCCATAGAGAAATTCGCTATCTGCCCAATAAACGCCTGCAAGGCGTGGGATTCGATTTTCCGTTTGAATATATCGGCCCGTGGTATGACTATCAGTGTCAATATGTCAATGAGGCCGACACCTTGAAAAACCTCAATGAGCCGCTTTATCAGGAACATGCCAATCTGATTGAAGTGTTGGCCTATAAGGAGAAGCGGTTGTTGCAGGAAGATGCGCCTATCGAACTGTATGGTGATCGTATTGTCTGTGGGGATCATGTCTTTGCCTTTGACTCGATTTCGGCGGTTACGGTACTGGGGCGTAATAAAGTCAATATCTATGACGGCGATGTGATCTATCAGTTTAAGTCAAAAGATAAGCGCTTTAATGCGCTTAAATATGTGAACTTATTCTATCGCTATAAAAATCTGACCTCGGAGGAGAAACATGAACAGTTTTTGGGGATCTGATGTATGGGGCTCTTTGAGCCTGATGGCTGTGTTGTTGTTGGCCTTGCTGATTGCGAATATGATTAAGCGGAGCCTTCCGTTTATGAGAAAATCCTTGATACCGACTTCGGTATTGGGCGGCGTTCTGCTCTTGATCTTTGCTGAAATCTATCAGTGGGTCACGGGTGATTGGGTGTTTGATACCGCCTTTTTCAACGGAAACGGATCAGCTATGTTGGAAATAATCACCTATCATGCATTAGCGCTCGGTTTTATCGCCTCGTCCTTCAAAGCGGGCGGCGGCAAATTTGGGAAAAAACGCTCAACCGAGATTTTCAATTCGGGTGTCACTACCGTGTCTACATATCTGATTCAAGCCGTCTTGGGCTTGGGAATCACCTTAGTGGCTTCTATGGTGATTACCGGATTTTTCCCCGCCGCCGGCATCCTGTTGCCCTTTGGATTCGGGCAGGGTACGGGGCAGGCCATGAACTACGGAATGATCTATGAGGAACTGGGCTTTGTCGGCGGTAAGAGCTTTGGTTTGACCATTGCCGCCCTCGGTTTCCTGAGTGCCAGCATCGGTGGTGTTATTCATCTGAACATTTTGCGCCGCAAGAAAAAGATTGATCTGGAAAAGATCCGTGAAGGCGCGATTGCGATGCAACAGGTGCAGGGTGAGAACGAAGTGCCGATGGAAGGCAGTATGGATAAACTCACCATTCAGGTTGCCTTGGTCGGCGGGGCCTATATGCTGGCCTATGTGCTGATGGGCTTGCTTGGACGGTTGCTCCCCGGTATGAAGTCCACCATCTTCGGATTTAACTTCTTGCTGGGTGTTGTGGCCGCTACTGCGGTTAAGGCCGTGCTCAACTTCTGCAATAAAAAGCAGATCATCAAGCGCAAGTATGTCAATGACTTTTTGATGACCCGTATCAGCAACATCTGTTTTGATGTTATGGTTATCGCCGGTATTGCCGCCATCCGTTTGAGTTTGCTCGAACAGTATTGGGGGATCATCCTTATTCTCGGCGTGGTGGGTATGGTTGTTACCTATTTTTATAACCTGTTTGTGGCTAAAAAACTGTTCGCTGAATATGAAAATGAGCAGTTTTTGGTTATGTACGGTATGCTCACCGGCACGGCCAGTACGGGTATCATCCTGCTTCGTGAGATTGATGGACAGTTCAAGACGCCGGCGGCCGATAACTTGGTCTATCAACAATTCCCCGCCATTGTCTTCGGGTTTCCTATGATGCTTTTGGCTAATATGGCTCCCGGGAAAGAGTGGCTGACGCTGGGAATCTTCGTGGCATTCTTTATCGTTATGAATTTGATCTTGTTCCGCAGTTTTATTTTTAAATGCAAAAAGAAGAAGGATTAATCCTTCTTCTTTTTTTCTCGTTGTTCGGTGGCGTCTTTGAGTAGGGCATAGAGAGTAGAAGCAATCGGCACGCCAAGTAACATTCCGATCGGGCCGGCAAAACCGCCGCCAAGGGTAACCGCCGCCAAAATCCACATGGCAGGCAACTTAACCCGATTGCCCATGATTCGCGGGTAGATGAGATTGCCGTCGATTTGTTGCAAAACGACCAAAAATATCAAGAAGATTAAAGATTGGATGGGGGACTCGGTAAAAATGATGAAAGCCCCGATGCCGGCGGCGGCAAAGGCGCCGATGACCGGTATCAAAGCCCCGATTCCCACCAAAGTTCCCACCATAAGCGGGTAAGGGATGCGTAATATGGCCATGCCGATCATACATAAAGAGCCGAGCACGAGTGCCTCTAAGGATTGCCCTGCCACAAAATTACGGAAATTAATGCGCACGATAGCTGAGGTGCGGGTCAACTTCATGCAAAAACGCCGAGGCAACCAAGCCTGCATCAGGCGAATAACCTGAAGTTTTAGTTTTTCCTTGTTGGATAAAATATATACGGCAAATACCAAGCCAAAGAAAAAGTTAATAACACCTCCGATTACCGATCCGATGGTGCCTACCGCCGTGCTGACGATATTGCCGCTTTGGGCCTTGAGCCAATTTTGAACAGAGGATAGCGTATTGTCCCAATTGATGTTGACTAAAAGACGTCCTAAGGGTAGTTGCAACATATCTTCTCGGGACATTTGCTTGAGCCGATCCATCCATTCAATGAGGTGTTCGGCTACAATGCGAATAGCTTGGATCAGTTCGGGGATGATCAGCCAAATGATGCCTGCCATTATGGAAAGGATCAGTAATATCGAGAGAAGAATGGCCAACGGCCGCCGCAATTTCTGCAAAAGCGGTCGCTTGGACTTGCGAAACAGTCGCTTTTCCAGTAAACTCATCGGCACATTGAGGATCATGGCAAAGGCCAGTCCCAGAATCAGCGGCAGGAAGATGCCGAAGATGCGCAGAAAAATATCGCCCAGAACATCAAAATTTTTCAGAGCAAAATACAGAATAACGGCACTCGCGCCAAGTCCGATGAACCATCTTGTCTGCTTTTTCCTGCGATCCATAACCTAAACTCCCTCAGTAGTATACTAATATTCTATGTAGTAGTATACCCGCTTAGTATGAATCGGCATACAAAAAAAATCCCCGAAGGTTTTACCCTTCGGGGATCTTTTGTTTGTGATGTTACTCGGCGTCGCAGCAGTCGCACTCGTCTTCTTCGATATCCTCGCCGAAATCAATGGTCTCGCCGCAATGAGGGCACTCAAAAGCGCCGTCACGCAGAATCTCATCATCCAGCAGAACATCCTCGCCGCAAACCGGACATTCGGTCTTGTAGTTAAAGCCGTCGTCGCAGTCGCAGTCGTCGTCGCAACAGCCGCAGTCGCAATCGCCGTCGCAGTCGCACTCATCATCGTAGATATCCTCTTCCAAAGCGCCCAGGTCTTCGTCGAGTTCCTCTACATATTCTTCCAGTTCAGCCTGAGAATCTTCCAGATCGCATACGCTCAGTGCCATATCGTCCAGCAGATCCACAACAGCCGAAATGATCTTCATTTCTTTGTCGTCCTTGTCTACATCCAGGCCTTCCATCAAGCCACGGATATAGGCAACTTTTTCAGTCAGGGTCATCGTAAATGCCTCCTTGTGAAATAATAGGGGTTATGCTCTTTCCATATACTCGCCGGTGCGGGTATCGACGCGGATCTTGTCACCCTCGTTGATAAACAGGGGAACGCGGATCTCGGCGCCGGTCTCCAGTGTGGCGGGTTTGGTAACGTTGGTAGCAGTATCGCCCTTGATGCCGGGTTCGGTAGCGGTAACTTCCAGTTCGATGAAGAAAGGAGGCTCAACGCCGAAGACATTGCCCTTGCAGGACAGGATCTTAACGTCGGTATTCTCCTTAACGAACTTAAAGGAATCGCCCAGAACATCCGAGTTGAGGGGGAGCTGCTCGTAGGTTTCGTTGTCCATGAAGTAGTACAACTCACCGTCATTATAGAGATACTGCATGTCCTTTCTCTCAACAAAAGCCGTGGGATACTTGTCGGCGGGGTTGAATGTGGTTTCGGTGACAGCACCGGTGATCACGTTGCGGATCTTAGCGCGCACAAAAGCCGCACCCTTGCCGGGTTTGACATGCTGGAATTCAACGACCTGTACAACAGAGCCGTCGTTCATCTCAAAAGTTACACCATTTCTGAAATCGCCTGCGGATACCATATATTATCCTCCAAAATTTATTTTTATACTCTCACAGTAGTTTACAATATTTCTTAGTTAAATGCAAGGGGTTTGACCCTAAAAATTTCACTTTTGGTACAAATCTTTCATGTATTTGGCATCCATCGCCTGCGTTCCCGCCGATTCGCTGATTACCACCGGCGCATAATTGTCTTTCACAATCGCCTCAATAAACGGTTCAGGGAAGGGGCCGAATAATTCATCGGCAAAGGTCAGATGCCGCTTCTCGCCGCCGTCACTCCACTCAATCTTGGAAAAATGGCAGTGAAACCGCTGCATCCGCTCAAAGCCCAATGCATCCGAGAATTTGGCCAGCACCCGCCGAAAATCATCGGCCGTTTTGAGCGAACCGTAAGTGCGGGAGTTAAGATGTCCAAAATCAATGGTGGGGATCAGCCGATCATCCAACTTGCACAAGGCAATTACCTCGTCCTCATTGCCGAGCTGATTGATCTTGCCCATCGTCTCAGGGCAAAGAGCGATATGTCCGTATCCCGCTTCGTCCACCGCCGCAATGGCCTTTTCCATCGTGTCACAGGCCAAGACCAAGGCTTGCTCCCGTGTCATTTTTGCGCAGGAGCCGCTGTGTATGACAATGCGGGTCGCGCCCATATCATGCGCCGCCCGTGCACTCTGTAAAATGTAGTCAACGCTTTTTAAGCGGCTTTCTTCCTTCTCGGACGATAACGAAATGTAATAGGGGCTGTGCAGGGACAGGGCAATGCCGTGCTCTTTGGCCTTGCGCCCGAAGGCCTGCGCCGTCTCGGTGGAAATATTCACACCCCGCCCGCATTGATATTCGAAACAGTCCAGCCCGTATTTTTCTAAAAAGCCGGGGACTTGCAGGGAGGTCTTATATCCTTGTTCCTTAAATTCATCTGGCGTACCAGCCGTGCCGAATAATGCTTTCATATTGATCCCTCTTTTCTATCTTTATTTTACTGAAATTTAAGCAAACCGTCAATTACAATCTTGACATTTTCAAAAGAAAAGATATAATAGGTATGGAAAAAGTTGCGATCGGAATGATGTACCTTACCGTATGCGGCACAGAGAGGCGTGGGTAGCTGGGAACACGCTGCGTGAAAGTGAGGGAAGCTCTCCGTGAACTGCCTTGTGAAAACAGGGTCGTATTGCCTGCGTTAAAGGCGTAATGAGCGGCGCTGTTAGGCGCAACTTGGGTGGTAACACGGTACATTCGTCCCTTGATTTTATCGGGGGACTTTATTTTTTTATTGGAGGCTTTTATTTATGCAGTGGACATCCCTCAACGATTTGAGAGAAAAATACCTTTCCTTTTTTGAGAGCAAAGGCCATCTTCGCCTGCCCTCATTCTCCCTCGTTCCCAAGAACGATAAATCCCTTTTGCTGATCAACTCTGGCATGGCACCTATGAAAAAGTTTTTCACGGGTGAGATCACCCCGCCCAGAAAGCGGGTCACTACCTGCCAGAAATGTATCCGCACCCCCGATATTGAGCGTGTGGGTAAAACCGCCCGCCACGGCACCTATTTTGAGATGCTGGGTAACTTTTCTTTCGGTGACTATTTCAAGAGCGAAGCTACCTCTTGGGCGTGGGAATTCTTTACTAAGGTATTGGAGATCCCCGAAGAGCGTTTGTGGTGCTCCATCTATGAACAGGACGACGAGGCTTTTGAGATCTGGACCAAGCAGGTAGGCGTACCCGCCGATCATATCGTGCGCCTAGGTAAGGAAGATAACTTCTGGGAGCATGGCACCGGTCCTTGCGGTCCTTGTTCCGAGATCTATTTTGACCGCGGCGAAAAATGGGGCTGTGGCAGCCCGACCTGCGGTGTTGGCTGTGATTGCGACCGTTATATCGAGGTCTGGAACTTGGTATTTACCCAGTTTGATAGCGACGGCAACGGCAACTATGCCCGCCTTGAGCATCCCAATATCGATACCGGTATGGGTCTGGAGCGTTTGGCCTGCGTGATGCAGGATGTGGCCAACCTCTTTGAGGTTGATACCGTTCAGAACATCATGAAGCACATCTCCAAGATCGCCGGTGTTACCTATGGCGAGAACGAGAAGACGGATGTCAGCCTGCGCGTGATTACCGACCATATCCGTTCTACCACCTTCATGATCGGCGATGGCGTTCTGCCCTCTAACGAAGGCCGTGGCTATGTTCTGCGCCGTCTGCTCCGCCGTGCCGCCCGTCACGGACGCCTGCTCGGTATCAGCGGTACCTTCCTGCATGCCGTTTGCGATACGGTTATTCAGGAGAATATTTCCGCTTATCCCGAACTGGGCGAAAAGCAGGATTATATTAAAAAAGTTATTCTTAATGAAGAAGAAAACTTTGCCCGCACTATCGATACCGGCTTAAATCTGCTCGGTAACGAGATCGAAGCCCTCAAAGCAACGGGGGCTAAGGTGCTCTCGGGCGATAACGCCTTCAAACTGTACGATACCTACGGATTCCCCCTCGATCTGACCCGTGACATTTTGGAAGAACAGGGCTTTGATGTGGACGAAGAGGGATTCAACGCCTGCATGAAGCAGCAGAAAGAACAGGCCAGAAATGCCCGTGGCAAGTCGGATAACGATGCATGGAAGAGCAACGAACTGGTCTTTGATAATGTCCCCGCCACCAAGTTTGTCGGCTACGAAGAAATCACCTGCCAAGCCATGATCCAGGCCATCGTTGCCGAGGGCGAGATCAGCGGTGAGATTCTGGCTGGTCAAAAGGGTATGCTGGTAACCTGCTGCACGCCGTTCTATGCCGAAAGCGGCGGTCAGGTCGGCGATACCGGCGTGATTCGCATGGGCGAGAACGTCTTTACCGTGGAAGATACCAAGAAAAATCATGACGGCATCTATATGCACATCGGTACGGTTACCGAGGGCGCTTTTGCCGTAGACAATAAGGTGGAGCTGACCATTGATGTCGAGCGCCGCCGTGCCATTGCCCGTAACCACTCGGCGCTGCATCTGTTGCAGGCCGCCCTGCGTCAGGTGCTGGGCACCCATGTTGAGCAGGCAGGCTCTTATGTGGACGAGTTGCGTGGTCGTCTGGACTTTACTCACTTCTCGGCCATGACCGCCGAGGAACTGGCCAAGGTCGAAGCGCTGGTCAACGGCGCGATGATGAATGCTATCCCCGTTTCTGTGGAGCTGATGAGCATTGACGATGCCCGCAAATCGGGCGCTATGGCTTTGTTCGGTGAGAAATACGGCGATACCGTGCGTGTCGTTTCGATGGGCGACTTCTCTAAGGAACTGTGCGGCGGTACTCACCTTACCAATACCGGCATGGCCGGTCTGTTCCGCATCGCTTCCGAATCGTCGGTAGCGGCGGGTGTGCGCCGTATCGAGTGCGTGACCGGTTATAACGTGATCGCCATGCTCGATCAAAAGGATCAGACCATTCGCAACATCGCCGAAACCATCAAGAGTTCGGTCAATGATGTCGAGGTGCGTGCGCAGGCTCTCACCGCCGAGGTTAAGCAGGCCCAGCGTGATGTTGAGGCTCTCAATGCCAAACTGGCTTCTTCTAAGCTGGATGCCATTATCAACTCGGCCGTTACGGTCGGAAATGTCCGTGTAGCAAGTGCCGCCTTTACCGATCTGTCGGTGGATTCGGTGCGTACCATGGGCGAAATGATCAAGGATAAGTATGCCGATATGGTGGCCGTTTTGGCCGTTGTCGGTGCGGATAAGCTCAACTTTGTTTGCGCTTGTGGCAAGCAGGCCAATGCCAGCGGTGCGCTCGCAGGTAACGTTGTGCGTAAAGTTGCTGAACTTTGCGGGGGTAAGGGCGGCGGCCGTCCCGATGTGGCGCTGGCCGGCGGTAAGGATGCCGATAAGGTGCCTGATGCCCTTAAGGAATTGCCGACCATCGTGGAGGGTATGCTCAAATGAGTGACTGCATCTTTTGTAAAATCGTAGCCGGGGAGATCCCTTGCCATAAGGTGTATGAAACCGAAACGGTACTGGCCTTCCGTGATATTGCCCCCCTGGCCGCTACCCATATCGTGGTAATTCCCAAAGCCCATGCCATGCAAAGCGCCGCCGAGGTGAACGAGGAGAATGCCTCTCACGTAGCCGATTGCTTTATGGTGATTGCTGAGATTGCCAAGCAGGAAAAATTGGATGGCGGCTTCCGTGTGATTACTAATGCCGGCGCTGACGCCGGTCAAACGGTGCCTCATTTGCATTTCCATGTGCTGGGTGGTGAAAAACTGCCCGAGAAATTGGTATAAAGGAGAAAGACTATGGATGCCTATAAAATGACCATTGCCGGTTGCGAGCGGGAATTACCCTTGTGCCGTGTCAATGACGAGTTGTATATCGGTGCGTTTGTTATTTTCGGTGACGTGGAGCTGACTGTGGCCGCCGCTAAAGAACTCAATGCTCGTCTGCCCGAGCATGATATTATGATCACGGCCGAGAGTAAAGGTATCCCACTGTTATATGAAATGGCACGACAAGCAGGGGAGAAGGATTACCTGATCGCCCGCAAAGGTGCTAAATTGTATATGAAAGAGCCGATGGCTGTCGAAGTCCAGTCGATCACGACGGCGAAAAGACAAACGCTGTATATCGATGCTAAAGACATTCGTGCCATGCAGGGCAAGCGTGTCGTCATTGTGGATGATGTCATCAGCACCGGCGAGTCGCTCTCAGCGCTCGAACAATTGGTTGAGCAGGCGGGCGGTACTGTTGTAGCCCGTGCTGCCATTCTGGCCGAGGGCGATGCCGCTAAGCGTGACGATATCATCTTCCTGAATGAATTGCCGTTGTTCTTCCCCGGCAAGAATATGTGAGGTGCGATATGGGATTAACAACGATTTCCAATGGCCGTGTTACTGCCGTTATCTCCGATAAAGGCGCCGAACTCCAAAGTCTGACCCGTCAGGGCATCGAGTATCTGTGGCAGGGCGACCCTGCATTCTGGGCCAAGCGTGCACCCGTTCTGTTCCCCTTCGTCGGTCGTTGCCGTGAGGATCAGTATACCTATGCGGGAAGAACCTATAAAATGGGCCAGCACGGCTTTGCCCGTGACAAGGTCTTCGATTTGGTCTGTGCCAATGCCGCCTCGGCTACCTATATATTAAAAAGCAATCCGGAAACCAAAGCGGTATACCCCTTTGATTTTGAACTGGTGATCCGCTATCAGATCAGCGGGAATGCGCTGAATGTGACCTATCAAGTGAAAAACACGGGCACCAGCCTGATGTTCTTCTCCATCGGTTCGCATGAAGCCTACCGTTGTCCGTTGGTGGACGGTGAGCGGTTTGAGGATTACCGCATCTCCTTCGGTGCTAACGAGAAGCTGGATCGCTACTATCTGGAAGATGGCTTGGTCAGCCGTCAATCCGAGCCGTTTATTGACTTCGGTCAGGCGCTGTCCTTGCGCCACTCCTATTTTGAAAAGAGCGTGGCTGTGCTGAAAAAGGTGCGCTCCAATAAGGTAACTCTTAAAAGTGATATCAGCGGTCACGGTGTCGAGGTCGAGTTCGACGGATTTACCAATGTCGGCCTGTGGCAACCGAAAAATGCTCCCTTCTTGGCCATCGAGCCGTGGATGGGAATTTCCGATGCCACCACCTTCGTCGGCGACCTACCTCTGAAAGAGGATATTGTCCGTATCAACACCGGCGCCGACCGTACATTTACCCATAAAATCACCCTGTTTTAATGAAGAAATCGGAATCTGTCAAGATTCCGATTTTTTTTGAAATTTCCTCTTGCATTTGCTGGTAGATTATGCTACAATCTGTGCATATGTTGTTTACAACTGTTTACGGGAGGTGGACTCTTGTGGAGAAAATGAAATATTATATAGTAGCCAGCGATCTGATTCCCGATGTAGCCATTAAAACCGTAGAGGCCAAGCGTATGCTGAAAAAGGGCGAGGTGCGAACGGCAACCGAAGCGGCCAAAGCGGTGGGGATTTCCCGTGGTGTCTTCTATAAATATAAAGACAAGGTGCATCCCTTTTACGATAAGGGGATTGACCGTACCGTGACCCTCTTTGCCTTGCTTGCCGATAAGGCGGGCGTACTCAGTTCTTTTTTGAGTGTCTTCGGCGGGGCAGGGGCGAATATTCTGACTATGAATCAGAATATCCCCGTATCGGGTACGGCATCCATTTCCATTACCGCCCAGATTGCCGAATTGGAAATGACATTGGATGAATTCCTCAATCGGCTTCGTGCGGTGGAGGGTGTAATTAACGTAGATTTTATTACAGGAGAATAATACAGTGGCAAAAGTAGCAATTCTCGGCCATGGTGTGGTCGGTAGCGGCACGGCACAGGTGCTGATGATGAATCAAGACGGCATCGCCAAACGTGCCGGTGAAGCGGTAGAAGTAAAATATATTCTGGATATTCGTGATTTCCCCGATCTGCCTTATGCCGATCGGTTCACCAAAGATATTCAAGTGATTTTGGACGATCCCGAAGTTGAGATCGTAGCCGAGGTCATCGGCGGTCTTAAACCCGCTTACGATTTCGTGTCCCGTTGCCTTAAAGCAGGGAAAAGCGTAGTTACATCCAATAAGGAACTGGTGGCCGCCAAGGGTGCCCAACTGTTGCAAACAGCCAAAGAGCACGGCGTCCTGTTCCTGTTTGAAGCCAGTGTCGGCGGCGGCATCCCCATTATCCGCCCCATGGCCCAGTGTATGG
>JAZQVM010000082.1:0-9743 GCA_045631845.1 Eubacteriales bacterium | reverse complement strand
AAATGCCGATTTTGAGAAAGACCAATCTCAAAGGGTGTCTGGCTCGCTATGCCACGCAGGTAAGCTCGGCCGACCGTGGTGCGATCATCAACAAGTTTGAGGACTGAACATGACCGATCAACAACGATGGGCCTTAGCGGCGCAAGTATCGGCGCTGTCCCTCTTTCGCGGGTTGCTGGATCAGCCCGAAATGAAGGCGTGGCTTGCCTTTTTGAGCAGTGACGGCGCGCCGCATGAACGCATGGGGCTTTACGGACAATTTGTGCATACCCTCGGACGGCATAACGGCTCCTTTTCCGATTATCTGCGCCGTGCCGCCGCCGAGGATGAGAATGCCTATATTTGTAACATAGCCAAGGGGCGTGCGGTGTCGGACAGCCTGAAAGCCAATGCCGAGGCGGAACTGCGGCTTTTTTCCCGCCTGACTCGGCTGACGCCGAACGCACTGTGCGAGTCGATTGCGCAGGGGTATCTGCCCGTCTTTGATAACGAGCCGACCGATTTTGTAACCGAGTACCATCAGCGCATTGAGCAGCTGGATCGGTACGGGTTTGGCATCTTTGCCGCCGCCGGTATGTTCCGAGTTGAGGACAAGACCATTGTTCCGGTGGAAGAACCCGATCGGGTGGGGCTGGAAACCTTTGTCGGCTACGACGAGGAGCGCCGCAAGGTGCTGGAAAACACCCGAGCCCTGATTGAGGGGCGGCCGGCCGCCAACGTGTTGCTGTGCGGTGATGCGGGGACGGGAAAATCGTCCACCGTCAAGGCCTGCGCCAATTATTTTTACGATCAAGGATTGCGCCTGATTGAGATTCGCAAGGATCAGTTGTTCTCCCTGTCCCATGTGATGGGGCGCATTTCGGGCAATCCTCTCAAATTTATCATCTTTATTGATGACCTGTCCTTTAATAAGAATGACGATTGTTTCAGCATGCTCAAAGCCGACTTAGAGGGGTCGGCAGGGGCCAAGTCCGACAATGCCGTCATTTCCGCCACGTCCAACCGCCGCCACATCGTGAAGGAGAAATTCTCCGAGCGTGGGCACGAGGATGACGTGCATCATTCGGATACGGTGCAGGAGTTGCTCAGTTTGTCCGATCGGTTTGGGCTGACGGTCTATTTCTCCAAGCCCAACAAGGCGTTGTATCTGGATATTGTGCATGAACTGGCCGAGCGTTACGGGGTAGCGGTGGATCGGAGTGAACTGGACATCAAAGCCGAGGCCTTTGCGCTGGCGAGGGGCAGTCGTTCCCCGCGTGCGGCCGAACAGTTTGTGAAAAGTTTAATGTAAAGGAAATCAGCATGGAAAAGAAGTTAACGCTCGACACGGTGTATAAAGCCAGTTATGTGCTCAAAGAGGTGGTACGGCCGACCGACGTCATCTACGCCCCCAAGCTCTGCCCCGGCGCCGAGTTGTATCTGAAAACCGAAAATTTGCAGGTGACCGGCTCCTTTAAGGTGCGTGGCGCCTATTATAAAATGTCGCAACTGAGCAGTGAGGAAAAGGCCAAGGGCGTTGTGGCCTGCTCGGCCGGCAACCATGCCCAAGGCGTGGCGCTGGCGGCGCAGAAAAACGGCATCCCCGCTGTCATCTGCCTGCCCGACGGGGCGCCCATCTCCAAGGTGGAAGCCACCCGCAGTTACGGCGCCGAGATCTGCATGGTCAAGGGCGTGTACGACGATGCCTATAATAAGGCTCTGCAACTTCGGGACGAGAAGGGGTATACCTTCATTCATCCCTTTGACGATCCCGATGTGATCGCCGGTCAAGGCACCATTGCGCTGGAACTGGCGCAGCAGGTGGCCGAGATGGATGCGGTAATCGTGCCCATCGGCGGCGGCGGTCTGATTTCGGGCATTGCCTATACCATCAAGAACCTCAATCCTAAGGTTAAGGTATACGGTGTGCAGGCCAGCGGTGCTCCTTCCATGCTCAACTCCATTCATGACGGTCACATCGAAACCCTTTCCAAAGTGGCCACCATTGCCGACGGCATTGCCGTCAAAAAGCCGGGCAGCCTTACCTATGAGATCTGCTCGGAGTACGTCGATGAGATCGTGTCGGTGACCGATGATGAAATCTCGGCCGCCATTCTGGCCCTGATGGAACAGCACAAGCTGGTTACCGAGGGCGCTGGTGCGGTTGCAGTAGCCGCCGCCATGTTCGGCAAGATCGACCTGCAGGGCAAGAAGGCGGTATGCCTGCTCTCGGGTGGAAATATCGATGTTACCATTTTGTCCCGTGTGATTGCCCGAGGACTGCTCATGTCGGGGCGCTCCTATCATTTGACCATCGAGTTGCAGGATAAGCCCGGCCAGCTGGTGGGCGTGTCCAATATCGTGGCATCGTTAGGCGGCAACGTCACCGCCGTTCACCACGAGCATACCAACCCCGGCAGCGATGTCAACGGTTGCTACCTGAGTTTGGTGTTAGAGACCCGTAACTTTGAACATATCGAACAGATCCGCACGGCGCTCACCGATGCGGGCTTCAAAATCCTGTAAAAGGAGAAAATAAGAATGATTACTAAAATTGCTACCAACGATGCTCCTGCCGCGATCGGCCCTTATTCGCAGGCCATTCGGTGCGGGAATATGCTCTATTCGTCGGGACAGATTCCGCTTGATCCTGCCAGCGGTAACATGGTGGGCGAGAACATTACCGAGCAGGCCGAGCAGGTGATGAAAAACCTGCAGGCGGTGTTGCGTGCCGCCGGCGTGGGCTTTGAAAATGTGGTAAAAACCACCTGTTTTTTGGCCGATATGAATGATTTTGCTGCTTTTAATGCCGTATACGGCAAGTATATCACCTCTGCCCCCGCCCGCTCCTGTGTAGCGGTGGCCGCCCTGCCCAAGGGTGCGCTGTGCGAGGTGGAAGTCATCACTGTTTGTGAAGAGTGAGAATGATGAAAAATACTGCGAAATATACCAGACAGTTCTTCCCTGTGAAGAACCCGCCCATGCGTTGGGCTACCAAAACCTATATTGACAAGGCGCCCAAGTGGTGCTCGGTTGACCTGCGTGACGGCAACCAGTCCTTGATCATTCCCATGAGTTTGGAAGAAAAACTGGCCTTCTTTGACCTGCTGGTCAAGGTAGGGTTTAAGGAGATCGAGGTTGGCTTCCCTGCCGCATCGGAGACCGAGTATACCTTCCTGCGCACCCTGATTGATGAGAACCGCATCCCCGGTGACGTGACGGTGCAGGTACTCACCCAGTCCCGTGAGCATATCATCCGCAAGACCTTTGATGCGCTCAAAGGGTGCAAGAACGCCATTGTGCACCTGTATAATTCCACCTCCTTGGCTCAGCGGGAGCAGGTTTTCCGCAAGTCCAAAGAGGAGATTTTGCAGATTGCTATTGACGGGGCGAAACTCTTTAAGAAGATTGCTGATGAAACGGGATGTCAGTACCGCTATGAATACTCGCCCGAATCCTTTACCGGAACCGAGCCCGAGTATGCCTTAGAGGTTTGCAACGCCGTTTTGGATATTTGGCGTCCGACCCCTGACCGCAAGGCGATCATCAACCTGCCGGTCACGGTGGAGCTGTCCTCGCCGCACGTGTATGCCAATCAGGTGGAGTATATGTGCGACAATCTCAAGTTCAGAGATGCCGTGGAGGTGTCGCTCCACCCGCATAACGACCGCGGCTGTGCCGTGGCCGATTCGGAACTGGGTCTGCTGGCGGGCGCTGACCGCATTGAGGGTACTCTCTTTGGCAACGGTGAGCGTACCGGTAATGTGGATATTATCACGCTGGCGCTCAATATGTACGCTCAGGGCGTAGAGCCCGAGCTTGACTTTTCCAATATGCCCGAGATTACCGAACTGTACGAGCGGGTGACCCGTATGCAGGTGTACGATCGCGCGCCCTATGCGGGCAAACTGGTCTTTGC
The DNA here is from genome assembly GCA_045631845.1 of Eubacteriales bacterium. Classification (GTDB taxonomy): domain Bacteria; phylum Bacillota; class Clostridia; order Oscillospirales; family UMGS1783; genus CAKSHC01. Next base: position 5,845 of record JAZQVM010000082.1, on the reverse strand, counting down.
CGCCTTCTCGGGTTCGCACCAGGACGCCATTGCCAAGGGTATGCACTGGCGACAGGAGAAGAATTGCGATACCTGGACGGTGCCCTATCTGCCGATTGATCCGGCCGATGTGGGTCGTGAGTATGAAACTGACGTCATCCGCATTAACTCCCAGTCGGGCAAGGGCGGTATCGGGTATCTGCTCGAGCATCAGTTTGGCTATGTATTGCCCGCCAAGATGCGTGAGGATGTGGGGTACGCCGTTAAGAGCGTGTCCGACCATGCCCATGCCGAACTCTCCCCGAAGGAAGTTTTGGATGTCTTTACCGAGCAGTATGTCAATATTAATAATCATATCCGCTTGATCGATTATCATTTTGAGCGCAAGCCTGAGATTCATGTCACGCTCACCGTGGAGATCGACGGAACGACGATGGATCTGACGGCAACGGGTAACGGACGCCTCGATGCCGTGTCCAATGCCGTGAAGGCCAAACTCGGCATGGAGTTTGCCGACCTGACCTATGAGGAGCATGCCTTAACCAAGGGCTCGTCTTCGCAGGCGGTTACCTATGTGAGCATTGTGCCCGAGAGCGGCAAGCGTGTATGGGGCGCGGGTATTCATGACGATATTATCGCTTCGTCGATCAACGCTCTGTTCTCGGCCATCAACCGTAGTATAGACAAGGAGAAATAAACCATGGCTATGACAATGACCCAGAAAATTCTAGCCGCCCATGCGGGGCTTAGTTCGGTGGAAGCCGGACAGCTTATCCGTGCCAAACTGGATATGGTGCTGGGCAACGATATCACCACGCCCGTGGCCATCAACGAGTTTGAGAAGAACGGCTTTACCAAGGTTTTCGATAAATCCAAGATCTCGATGGTGATGGACCATTTTGTCCCCAACAAGGACATCAAGGCCGCCCAGCAGACCAAGCAGTGCCGCTGTTTTGCCTGCGAGCACGCCATTGAGAATTATTACGATGTGGGCGATATGGGTATTGAACATGCCCTGCTCCCCGAAAAGGGTTTGGTGGGTCCCGGTGACGTGGTTATCGGTGCCGATTCCCATACCTGCACCTACGGCGCACTCGGTGCGTTTTCGACGGGTGTCGGCTCGACCGACATGGCCGCCGGTATGGCGACGGGCGAGGCGTGGTTCAAGGTGCCTTCGGCCATCAAGTTTAACCTGATGGGCAAACTGCAAAAGGGTTGTTCGGGTAAGGACGTCATCCTGCACATCATCGGCAAGATCGGTGTGGACGGGGCGTTGTATAAGTCGATGGAGTTTGACGGCGAGGGGCTTAAACATCTCTCGATGGACGACCGTTTGTGCATGGCCAACATGGCCATTGAGGCGGGTGCCAAGAACGGCATTTTTGCTGTAGACGAAATTACCCTTGCTTACTATAAAGAGCGTATGACCCATCCCTATACCGTCTATGCCGCCGATCCCGATGCGGTGTATGACGAGGTGATCGACATTGATTTGTCTTCCATTGAACCGACGGTGGCTTGCCCTCACCTGCCCGAAAATACGAAGAATGCGGCGGAACTTACTGAAGTTAAGATCGACCAGTGCGTGATTGGTTCTTGCACCAACGGCCGACTCTCCGATATGCAGGCGGCGGCCGAGATTTTCAAGGATCATCATGTGGCGCCGGGTGTGCGTTGCATCATTATCCCCGCTACTCAGAAGATTTATTTAGAGTGCATCAAACTGGGGTATACCGAGATCTTTATCAACGCCGGTTGCGTGGTGTCCACCCCGACCTGCGGGCCTTGCTTGGGCGGCTATATGGGCATTTTGGCCGAGGACGAAGTGGCGGTGGCGACGACCAACCGTAACTTTGTCGGCCGTATGGGTCATGTGACCTCCAAGATCTATCTGGCCGGCCCCGAAACGGCGGCCGCTTCGGCGGTTAAGGGCTATATCACCGATCCTCGGTCACTGTGAAAGGAGAATGGCTATGATCGCACACGGTTTTGTACATAAATACGGCGATAACATTGATACCGACGTTATCATTCCCGCCCGTTACCTCAATACGGCCAACCATAAGGAACTGGCCGCCCATTGCATGGAGGATATCGATAAATCTTTCGTGACCAAGGTAAAGAGCGGCGATATCATGGTGGGCGGTGCCAACTTCGGTTGCGGCTCCTCCCGTGTGCACGCCCCGATTGCCATTAAGGAGTCGGGCATCTCGGTGGTGATTGCGGCGACCTTTGCCCGCATCTTCTACCGCAACTCCATCAATATCGGCCTGGCCATTCTGGAGTGTCCCGAGGCTTCCGAGAAGATTGAGGCAGGGGATGATGTGGAGGTCGATTTCAACACCGGCCGCATTGTTAACCATACCAAGAACGAGGAATACAAGGCTCAGCCTTTCCCGCCCTTTATTCAGGAGATTATTCAGGCGGGCGGTCTGCTTGCCTCCATCGCCAAGAAGGAGGCGGCTCATGAATAAGATTATTGCCCTGCTCCCCGGTGACGGCATCGGCCCTGAGATCGTAAACGAGGCAGTCAAGGTGCTGTCGGCCGTGGCTGAGAAATTTGGTCACCATTTTGCCTATCGCATCGTCGATATCGGCGGGTGTTCGATTGATAAGTTCGGCGTTCCCATCACCGATGAGGGGATGCAGATCTGCAAGGAGTCGGACAGCGTTCTGCTGGGCGCCGTCGGCGGTCCCAAGTGGGATAATGTCGATCCTTCCATCCGTCCCGAAAAGGCGCTGCTTAAGGTTCGCAAAGAATTAGGATTGTTTGCTAATTTGCGCCCGACCAAACTGTTCCCGCAACTGGCTGATGCCTCTCCGCTTAAGAAGGAGATTGTCGGCAACGGCATTGATCTGCTGATTGTGCGGGAGTTGACGGGCGGTGTTTATTTCGGCGATCGGGAAACCAAAGAGGTGGACGGCGAACTGGTGGCGGTCGATCTCATGCCCTACAGTGAGTATGAAATTGAGCGCATCGGGCGTGTCGCCTTTGAAACGGCGAGAAAGCGCCGCGGCGCACTCCATTCGGTGGATAAGGCCAATGTGTTGGATACTTCCAGACTTTGGCGCAAGACGATGCACCGCTTGGCGGAGGAATATGCCGATGTGGTCTATAACGATATTCTGGTCGACAACACGGCCATGCAGCTCATTAAGAACCCGACTCAGTTTGACGTGATTGTTACCGAAAACATGTTCGGCGATATTCTGTCGGATGAGGCTTCCATGCTCACCGGCTCAATCGGCATGATGCCCTCGGCTTCCCTTTCGAGCGGGACGCTCGGTATGTATGAGCCGATCCACGGCTCGGCGCCCGACATTGCGGGGCAGGATGTGGCCAACCCGATTGGCACCATTTTGTCGGCGGCCATGATGCTACGCTATTCCTTTGATATGGCGGCGGAGGCCGATGCCATTGAGGCGGCGGTGCACGCCGTGCTCGATCAAGGTTTGCGCACGGCCGATATCTGGCAGGAGGGCACGACCAAGGTGGGTTGCGCCGCCATGGGCGATGCCGTGGTTGAGGCGCTGTAATGTTAGAGTCGTTGTTTGAGGGGCACGATTGTCTGCTCATTTTAGATACCGAAACAACGGGGCTGAATTTCAAGAAGGATCAGATCATTGAACTGGCGGTACTGAAATTGGTACGGCAGGGCGGTGAGATGGTGATTGCCGATCAGATGGATGAGTTTATCCGCCTGCCCGAGGGCGTAAGGCTTGACCCCAAGATTGTAGAACTGACCCATATTACCGATGAGATGCTTGCCACCCAAGGCTTAGGCGAGGGCGAGGTGCTGGGGCGGTTTGTTAAGATGTTTGCGGGCGAGCGAGCGCTGGTGATTGCCTATAATGCCCATTTTGATTTGAGTTTCCTGTATTATTCGTTGGCTCGGCAGGGGATCGCCTCGGCCCTAAAGGGCATTGAGATGCTCGATGCGCTCACCGTTTATAAGGATCGGCGGGACTATCCGCACAAACTGGAGGCCGCCATTGAGCAGTACGGTCTGCAGGATAAGGTGGTCAATTCCCACCGTGCGATTGACGATACGCTGGCTCTTAAAGAGGTGCTCATCGCCATGGAGCAGGAGTTGCCCGATCTGACCCGCTATCTTAACCTGTTTGGGTATAATCCCAAATTCGGGGTAAGCGGCGCGCGGATTTCGTCGGTCACCTACAAGGCGCAACCGTATCACGACAAAACAAAATTATATCTCAAATAACAAAAGACACTCCTTTCGGAGTGTCTTGCTTTTTGAAGAGAAGTGTGCTATACTGTGATTGCGACACAATGGAATAGGACAAACTACGGGAGAAGTGTTTTGTTTTTTGGCAAAAACACGGCTCTCCGCTTTCACATTCTCTCATAGTTTGTCGAAACGTTGTGTCGCAGCAATTGGAGTTACGTGTTTTTCGGTGTGCGTGGCTTCGGTTGCGCACACTTTTTTATTTTAGGAGGATGTAAAAATGGAAATCATCGAAATTCTAATCTTGTTATTGGTTCTTGTAGTTGATACATGGGCCATTAACGCTCTGGTATATTTGTGTTCGTCGCAGGACGGAGGGGAGGTCTTTGGAGTAATAGTACCACCCGATAAAAAATCTAACAGGAGGACTATTATATTTCTCATAATAGGCGGCATTTTCAGTTTTGTATTTGGCACTGCAAGTATGGGTTCATTATTCTCAATACTATTTATGTTGCTTGCCACTAATTTTATTTTGTTTATGTTTATTATTAGTCTGCTTGTTGGATTTGGCGTGTGGTTTTCTATAAAGTATTATAGAAGACAGATTAAAAAGGCAAGTGAACAGACAAATGCATTGATACTTGGAGAGTTACCAATGTTGCAGGAAATTGATAAATTAATTGAAGCCGGAGAAGAATTTTTTGTTGATTATAAAGGTGTCTATGTTAAGAATGCAAAGGGAAGCGATGCCGTTTATTATACGGCATTTGGTTATCCCAATCTGGTTTCAGAGAAGGAACTGGGAGTTTTAGGTCAGTATTTTGCACAACGTCATCATGACTTTGCATTAAAGCAAGTTAAAATGAATGAGGTTACAACAATTACATATTACCGGGGCGCAATCTATGGTACACAAGGAGTGCAGTTTATCAACACGCAATCTACAGCTACACAGGGCAGCTTAGCCGGTTATCGCTTCGTAAGAAAATAAAAGCAAAAGAGATGCCTAAATAGGCATCTCTTTTACTGTTTATTGAGGTTTTGTTTGGCTGTGTTAATCGATGAAATTAAAAGCTTCTTTAATTCAATACATTGCGTTAGGATGGAAGAATCATCCCAATAGCCGCTTTCGATCATAAGTTCCAGCCAGTATTCGCTCTCTGAACATTCCTTAAGAGCAATTTGAAGTTTGGCAATAAAATCGGCGCGTCCGTGACCGTAAAAGGCTTCGCGAATGTTCGCTCCGATGCTGGTTCCGCTGCGAATCAGTTGATTTGACAGGACCGATTCTTTTTTGTTTGTTTTATGGAGTTACATACTCTAATAATAGCCAAAGCAAATATTTTGGATTTTGAGAGCAAAAGACTTTCTGCCAAGGTGATCGCCTCCGTCACTTATTCCTTGTTCCCTATTCCTTATTCCCTCCCAAAAAATCCTTGAACGTCATATAAGGAAGAGTGAAGAAGGAAAAGGGAATAAGTAAAAAATCCCAAGAACATACGTTCAAGGGATTTTTTGGTGGTCTGTACAGGGACTCTCCCTCGCTGCGGCTCGGGCTGGGTCGGCTCTTGGTGTCCACCGGACACCAATTCACTACCGACCCTTCGAGCCCTGTACATTTTGATAAAACAAAAGAGATACCCATGAATGGGTATCTCTTTTATTTGGTGGTCTGT
>JAZQVM010000081.1:0-11054 GCA_045631845.1 Eubacteriales bacterium | reverse complement strand
CCTTACCCGCCGTCCTGAGCGTTTGGTGATCCAGGCGCAGGACCGCTATGGCGAGGAATACACCTTGGAGGCCGAGGGTTTCTTGGCTCAGGCTCTCTCGCATGAGAACGATCATCTGGACGGCAAGACCATCTATGAAACGGCCGTGCGTATGCTCTCTCAAGAGGAGTACGAGCGGTTGTTGGAGGAGCAGGAATGAGAATTCTGTATATGGGCACGCCCGACTTTGCGGTTTCGCCCTTGAAAGCCTTGCTGGAAGCGGGGCATGAGATATGCGCTGTTATTACCCAGCCCGACAAGCCGACGGGGCGTGGCTATAAAATGACCCCGCCGCCCGTTAAGGTGGCGGCGCTGGAGGCGGGTATCCCCGTCTATCAGCCCGAAACCCTTAAAAATAATGCCATTGCCGATCTACTGGGGGAACTTTCTCCTGAACTGATTGCCGTGGCCGCCTATGGCAAGATTTTGCCTGAATATGTGCTCAATTTCCCGAAATACGGCTGCATCAATGTGCACGCCTCTCTCCTGCCCAAGTACCGCGGCGCCGCTCCCATCAACCGCTCGATCATGGATGGGGAAAAGGAAACGGGCGTTACCATCATGTATATGGAAAAGGGGCTGGACACGGGCGATATGCTCTCTAAGTGTTCCACTGTCATTACCGACGAAGACAATGCCGAGTCGTTGCATGATCGCCTGGCGGCTATGGGCGCTAAGCTCTTGGTGCAGACTTTGGATTTGCTCGATGAAATTACCCCCGTAAAGCAAGACGATGCCGCACACACCTACGCTCCCATGCTCACAAAAGCTGATTGCCGCATTGATTTTACCAAGTCGGCCCGTGAAGTCTTTAATCACATCCGTGGTCTTTCACCCTTCCCCGGTGCTTTTACGATGTTGGACGGGAAGGTGCTCAAGGTTTATACCTGCGCCATTGTTTCGGGGCATGGTACGCCTGCCACAGTGATTGACGGCGAGGGGCTGACTGTTGCCTGCGGGCAGGGCGCCGTGCGCTTGACCACCATCAAACCCGAAGGAAAAAAATCCATGACGGATAGTCAGTATCTCAACGGACATCCTATAGAAAAAGGAGTGGTACTCGAATGACACCGTTATTTTATATGCCGGGATACTATTATTTTGATCCCTACGCTTTGCTTCTCATGTTGCCCGCCCTGATTTTATCCATCTGGGCTCAGTTTAAGGTTAACAGCACCTATAAGAAATTTTCACAGGTCGCTTCCCGCCGTGGGCTGACGGCTATGGATGCCTGCCGCCAGATTCTAAACGACAACGGCCTGCATAATATCGGACTGGAAACGGTGGAGGGTAACCTCTCCGACCATTACGATCCCAAGGCGGGCGTCATTCGCCTTTCCCGTGGCGTATCACAGTCTACCTCGGTAGCGGCGCTTGGCATTGCCGCCCATGAGGCGGGGCACGCCATCCAGTATAATGTGGGCTATTTCCCCATCAAACTGCGCACCGCCATCATCCCCGTAACCCAGATCGGGTCTTCCCTTGCCCCCCTGCTTTTGCTTGCCGGTCTGCTCTTTTCCTATCAACCGCTGATTTTGTGGGGCATCGCCGCCTTCTCTCTGATGTTGGTCTTCCAGCTGGTAACTCTGCCGGTGGAGTTTAACGCCTCCCGCCGTGCCATGCAAACACTGGATAATATGAATATGCTCGACGATGACGAATTAAAAGGCACTCGCAAGGTCCTCTCGGCCGCGGCTATGACCTATGTAGCCGCTATGCTGGTATCCTTAACGCAGGTGCTTCGTCTGCTACTCATGTTTAATCGGAGAAGAGATTGATGGACAACGCCCGCTTTCTTGCCATACGCTCGCTGATTGAAACGCTGGAGCATGGCGCCTATTCCAATTTAGAACTCAAGCGCACCCTCGGCCGATGCGATCTGTCGGTCGGGGGCCGTGCCCTTTATAAGCAGCTCTATTTCGGCACACTGGAACGCCTGCGCCTGCTCGATTTTTGCCTAACGCAGGTAAGCAAAATGAAGCTGAGCAAAATGTCCCCGCTCATTCTAAACACCCTGCGTGTCGGGGCGTACGGCTTGTATTTTACCGATTTCCCCGCCGCTAAGACAGTGAACGAAACGGTGGCCATTCTGCGTAAAAAGGCGCAGGGTGCCGCCGGTTTGGCCAATGCCATTTTGCGCAACCTGCCGCCCATTCCCAAGCATCTCCCGCCCGCCGTGCGCTATAGCGTATCGGACCAGGTGTACCGGCTACTCTCCCAATCTTTGGGCGAGCAAACCGATGCTTTCTTGGAAAAAGCGCTCACCCCTGCCCCCATCACGGCACGGGTCAACACCTGCCGCACCAATACCGAAGATTTCATACATATCTTATCCGAACAAGGCGTAACCGCTACCAAAACGGTTCTGCCCAATGCCCTGCACCTCTCCCTCTCCTCCGCGCTGGAAACCTTACCCGCCTACCGTGAGGGGTTGTTCCATTTGCAGGGGCTATCCTCTCAATCAGCCGTAGCCTTACTTGACCCGAAACCGAATGAGGTTATGCTGGATCTGTGTTGTGCTCCCGGCGGCAAAGCCTTTACTGCCGCCCAATATATGAATAATACCGGCCGCATCTACGGCTTTGACCTTCACGAGCATCGGGTCGAACTGATCCGCTCGGGCGCTACACGGTTGGGGCTGACCTGCATTACCGCCGCCACCGCTGACGCTACTGCACCGCTGGATGTGCCACAGGCCGATGTGATACTTACCGATGTGCCCTGCTCGGCCTTAGGACAACTCTCCCGCCGTCCCGAACTGCGCTACCGCAATCCCGATACCGCCTCGCTGACGACCGTACAATCGGCCATCCTCGAAAATGCGGCTCGGTATCTTAAAGCAGGCGGGCGGTTACTCTACTCCACCTGCACCCTAAATGAAGAGGAAAACCGAGGCGTGCGTGACAAGTTTCTGAAAAATCACCCCGAATTCACGATCAAGGCCGAGGTTATGCCAACCGATCCGCACGACGGGTTTTATATGACTTTATTAATAAAGGAACGCTCATGAACGATATTAAAAGTATGACCTATGAGGAACTGACCGCGTTTGTGGTTTCGGGCGGGTTCCCCCGTTTTCGTGCCGATCAGTTATACCGTCATTTGGCACGGGGCATCGCCTCATGGGAGGATATTCCCAACCTGCCCCGCCCTATGATCGACTGGTTACGCCAAGAGGCGACCCTAACTTCCTTTCAAATTGCAAATAAATACTGTTCAGCACTTGACGGAACGGTCAAATATTTAGTAAAATTAGATAATGAGGCTTATGTGGAATGTGTGGTCATGGACTACAAGCACGGGCTGTCGGTCTGTCTGTCCACCCAAGTCGGTTGCCGCATGGGTTGCGCCTTTTGCGCCTCCACCATCGGCGGTCGGGAACGGAACATGACAGCTGGCGAGATTCGTGACCAGTACCTGTTCCTATCCAAGGATATGGAACGACGCATCGATTCGATCGTGCTCATGGGCATGGGTGAGCCGCTGGATAACTATGAAAATGTGCTCCGCTTTATCCGCCTGATGAACGACGAGCGTGGGGTCAATCTCTCCACCCGCCACATCGCTCTCTCCACCTGTGGGCTTACGCCCCGCATCCGTGAGTTGGCCAAGGAGAAATTGGGTATTGCGTTGGCCGTTTCCCTCCACGCCCCCAATGACGAGTTGCGCCGTCGGATCATGCCGGTGGCTCGCACCTATCCGCTTTCGGAATTGATCGCCGCCTGCGCCGATTATGAGAGAGAAACGGGACGACGGATCACCTTTGAATATACACTCATCAAGGGCTTTAACGATTCTCCCGCCTGCGCCAAACAACTGATTACTTTGTTAAAACCGCTCAAAAACCGCCATGTCAACCTCATCAGCGTAAACCCTGTAGAGGGGCGTGAGTTTGAGCGTTGTACTCCGCAAGATATTTTTGCGTTTCAGAAATTGTTGACCGTGGGTCAGATCAATGCCACGGTACGCCGCACCATGGGGAGTGACATCTCCGGTTCCTGCGGCCAGCTTAAAGCACAAGAAAGGTCGTGAAAACTATGCACATCATCGGTATGACCGACAAAGGCGTTGTCCGTGCCGAAAATCAGGACACCTTTGTTCATGGGTCATTATCGGACAATACGGTATATGCCGCCGTCCTCGACGGCATGGGCGGTGCTAAAGCAGGACAGTACGCCAGCACCCTTGCTGCCGAAACTTTTGTCGCGGCGCTAACCGAAAATTCAACCGCTGTTGAGGAAAGTCCCGCTACCGAACTGCATGCTCTGTTAGAGCGGGTCAATCTTGCCGTATATTCCAAGGCTACGGGTCATATTGAATATGACGGGATGGGTACCACCTTTGTAGGATGTGTGCTGACCGACGGCATCGGTATCATCGCCAATATCGGCGATAGCCGTGCCTATCTGATCGACGAGACGGACTGTAAGGTTATTACTCACGATCATTCGATTGTGGCCGCTTTGGTTGAACTGGGTGAGATCACGGCAGAAGAAGCACGTGTTCATCCTCAGCGCAACATCATCACCCGCGCCATCGGCACCGACGACGATGTGGAAGCCGATCTCTATCCCGTAGATATCAACAACAAGGTTTTGCTGTTGTGCTCGGACGGTCTGCACGGCTATTTTACTGATGCGGAGTTGGGCGACTATGTTCGCAACCACCAACCGGAAGAGGCTTGCCGTTTGTTGATTGAGCAGGCCTGTAAACGGGGCGGTAGAGATAATATCACTGTCATTATCATGGATGCAAGGAGTTAAAAAAGATGGATCGTTATACCGGAACTATTTTAAAAGACCGTTTTGTATTGGAAGATGTTGTGGGCAGCGGCGGCATGGCCATTGTCTACCGTGCTACCGACCGTGTGACGGGCAATACCGTTGCCGTTAAAATTCTCAAAGAGGAGTTTGTGTCGGACGAACAGTTCCGCCGCCGCTTCCTCAACGAGTCCCGTGCCATTTCCATGTTGCGCCACCGCAACATCGTTAGCGTGATTGACTTTGATTTTGAAGGCAATCTCCAGTATATTGTTATGGAATATGTGGATGGCATTACGCTCAAAGATTTCATCCGTTCGCAGAAAATTATTCCTGCCAACATTTCCATTAAGGTGACCATGCAAATCCTTTCTGCCCTCCAGCACGCACATGAGCGCGGCGTTATTCATCGGGATATTAAGCCGCAAAACATTATGATTCTAAACGACGGCACCATCAAGGTCATGGACTTTGGTATTGCCCGCATCAACAAGTTTGAAACGGTTACTATGACCGATAAAGCCATCGGTACCGTTTATTACATTTCCCCCGAGCAGGCCCGAGGTGAGCATACCGATGCCCGCAGTGACATTTACTCTATCGGCGTTATGCTCTATGAAATGTTAACCGGCGAAATGCCTTTTGACGGCGATACGCCCGTTAATGTGGCCATTAAGCAGATCCAATCGGCCGCCAAGCGGCCCCGCTCGATCAACCGCTCCATTCCCGAGGGTCTGGAGCAGATCGTGATGCGTTCCATGATGAAAACCCCCGATAAACGCTACGATACGGCTATGGATATGATCACCGATCTTAAGAAGGTGCTTGCCGATGATACCATTCTCTTCGATTATGACCTGAGCGAGGATTTACCTACCGGTGATGTGGCGCCCGTTTCAGAAACTAAGGAAAAATTCTGGACAAAGAATAATATCATTGCTCTGCTCTCGGGTATAGGAGCCGGTCTGGTCGTGATTGCGCTGATCGTTGTTCTCTTCTTTGCCGGCGGCGGTGAGGGCAGTGGTACTTCCTCCTCGGCTTCGGCCATTGAGGTGCCAAATCTGGTTGGCAAACTTTACTCGGACGTGGAAAAGGATATGGCTAACGGCGATATCACCCTTACCTTACAGGAAGAATATAATGCCGATTATGACGAAGGCTATATCTTTGAACAGTCCATTGCCGGCGGTACGCAGGTGCAATCGGGTACGGAGGTTATTGTAAAGGTTTCTCTCGGCTCCAAGACCATTGTGGTGCCCAATATTGTTGACAGTGAGTTAGAAAGCGCCACCGCGGCACTCGATAAATTGGGCATTGAATATCAGATTATTAAACAGAAAAATGACGATGTTCAGGAAAACTATGTCATTCGTACTCAGCCCGCCGCTGATGAAGAGATCAGCGAGGGCAAAACGCTGTTTGTCTATGTGTCCACAGGCAGTGATACCGTAAAGGTCAAGGTGCCTGAGTGCATCGGTCAAGATAAAAACACGGCTATTATGCTCCTCTCTGCCGCTAACCTCACCTATAAAATTATTGATGAAGAATATAGCGATATCTATAAGGCCGGCGTTATAACCAGCCAATCGCCCAAAGCCGATAGCGAAGTGGAAGAAGGCCGTGAGATTATACTGATCGTTTCCAAAGGCCCGAATCCCAGCGCTTCCTCCTCGTCCTCCTCTTCGTCATCTTCGTCTTCTTCGTCATCATCCTCCTCTTCTAATTCAGCAGGAGAGAACTAATGGAGGGATTGGTGACTCGAAGCTTAGGCGGCTTTTATAACGTTACCAGTGGCGGCGCGGTTTATGAAAGTAAACCGCGCGGTCTTTTCCGCAAGGAAAAAACGATCATTACCGTGGGAGATCGGGTTACTTTCACCCCACAGGAAAACGATCTGGCAATCATTGAACAGTTGCATCCTCGGCGTAACCTTTTTGTGCGTCCGCCCATTTCCAATTTGGATCGTCTTTTTATTGTGGTCGCCGCTGCCGATCCGGCGCCCGACTTCTTTTTTACCGATAAATTGACCGTTATTGCCCATCACGCACAGGTTTCGCCTATCATTGTTATCAACAAATCCGACTTGGCTGACACCTCCGCTATCGCCGATGCATATCGGCAGGCGGGTTTCCCCGTTATTTTAGCCAACGGAAAAACAGGCGAAGGCACACAGGAAATATTAAGCATGGCACAAGACGGCATCAGTGCATTGGCCGGTTTTTCGGGCGTGGGCAAGTCCAGTTTACTCTCCCATCTGTTGCCCCATCCATTGGAAACCGGTGAGGTCTCCCATAAATTAGGCCGCGGTCGTCATACCACTCGTCATGTTGAACTTTTTGCCGTGGGCAACGGATTCTTTGCCGATACCCCCGGCTTCTCCTCGTTGGAGCTGACCGAGCAATCGACATTGCGCCTGTCGCATCTGGCCGCCGCCTTCCCCGAGTTTGCCCCCTATTTGGACGAGTGCCGATTCACGAACTGTGCGCACCTCAAGGAAAAAGGATGTGCAATTTTGGATGCGGTAAACAGCGGCGCCATCGCCCCCTCCCGCCACGAGTCCTATTGTCAACTTTATGACCAGCTCAAAGCGATTCCCGAATGGCAAAAGTAAAATATAGCATAGAGAATTTGGACACACTTATGAAAATGAGAATGTCTCAAATTAAAAAAAGCGGTTGATTTTTTACCGCTTTTTTCTTATAATATAATTGATTTTAAAGAAAAACGAGGAAATCTATGCTATCCACACAAGAAATTATGCAACTAATCGGTAGCCTAATCTGGTTACTGGCCGGTGTCGGCGTCTTCATTGTCGGCATGAATTTTATGAGCGAAGCGCTGGAAAAGAGCGCAGGCGAGGGCATGAAACGGATGCTGGGCCGCATCAGCAACAACCGATTTTCGGGCGTTGGTATCGGTGCCGGCGTTACCGCCATCATTCAAAGTTCCTCCGCCACATCGGTTATGGTCATCGGTCTGGTCAATGCCGGCGTTATGACGCTCATGCAGGCCACCCCCATCATCATGGGTGCCAATATCGGTACCACCATCACCGGCGTTTTGGTTGCTCTTAAAAACGACTATTTTAATATGCTCATGTACCTGCTCACCTTTGCCGGTGTCATGATGGGCTTCTCCAAAAAGGAAAAAATCAAGCTTGGCGGCCTTTTGTGCGGTGGTCTTGGCTTGATCTTCGTAGGGCTTAACGTCATGAGCAGCGAACAGGCATTTGGCAATCCGCTGGTTGAAACCATGTTCCAAAACATTTTCAGCGTCATTGACTTCCCCTTGTTGCTGATCTTGGTGGGCGTCATTTTCACCGCCCTGATCCAAAGTTCTTCGGCGGCCACCGGCGTGGTCATCACCATGGTGGGTACGGGCGTTCTCCCGCTTGAACTTGCCCTGTTTATCGTACTGGGTGCCAACATCGGTACCTGCGTGACCGCCTTGCTCGCCTCGGTCGGGGCGCAGGCCAACGCCAAGCGTGTGGCCCTTATCCACTTTACTTTTAATGTCATCGGTACTGTACTGTTTACAGCAATCGTATGGATATTCAAAGATCCGATGGTCAATCTCTTGGTTTCCCTCTTCCCCGGCACCGATCCCATGGCTCTGCAGATGCGAGTATCGGCCTTCCATGTCATTTTCAATGTAACCACTACCTGCGTGCTTCTGCCCTTTGTATCCCAATTGGTTAAATACTCCTGTCGGATCATCAAGGACAAGAAGAACGCCGAGTCGGCTCTGTCCTTGAAATATGTCGATGACCGTCTGCTGACCATGCCGTCCGTTGCTTTGATGCAGGTGAAAAAGGAAATGGATTATATGTTCGACCTGGTCGAACAAAACGTATCCCTGAGCTTTAAAGCCATGAAAACCGAAGATCTCTCCACGGGTGAAGTAATCAGCGTAAACGAATCGGTGATTAACTTTACCAACAGTGCCCTGACCCGCTTTTTGATCAAACTTTCCGCCGTAGTCGAACAAAGCGACGAGTTTGTCATCGGTTCCTATTTCCACGTACTCAATGACTTAGAGCGTATCGGCGACCACGCCGAGAATTTCTACGAGATTGTTGGTGAAATGTCTGCAAAAAATATATCCTTCTCCGAAAAAGCCAAAGAGGATATTCAGAAAATACAAGATAAAGTTATGCGGATGATTGCTCTCTCCAAAGATGCCTTTGATAACCACAATACCGAAAATTTAGGCGAACTGACCACGTTGGAAGATCAGATTGACGCCATCAAAAAAGAACTTACTGCCAGCCACTTTACCCGCCTTGTTGAGGGCAATTGCAGCATGGAAGTAAGTCCCTATTACTCATCTGCTATTGTAGGGCTTGAACGCGTGGCCGACCATTTGATCAATGTCGGTTACAGTATCGTAAGCCCTGTCGGTTCTCAAAAAGGAATGTAAAGAAATCTCCTCCCGAATGGGAGGAGATTTCTTAATTTCCTTTATGGTTGTTGGAAAAAACGTCGGCCACTTCACTGATGGTGATATAGGCCAACGGATCAATATCATGAACCAGATCCCGCATCCGTATCACCTGATAGCGGTTTATCACGAAATAAATCATGGCTTTGTCCCGATTGGAATAGCCGCCCCTAGCCTCTAAATGCGTCATGCCGCTGCCAAAGGTTTCACCCAGCGCCTTGCATATCTCCTCAGGCATTTCGGTGATGATAATGGCGCATTTGGCTCGATCCAAACCTTCCACAATAAAGTCAATCGTTTTAAGGGCGGCAGCGTATGTAACAATGGAATACAGCGGCAGGATCCAGCTTTGCAACACAACGCCGCAGATGATATACAGCAAAACATTATAGACCATGACAAAGGTACCAACGGTAACGCCAAGTCGCTTGGCAAAAATAACCGCCATAACCTCAATACCATCCATAGCCCCGCCGTAGCGAATGGCAAGACCGCTGCCAATGCCCGAAATCAATCCGCCAAACAAGGCGCACAGCAAAAGATCGGTGCCGGCCAACGGCGATGCAATGCTGACATCAATGGGAAGAACATCGGTAATCAGCCACGCAAAGAGAGAATAGATTGCCACCGTATAAATGGCATAAAAGGTAAAAAGTTTTCCCTGCTTTTTCAGCCCAAACAGAAACAACGGCACATTCAGAAACAAAAGAAAAATCGAAAGAGTCAAGGCATCGGGCGTAATCTGATCCAATAACATGGACGTTCCCGATATGCCGCTGTCATATAATTTCACAGGCGTTAAGAAAATGGTAATACCAATCGAATTGACAATCCCTGCTACCGTTAGCATCAATAGGTTTGTTATGCGAATCCGCTTTAGATTTCCGATCAAGATCAAACTCCTCACTTATTTCAATTGCTTTTATTATAGCATACCTCGATGGCCTTTTCTATCGATTTCTGTTAAAAATTAAAACAGTATAACCAATTGGTTATACTGTTTCTTTTTACAGGCGAGCAATATGAACAATGTCTGTATTTTTCAAGCCCTTGAGAGAAGCCGTATAAACGGCTAAATCTCCCTGCTTGACCAGTCCCGTCTCCTTGGCCTTCTGTGCCGCCACACGGAAGAGAGACTCCACGTCGTACTGCTCATCACTCAAGATGGGCCGCACACCCCATGTTAAATTGAGCTGACGGCAAACCTTAGGATTTAAACAGGGCGCAATGACCGTGCACCCCGGACGGTAGGAGGAAATCAACCGTGCTGTGTATCCCGAACGGGTAACGGTAATAATAGCATCCACCGCCATCATAAAGGAAGCCAGCGTGGCACAGTTGGACACCGCATTGGGAATATCGTGATGCAATTCCAAACTGTTCTGCTGGAATCGTTGCTTATAATCAATACTGTTCTCGGTCGCCTCGGCGATCTCGGCCATGGCCATCACGCTCTCAACGGGATAATCACCCGCCGCACTCTCGCCCGAAAGCATAATGCCCGTCGTGCCGTCATACACGGCGTTGGCAATGTCCGAAATCTCGGCACGGGTTGGCCGAGGATTGTGCACCATGCTCTCCAGCATCTGGGTCGCCGTAATGACGTGCTTGCCCGTGCGGTAGCAGGACTCGATGATCTTTTTCTGAATGGCCGGCAGTTCACAATACCGCACCTCTACACCCAGATCCCCTCGAGCCACCATGATGCCGTCCGACACCTCAATGATCTCCTGCAGATTGCTCACCCCTCGGGTGTTCTCAATCTTGGAAATGATCTGAATGTTGCCCCCGCCGTTCTGATTCAGAAAACGGCGC
>JAZQVM010000080.1:0-14293 GCA_045631845.1 Eubacteriales bacterium | reverse complement strand
ATCGAGAGATAGCCCGTATCGCAGATGGGTTTGCCGTTGTCATCCTTGCGCCAATCGCCTGCCAGACGGCGCGCAGCCATGTCGGCCGCCACGCACAAAAGCCTTGCCTGCTTGGAGGCAAGACGAACGCAGTCAGCCTGCCGCTCACGGCTCATACGGGCAAAAGCAGTATCAAAGTCTAATATTTCATTTGTATGGACAATTTTGATTTTCATATCTTAACTATGGCATAAACTCTTGAAAAATGCAAGCATTTATGATTTAATATTATAAAACGATAAAACACTATTAGCGATGAGGAGTAAAAAATGGGAAGAAGAGACGGAAAACGTTGTAAAAATATCGATAATATGTATACCTTGATCTCCTATATCATGGTCAAGCGTTCCGATGCCTGCAACTCGGTCACGGTGCGTATCCCCTTTAAGCCGATGCACGAGTATATTCTGAAGGCCCGTAAAGAGGGCCGTAACATCAGCCACATGGCCATGGTCATTGCCGCTTGGGTGCGTGTCGTAGCTGAGTTTCCGGCTATGAACCGATTTGTGGTCAATAAAAAGGTATATTCGCATAACGATTTCACGGTAGGCATGGTCGTCCAGCGTCCCGATGGGGCAGAGGGTACGATGAGTAAAATGAAGTTTGAGCTTACCGACACTATCGATCAGGTCAATGACAAGATCAACGACTTTGTGGGTGCCAATCGGGAGGAGAACAGCAACTCTACCGATGCGCTCATGTCCACCCTGCTCAAGATCCCCGGTCTGGTTAATTTTGCCGTCGGGCTACTCAAATGGCTGGATTTGCGTGGCTGGCTGCCTCGCGCCATTATCGATGCCTCGCCTTTCCATGCCAGCATGGTCATTTCCAATCTGGCCTCCATCCGCACCCCCCATATCTTTCACCATATCTACGATTTCGGCACTATCAGCCAAATCGTTACCATGGGTACTATGGAAGATGTGGCCAAAAAACGCGGCAACGAGATCACGCTGGAACGGTACCTGCCCTTGGGCATCGTCTGTGACGAGCGTGTCGCCAGTGGCTACGGTTACGCCAAGGCCTTCCACCGCCTGAAAGAGTATCTGGCACACCCCGAACTGCTGGAAGTTCCCCCGACCGAAGTGGTGACCGACTGATGAGTAAGAAACAAGAAGCCGAAGCCTTGTTTTTAGCAGGTTACAATTGCGCCCAAGCCGTCCTGTGCGCCTTTGAAAAGGAAACGGGACTGGATCATAAAACGGCCATGATGCTGTCCTCGTCCTTTGGCGGCGGCATGGGTCGGATGCGTGAGGTGTGCGGCGCCGTGTCGGGTATGTTCATGGTGGCAGGCCTGCTTTACGGGTATGATGAGAACAGCCCCCAAGAGGCCAAGGCCGAGCACTATGCCCTCATTCGCGACCTAGCCGAGCAGTTTAAGGAGAAAACAGGCTCGATCCTCTGTCGGGACCTACTCGATAAGAAAGCGATTGTGGGTGGTTTGCCCGAGGAGCGTACGCCCGAATATTATCAAACGCGCCCGTGCTCCTATTTAGTGGGACTGGCCGCAGAAATTACGGAAAAATTAACCAAAAAGTGATTAAAACCGTTCACCCTTGCCGATACTGTCGGTGAAAGAGGTGAACGGTTTTGTTTAAGAAAATAGTAGCGGCTCTGTTTGTGGGGCTTATGATTACCACCCTATTTACTACCTATCACTCGGCCCGTGCCGCCGAGGAATTGGGGGAGGGGGTGTTGCGCCTTCATATCTTGGCCAACTCCGACAGTGAGGTTGACCAAGCCCTCAAATTGCAGGTGCGGGACGCCGTGTTAACCTACGCCCAGCAGGAGTTTACCGCCGTGGAGAATAAGGCGCAGGCCGTGGCACTGGCCGAGCGGGAATTGGAGAAACTCGAACAGGTGGCACAGCTGGCATTACAGGGGCAAGGATGCGATATGCAGGTGCAGGCTTCCCTTGAACGCACCTTTTTCCCAACCAAAGAGTATGAGAACGGCACTCGTCTGCCGGCCGGATTTTACGATGCTTTGCGCTTGGAAATCGGACAGGCCGAAGGGAGAAATTGGTGGTGTATTTTATATCCGGCCCTATGTTTTGGCGGCAGTATCGAGCAGAGTGAACAGGCGTTGGGTGAACAGGGAGAACTGGCTACATCCAAAGCGCCGCAGGTGCAGATCAAATTTAAACTGGTCGAATGGTGGAGCACCATTGTGGCATTTTTTGAAGCCGGATAATTCCGGCTTCTTTGTTAATATGCGGAAATTCATAAAATAGTATTGAAATCAAGAGAAAAATACGATATGATATACACCGTAGAACTATGTCATATTGGTGGGTTTTTATGAAAAAGAAAGGGATACAATTTACGGCGCTTTTGCTTGCCATAGCCCTGTTGCTGTGCATGGTTACCGACAATCGGGTATCGGCACAGTCGATTAAGCGCATCGGTATCGTGACGCATAATGCCGTACGGGTTCGTGACGGCGCCGGCGTGGATGGTACCACGATATTGGGTCAGCTCGATAGCGGTACTATGGTTACCGTTTTGGATCAGACCACAGTGGGATCCATTGTTTGGTACAAGATAAATTGCAACGTCAAATCCGGTAATGTCACCGGCTGGTCGAGCGGCGAGTATATCAAGGTTCGTGAAATCGTGCTCGACGGTACATACGAAGAGTATTTGGCCTCTCAAGGCTTCCCCGAAAGTTATTGGGAGAGTTTAAGTACCCTGCATGTCATGTATCCCAATTGGCAGTTCCTTGCCGTGGAAACGGGGTTGGAATGGTCGGATGTTGTGGCGGCGGAAAGCCAGTTGGGTAAAAAACTCACCTCTCGTTATAATCCTAAATATTATATTGATTGGACTGATGTGGACGCCAACGGAAACTTGATCGGCCGTGATGGCTATGAGTGGGTTCAGGCGTCTTCCAATATCATCCAATATTATCTTGACCCTCGTAATTTCTTGTCCGATCCGTATGTCTTTATGTTTGAAAGCCAGTCCTATGATGCGGAAAATCACACCATTGAGGGCGTGGAAAATATTATTGGCAACACCTTTATGAAGGCAGAAAATACCTTTGTGGCCGACGGCGTTACCTATACCCATGCACAGGTGATTATGGAAGCGGCCAAGTTATCGGGGGTCAGCCCGTTGCATCTGGCCTCCCGTCTTCGCCAGGAACAGGGTGTGGAAGGTTCGTCCCTCTCCTTTGGTACGGTTAAGGGATATGAAGGATATTATAATTATTTTAACTACGGTGCCTATACTACCGCCGAACATTCTGCGTCGGTAAACGGTGCGATCTATGCGATGAATAAGGTTTCTTCAGATTATTTCGGCCCTTGGACCAATCCCCTGCGCGCCATCAAAGGCGGCTCTAAATTGTTGGGACGAGATTACATCAATATTGGTCAGGACACGGTCTATTTCCAATGCTTTAATGTAGTCTATAAGCCTTCCTTATACAGTCATCAGTATATGACCAATGTGCAGGTGGGTGAGACCGAGTCGCAGACCTTACGTAATGCCTATTCGACAGAAGAATTGCAGGAGGCATCGCTTGTGTTTAAAATCCCGGTATATAACAACATGCCGGCCGAGCCATGCCCTAAGCAAGGCACTACCCCTCCTCAGCCGCCCACTCCTCCTACGCCTTCTGAACCGCCTGCGCCTCCCGTCGAACCTGAACCGCCCGCTCCGCCTGAGCCGATTCCCGATCCCACGGTAGCCAATGGCAAATATTATTATTTTGTCAACGGCCGCGTTTCGGCCATCAATGAAAAGGCATCGGTAAATGAGTTTCTTTCCAAAACCGGACTGGCCAACGGCACGATTCAGATCTTTACCGCTTCGGGCAGCAGTAAGACCAGCGGAACGATGAAAACGGGCGATGTCGTGAAAATCTATCGTACCGACGGTACCGAATTTGCTTCTTACACCGTTGTGATATGGGGCGATGTAAACGGCGACGGGTCAATCAGCTTGGCCGATCTGCTCAAAGTGAAACGACTGGTCGTAGGTGCGGCAGGCTTGAACGGCTGGTATTATACCGCAGGGGATATCAATGGCGACGGTTCGGTCGGTCTGGCCGATTTGCTTCGTCTGAAACAACATATTGTCGGCAAAAAACGGATTACACAAACGAGGTAAATGAAGATGAAATCTATCAAAAAAATCATTGGCATCGGCTTGATTCTGGTGCTTTTGCTGGCCATAGCTCCTACGGCATTGGCGGCCGGTACCTCGGTATCGGTCAACCGTTCTAGCGTAACGGTCGGACAGGCAGTAACGGCTACGATTACCTTCAGCGGCGGTATGGCTGCCGTGCAGTTTAATGTCAATTACAGTGCGGCGAGCCTGCGCTATGAATCGTCGTCTTCCTCGGCTGATCTGACGGTAAATGCCGCCAATGGCGTAGTGACATCGGCGGTTATGACGGCCAATGGCGCAAACGCGTCTACCATCAGCTGTTCCTTTACCTTTACGGCCATCAACAGCGGATCGGCGTCTATTAGTGTCTCTGTAAAAGATTGTATTGATGAAGAAGGAAATTCGGTGGCCTGTTCCGATGGCTCGGCCTCGGTTACTGTTATTTCGGGTAGTACCCAGTCAAAACCCCAAAGTTCGACGCAAAGCTCCGTCCCCTCCGTTTCCGAGCCTCCGGTTCAGTTGGAACCGATTGAAGTTACGGTAGACGGTACGCCCAAACATGTGATACGTTCGTTGGTAGGAATTGAATTGCCCGACGAATTTGAAATGGCGGAGGATGAATACGGCGGCGAGATGGTAGAGGTAGCGCGCGGTGTCAATCAAGATATTTTGTTGATGTATCTTACCGATGCTGACGGACAAAACGGCGCCTTCTATCGGTATGTTCGCAGTGAAAACGCCTTTTATCCTTTCCTTTGGATTGTGGTAAATGCCTCTCGGTATACCGTTGTGCCGATCCCTGCTGATATAGAGATCCCCCGCGGATGGGAGCCGATGACCTTAGCGTATAACAATCAGAACATTTCGGTCTATCAGTCGGGTAACGAGGCTTATCTTCATTTTGCACTGATCTATGCCGCCAATGAGCAGGGGCAGGAAGGGTTCTATCTGTACGATACGACCGAAGGAACGATGCAACGCTATATGCAATGGAGCGGGTATGAGTCGGTTACCAATCCCGACGGTATCATGTTGGGTAATCCCAACGGCAATTTCTTTGAGCGGTTGCTGGCCGATCGGGAAATTTTCGTAACGATGTGCGTGGCTTGGGCATTGGTGATTCTGATCGCCGGCGCATGGTTGGTCTTTCATTTTGCCCGTAAACAGGCTCATGTGAGCGATAAAAAACGCAAGAAAAAGGAAGAAAAAATAACAAAAAAACTGGAAAAACGGGCAAAAAAGGCCGAGAAAAATAATAAAATGGGCCCGCAAAAGCCCGAAATCGGCAGTTTGGACGAGGAAATTGAGGAAGAAAACACCGAAAATGTTACAGAAAAATCCGAAATGGAAGCGGAAGAAGTAACCGAGCCGGAAACCGAGTCCGAGATCACCGAATAAAGGATGACCCCGGCGAAGATCACCTTCGCCGGGGCTTTACAAGTTTACTATGAAACAAGATCTTCTTTTTTCTCTGCGGCAGGGGCAACCCTTGTCGGGCAGAGAGCAGATACAACTGATTATACGCCTGAGCCTGCCGGCTATCATGGCGCAACTGTCTTCCATCATCATGCAGTATATTGATGCTTCGATGGTGGGGACATTGGGTGCCGATCGGTCGGCCGCCATTGGGCTGATCTCCTCAACGACATGGCTTTTCAACGGGTTGCTGGCGGCTGTGGTGACCGGCTTTACGGTGCAGGTAGCCCAACGCATCGGGGCCGGCGAGGATCGATCGGCCCGAGATTTGATGCGGGTCGGCTTCTTGGCGTCGGTGGGGTTGGCGATACTGTTACTGCTAGTTGGTGTATGGCTGGCTCCCGTTCTGCCCGATTGGCTGGGCGGCGAGGGAGCGGTTATTGTGGATGCCTATCAGTATTTCTTGATTTATGCCCTATCTTTGCCGATTTTTCAGGTGTGCCATACGGCCAGCGGGATGCTGCAGGCCAGCGGAAACATGCGAGTGCCCAGTATTTTGCATATATTGGCCTGTTTGCTGGATGTGGTATTCAATTTCCTGTTTATTTTCCCAACCCGTCAGATCGGTTCGGTGACGGTATGGGGTGCCGGACTGGGCGTAGCCGGTGCGGCTTTGGGCACCCTGGCGGCGCATGTGGTGGTAGCCTTTCCGATGCTTTATTTTTTGCTGATGCGTTCGCCTCTGCTGCATTTGCGCCGTGGCGAGAAATGGCGGATGGAGAGGGGCTATATTAAGGAAGGAGCCCGCATTGCCTGGCCGATGGCGTTGCAACAGGCGGTGACCAATGGGGCGCAGATTGTTTCGACATCCATTGTAGCACCTTTAGGGAATATTGCCATTGCCGCCAATTCCTTTGCCGTGACGGCCGAGAGTGTGGCCTATATGCCTGCCTTTGGCATTGCGGCGGCGGCCACGACCTTGATCGGGCAATCAGTGGGAGCACGGCGCGCGGATTTAACCCGAAAGTTGGGTTGGTTGACCCTATGGTTTGGCATGGGCTTGATGGTTGTTGTGAGCGGGCTGCTTTATTTGGCGGCACCTTGGATGATGCGCCTACTTTCCCCCGATATGCAGGTGGTGGCGCTGGGGACGCAGGTGCTTCGTATAGAAGCCTTTGTGGAACCGTTGTACGGGGCGTCTATCATTGCGACGGGCGTGTTCCGAGGAACAGGGGATACGGCGGTGCCCAGTCTGTTTAACTTCATCAGCATGTGGACGGTGCGGTTGCCTTTGGCGGCCTTGTTGGCACCTCGTATTGGGCTTCACGGGGTTTGGATTGCAATGGCGATAGAATTGACAGTGAGAGGCATTTTGTTCATTATCCGCATGAAGGGGCGCAAATGGCACGCCCGTATTTTGGCTTGATTTTTCCATAATCTGTGATATAATGTTAACAAGCTGTGAAAATCGGAGAAGATTATGAAACTAGATTATCGGAAAACAATATTGGTTGGACTGGCCTTTTTCTCCATTTCAGCCTTTTGGATGATGTATGATGCTGTAATTCCGAAGATATTGGAAAACACCTTTGGCATGGGAGAAACGGTAAACGGCATTGTGATGGCCATGGACAATGTACTGGCCTTGATCTTGCTTCCCGTTTTCGGTGCCTTATCGGACAAGGCGGGACGGCGCATGCCCTTTATTGTGATCGGCACGGTGCTCTCGGTAGGTCTTACGGTTGCTCTTGCTTTTTTGAATGTGTCTGGGCGGTTGTTGCCGTTTTTGATTGTGTTGGGCAGTTTGTTATTGGCGATGAGTTTGTACCGTTCGCCTGCCGTGGCCTTGATGCCCGACGTAACGCCCAAACCCTTGCGTAGTCGCGGCAATGCCGTCATCAACCTGATGGGATCGCTTGGCGGCTTGTTTACGCTGGTGGCAACCATGATGCTGGTGAAGAAGAACAGTGAGGGCGTGGAGAATTATCTTTGGCTCTTTTTTGCCGTTGCGGCGTTGATGGCGGTCGCTGTTTTTATTATGGTGCTGACCGTGAACGAAAAAGCGTTCAAGGCGCAAATGGTGGAAATTCATTACGGCGTGGATCCTTTGCAGGAGGAACAGCCCGAGGTGGGCGGCGGAAAATTGTCCCGTCCGGTTCGCCGCAGTTTGATTCTGATTTTGGTTTCGGTGGCTTTGTGGTATTTTGCCTATAATGCCATTACTACTGCCCTGTCACGCTTTGCCGAGAATGTTTGGGGTATGGGCTTGGATGCGGCTTCGACCTGCTTGGCGGTGCCTATGGGAGTGGCGCTGATTGGGTTTATCCCCATCGGTCATTTGTCGGCACGGTTGGGGCGCAGGAAAACGATTTTAATTGGTGTAGCGACTATGGCAATCGCCTTGGGTGTGATTGCTTTGACGGCCCGTACCTTTGGATGGTGGCTCTATTTGCTCTTTGCATTGGTTGGTTTAGGCTGGGCGGCTATTAATGTCAATTCCTTCCCAATGGTGGTAGAAATCTCCAAGTCGGGTGATATTGGCAAGTACACGGGATATTATTACACCTTCTCGATGGCGGCACAGATCTTGACGCCCGTGGTTTCGGGTGCGATCATTGAGGCGGTAGAGAAGGCGACGGGCAGTGCGGTGACGGGGTATTTGACCTTGTTCCCTTATGCCTTTATTTTCTCGGCGTTGGCCTTTGTGACTATGTGTTTTGTCCGTCATGGCGATGCCAAGCCGGCGGTGACTTCCAATTTTGAGATGTTAGCAGGAGGGGACGACTGATGCCTTGGTACGGATGGACGGTAGTGGTATTGTTGGGGCTGATGCTTACCCTATTTTATCTGTTTGCCTTTGCTGTCAAGCCGGCACGCAAGCGGGACGTATCGGCCTTTGCCGGAAAATTTTTCGCTCATCGAGGGCTGCATGACGGCACCCCCCTTGCGCCTGAAAATTCCATGGCCGCCTTTGTGCGGGCTAAGGAAGCAGGTTATGGAGTAGAATTTGATGTGCAGTACACACTGGACAAGCAGGCGGTAGTTTTTCACGACGAAACGCTAAAGCGGGTGTGCGGCGTGGATAAAAAGGTACGGGAACTGACCTACGCACAGTTGCAGGAGTATACCCTGCTTGGTGGGCAGGAGCGCATCCCGACCCTTTCGCAGGTGCTGGAGTATTTGGGCGATGTGCCGGTTTGCTGTGAGGTCAAATATTACGGCAGTCTGAGCAACGATGCTCTTTGTGAAGATGTCAAGGCACAATTGGACGGATACCGTGGAGATGCCTGCGTGGAGTCCTTCAGTCCTTTTATCATTCGGTGGTTCCGCAAGAACGATCCCGAGCGGATACGGGGGCAGTTGGCCTCCAATTTGGAGTTTGAAAATCTGCCGCTTCTGATTCATATTGCAGTGGGGCAGTTGATTGTCAATCTGGTGTCCCGTCCCGATTTTGTGGCCTATCATTATGCTAACCGCACCATGGGATTGCGGTTGTGCCGCAAACTGTTCAAGCCCTTGATGTTTGGCTGGACCTATCGGGATAATGAGGCGATACGGGACAGTGCCGATGAGGGGTATCATTCGTTTATTTTTGAAAATTGTATTCCGGAAGAGGAATTGATTGCGGAATAATGAATCATTAAGAAAAAAGCTCGGAGCCAATGGCTCCGAGCTTTTTTATCAATATTTTTTCTTTTTGAGATATTTTAGAATGGAGGGCAGTAGGAGGTAGGCGAGGATGGCGGCAAGGGGGATAGCCAAGAATTGACCGCCGACCGATTCGGCAAGCAGGGCTTTTTTACCTGCGATATAGCCGGCTTCGTCATAGACATTTTCGAACATCATAATGACTTTGATCATTTTACTATTGCCGTAGACCAGACCAATGACACCCCAGCGAATCAGGAAATTGACCAAACCGGCACCGACATTGCCGAGTAAGCGAATTTCTTTCTTTTGGGTTTTGCGGGCAACTGTGACCGAAATCAGTAACATAAAGCAACCGGCCATGACTTCTGGAATGACGAGCAGGGGAGAGGTCATATCCATAATCAAAAACCGCAGGACGGGGAAGATAAAGGCAAGTACACAACCGCCGTAGAGTTTGCCGGTGATGCCAACGGCGATAAACAAGAGTGCCTGCAGAAACACTGAAGCAAGGAAGGTGTCAATCCGTACGCCGATAACCGTAATATCGGGGAGCAGGGCGCACAGCACCAGCAATACGGCGGCGATGACGGTAATGGCCGTTAGGCGGAAAACATTTTTGGTCCAAGGTTTCATTGTTCTTACTCCAATTCTCGTTGTTCGTCTAAAGTTTTTTCAAAGGCGTCCAAAAACCGATCGCAGAAGATATTGGCTTCGGGACAATCCATCGTTTCTAATTTGCGCAAGGTGGCTTTGCGTGCCCCCTCGAACTCGGCATTGCCGCTTTTGAGTTCCTCGATGCACTTGATATAGGCATCCAGCACATCGGCGGCCTTGACCAGCCGCTCGGTCTGCTCATCCTCACAATAGAGCAGATCGGCATACACATCTTGCATTTCGGGAGGGAGCATGGCCAGCAGGGTTTCCTTAGCATCGGCCTCGGCTTCAGCCACGGCGGCGCGCAGGGTGGGCGAAAAATATTTCACGGGGGGGGGCATATCGCCGGTGATGATCTCCTCGGCATCATGGTAGAGAGCCACGGCCGCCAGATGTTCGGGATCGGCATTGCCGCCGAGGTAGACATTATTGATCACGCCCAAGGCATGAGCCAGCATGGCGACCGAATGGGAGTGTTCTTTAATATTCTCGGTGGAGGTATTTTTCATCAGACCCCAGCGGTTGATATATTTCATTCTTGACACAAAAGCGAAAAATTGATCTCTCATATCGACCCTCCGTTTTTTCTATTATATGCCAAGAGTAAAAATATTTCAAGTATTACCGAGTTTTTTACGAAAAATTGGTCGGTATCCTTGATTTTATTGTAATTTTACGATAATATATAAGATAACGCAAGAATAAGCGGAGGAATTATCATGGCAAAAGAATTAAGTAAAACCTATGACCCCTCACAAATTGAGGACAAACGATATGGCGAGTGGGTGGAGCGTGGCTATTTTACCGCCAAGGCTGACCCCGACAAAAAGCCCTTTACCATTGTTATTCCGCCCCCGAATGTTACGGGGCAGTTGCACATGGGGCATGCGCTGGATGAGACGACGCAGGATATTCTGATTCGTTACAAGCGGATGCAGGGGTATGCCACCCTTTGGCTGCCCGGTACCGACCATGCGGGTATTGCGACCCAGATCAAGGTCGAGGAAAATCTGCGCAAGGAAGAAGGGCTCACCCGTCACGACTTGGGGCGTGAGGAGTTCTTAAAGCGCACCTGGGCATGGAAGGAGCAGTACGGTAACCGCATCATCAATCAGCTCAAGAAGCTGGGCAGTTCCTGTGACTGGTCGCGGGAGCGTTTCACGATGGACGAGGGCTTTTCCCGTGCGGTTAAAAAGACCTTTGTGGATCTGTATAACAAGGGGCTCATTTATAAGGGGAACCGCATTACCAACTGGTGTCCCCATTGTGTGACGGCCTTATCGGATGCGGAAGTGGAGTACAAGGACAGTCCGGGTAATTTCTGGCATATCCGTTATGCGGTCAAGGATTCGGATGAGTTTTTGACGGTGGCTACCACCCGTCCCGAGACGATGCTGGGTGATACGGCCATTGCGGTGCATCCTGAGGATGAGAGATATGCCCATCTGGTGGGCAAGACGGTGATTCTGCCGCTGGTGGAGCGGGAGATTCCGATCGTGGCCGATGATTATGTGGAGCGTGAATTTGGTACGGGTGCGGTGAAGATTACCCCCTGCCATGACCCCAACGACTTTGAGGTGGGTAAGCGCCACAACTTGGAAGAGATCAAGGTGCTGGATGATCATGCTTGCGTGATCAACGGCGGAAAATATAATGGTTTGACCCGTGAGGAGGCTCGCAAGCAGATCGTGGCCGATCTGGAGGCGGGCGGCTATTTGGTTAAGGTTGAGCCGATCAATCATAATGTGGGACACTGCTACCGTTGCGGTACGGCGGTAGAGCCGTTGGCGTCGGAGCAGTGGTTTGTGAAGATGGCACCGCTGGCAGGGCCTGCCATGGATGTGGTCAAGGATGGCACGATTAAGTTTGTGCCCAACCGTTTCTCCAAGATTTACTTAAACTGGATGGAGAATATTCATGACTGGTGCATTTCCCGTCAGTTGTGGTGGGGACACCGTGTGCCTGCTTACACCTGCGCCGCTTGCGGGGAGATGATTGTATCGGAGGAGGATGTGACCGTTTGCCCCAAGTGCGGGTGCGATCACATGATGCAGGATCCCGACGTATTGGATACCTGGTTTAGTTCGGCACTGTGGCCGTTTGGCACGCTGGGCTGGCCGGACAAGACGGAGGATCTGGATTATTTCTATCCGACCTCGACCTTGGTTACGGCTTATGATATTATCTTCTTCTGGGTGGCCCGTATGATTTTCTCGGGTGTGGAGCACACCAAGCAGGCGCCCTTTGATACGGTATTCATTCACGGTCTTGTGCGGGATGCGCAGGGGCGGAAGATGAGTAAGAGTTTGGGTAACGGCATTGATCCGCTGGAGATTATTGAGCAGTACGGCGCGGATGCTTTGCGCTTTACGCTCATTACCGGTAACTCGCCCGGTAATGATATGCGTTTCTCGGTGGAGAAGATTGAGGCGGCGCGTAATTTTGCCAACAAGATGTGGAATGCGGCACGCTTCACCTTGATGAACCTGACCATTGAGGAGCCGGGTCTGCCCGAGAATCCGACTAATGATGATAAGTGGATTTTGTCCAAGTACAACGATACGGTTAAGGCGGTTACCGAGAATCTGGACAAGTATGAGTTAGGTACGGCGCTGGCCAACCTGTACGAGTTTTTGTGGGATTATCTGTGTGACTGGTATATTGAGCTGGTGAAGCCCCGTCTGTTCGAGAGCAATCCCGATCCGGCCGATCGCATCGATGCGCAGCGTACGCTTTCTTATGTATTGTCGGGCACGTTGCAGTTGTTGCATCCGTTTATGCCCTTTATTACCGAGGAGATCTGGCAGAGTTTGCCGCATGAGGGTGAGTCGATCATGATTTCCGAGTGGCCGAAATACGATCCGGCTTTGTCTTTCAAGAAGGAGCAGGACGATACCGACCGTGTGATTGCGTTGATTCGCGCTATTCGCAACCGTCGTGCCGAGATGAATGTGCCGCCCTCCAAGAAGGCGACGGTGTATATTCAGACCGATTACTCGGATGCGTTTGCGGGCAGTGAGATGTCCTTTATGCGCTTGGCTTCGGCCGACAAGGTGGTGATCGGGCCGATCGAGGGTGACGGCGTGATGGTGGTTACCGACTCGGCCAAGGCGATGATTCCGATGGATCAGTTGATTGATCGGGAGAAGGAATTGGCGCGGCTGAACAAGGAGAAAGAGAAGATTCAAAAAGAGATCAACATGGCGCAGGGTAAGCTTGGCAATGCGGGATTTGTGGCCAAGGCGCCGGCCGAGTTGGTGGAGAAAGAGAAGGAAAAATTGGCTCGTTTCAAAGAAGCATTGGTCAATTTGGAAGAATCGATTGCCAAATTACAGTAAGGAAGGAGCGGCAGAATGACCGACGCACAACAGTATATCCATTCCCGTACCCATTTGGGGTCACGGCTGGGGCTTGGGCGCATCTCTCTGCTGCTGGAACGATTGGGAGCGCCCCACAGAAAATTACGGTTTGTTCATGTAGCGGGTACCAATGGCAAGGGATCGACGACGACCTTTATTGCCAACATTCTCACGGCGGCGGGGTATCGTACCGGACGGTACATTTCGCCTTATGTGCTGGAGTTTAATGAGCGTATTTCGGTGGATGGGGTTAACATCTCGGATGACGAATTGCAAGAGGTGATTGACGAGATTCGCCCTGTGGTGGATGCGATGGAAGAGGATGTGACCGAGTTTGAACTGATCACTGCCGCCGCACTCTGTTATTATGTAAAAAAAGAGTGTGATGTGGTGGTGTTGGAGGTAGGCTTGGGCGGCCGCTTTGATGCGACCAACGTGA
The DNA here is from genome assembly GCA_045631845.1 of Eubacteriales bacterium. Taxonomy (GTDB): domain Bacteria; phylum Bacillota; class Clostridia; order Oscillospirales; family UMGS1783; genus CAKSHC01. The sequence goes on along the minus strand of JAZQVM010000080.1, from coordinate 620 downwards.
TCCCCGCTCCCGAGTGTTGTGTACTGACTAAGATTTCCTACGATCATATGCAATATTTGGGTAACACATTACCCGAGATTGCCTTTGAGAAGTGCGGGATCATCAAGGAGGGGAGTGCGGTTATTTCCTATCCCTTCCAATTTGATGGGGCGGCTGAGGTGATTGATCGCATCTGCAAGGAAAAGCAGGTGCCGCTCAACCTGCCCAATCTCGATTATTTGGAAATTATCAAGAGTGACATTGACGGGTCGATGATTGACTACCGTGGGCGCACCATGACGGTGCCGCTGGCGGGACGGCATCAGATTTACAATGCCGTAACGGCCATGGCGGCGGTGGAATATTTGGCGACCGAGCGGGATTTCACCATTTCGCTTTCCCATATTGCGCAGGGGTTGAAAAACACATTTTTCCCTGCCAGACTTGAGATTTTGCAACGGGAGCCGTTGGTGATCTTAGATGCGGCGCATAACGAGGACGGGATGCGTACCTTGTGCGCGGCGCTGGAGAGTTATGTGGATCAGCGACCGGTGGTGGCCTTGTTTGGGGTGTTTGCTGACAAGGATTACACTAAGGAATTGGAGTTGTTGGCGCCTCGTGTGAATCGCTTTATTACCTTG
>JAZQVM010000079.1:0-13197 GCA_045631845.1 Eubacteriales bacterium | reverse complement strand
CATTAAGATAGCGTTTTACCATTTCTATTTTCTCTTTTGCTGTATATCTTCTACTCTTCATTTGTTTCCCTCCCATCTTATTTTAACACATAAGAAAAAGTAGACACTTTTTTGTGTCTACTTTTATCTTACACCTTCAATGATTGGCTTCTTTTTTAATTGTTCCACGTGGAACATTATTTGGCTTTGGGTATGGAGATGGAGTAATAGATATATTGATCGTCCTCGGTTTTGTCAGAGAGGGCGGTAATTCCCTGCTTGGAGAGCAAGCGCAAAGAATGGTCAATGGTGTTAATAAATAAACGAATATCTTTAATATATATTTTGCGATTGGGTTTAGTCGGGGGAGAGAGCAGAGTGCGGATGTATTGTTCGGCCTTATCCACTGTCAACTGCTTTTCGGCGATGTGGGCAAGGGCGGCGGCTTGCATGTCCTCGGGAAGCACAAGCAGGGCACGAGCGTGCCGTTCGGTCAGTTTATGCTGACGAATTTGAGAGCGAATCGACTCGGAAAGTCCCAATAGGCGTAGCTTGTTGGCTACGCAGGAAGGGGACTTGCCGATCTTGTTGGCAATTTCCGCTTGCGATAATCCCGTCTTTTCAATGAGGTCCCGAATCCCTGCCGCTTCCTCAAAGGGATCCAGATCGCGGCGTTGCAGATTTTCCACCAGCGCGGCTAATGTCTTTTTCTCCTCATTCCAATTTCGTACCATGCAGGGCATTTCGGTAAGTCCGGCAAGTCCGGCCGCCCGCCACCGCCGCTCCCCGGCAATGATGCGGTATTGTCCGTCCACCTTATGTACGGTAATGGGGGAGAGCACGCCCAATTCCCGAATCGAGTCGGCCAAAGAGCGAAGCGCATCTTCATCAAATTGCTTGCGGGGCTGGTTGGGGTCAGGCACAATACGGGAAAGCGGCAGAATTTTATAAGAAGTGTCTTTCTCAAACATTTTTCTTCCTCCTTTATATAAAGAATAGCATCTTTCGCTGTCAAAAAAGGGAGAATTGCGGAAAATAAAAAAATTTGTTCCACGTGGAACATTCGGGCTTCCTTTTTTGTTTTGGTTGTGGTATAATCTAAAATTGTAAGAATAGCAAAAGACAGGAGAAACAATATGGGAAAGATTATCGCCGTTTCCAACCAAAAAGGCGGCGTAGGCAAGACAACGACCGTTATTAATGTCTGTGCCGGCATTGCCGCGCGGGGATATCGGGTGCTGATTGTCGACCTTGATCCGCAGGGAAATGCCACCAGCGGTTGCGGAATTTCGAAAAAGAAGGTCGTGCGCTCGGTCTATGATGCCATGGCCGATGCTTCGATGGCTACGCAATGCCTGTTGTACACGGCGACTGAAAATATGTTTATCATGCCCGCCAATGCCGACCTGGCCGGTGCCGAGATCGAAATGGTGGAAGTGGAAAATCGCGAGTTTCTACTGAAAAATGCCCTGTATACCATAAGGGACAAGTTTGATTATATCTTTATTGATTGCCCGCCCTCTTTGGGCATGTTGACCCTTAATGCATTAAACGCCGCCGATACGGTGCTTATCCCCATCCAATGTGAGTATTTTGCACTGGAAGGCCTGTCGCAGTTAACCAACACCATTCGTTTGGTGCGCCAGCGCTTTAACCCCAGACTGGAGATAGAGGGCGTGTTGCTGACCATGTTTGACGGACGGCTCAACCTCTGCTTGCAGGCGGCGCAGGAGATTAAGAAGTATTTTGCCGATAAGATGTATGCCATGGCCATCCCCCGCAACGTGCGCATCTCCGAAGCGCCCAGCCATGGAATGAGTGTCTTGCAATACGATCGCAGTTGTAAGGGTGCGGCGGCCTATGATGCCGTTGCCGTGGAATTTTTGAAGAGAAACGGGAGATTGTAATATGGCAGTAAAAAAAGGATTAGGAAAAGGGTTAGGCGTCCTCTTTGAGGATAATAATATGGAGATCGCCGAACCGACAACGAGCGGTGAGGGCGGCCCCCTCTTGGTAAGCATCTCCGATATTGAACCCAATCGGGAACAACCCCGTGTGATGTTTGACGAAGAGAAATTGAATGAACTGGCCGAATCCATTAAAGAACACGGCGTATTGACGCCGCTTCTGGTCTCACCGATCGGCAAAGGTCGCTACCGCATCATCGCCGGTGAGCGCCGCTGGCGTGCATCCCGTATCGCCGGCATTAAGAAGTTGCCCGTTATTGTCAAAGATGTATCGGCGCAGGAAATTATGGAGATCGCACTGATTGAAAACCTGCAACGGGAAGATTTAAATATCATTGAAGAAGCCAAAGGCTATAAGCGTCTGTCCGATGAGTTTGGCATGACCCAAGAGCAGATGGCCAAGCGTGTGGGCAAGTCCCGCCCCGTGGTGGCTAATGCTTTGCGTTTGTTAACTTTACCCGAAGATGTGATTTCTTTGCTCGAAGAGGGTAAACTATCCTTAGCCCACGGCAAATCCTTGCTCTCCTGCGAAGATGCCGACAGCATCTCCCGCTTGGCTAAGGACTGTGCCGAAAAGGAACTGACCGTCCGTGAACTGGAAGCCCTCATTAAAAAGCGCCAGCTCCCGCCCCGTCAGGGTAAACTGCCCGTCGATCGGTTATACTACGATTCTCTGGCTGCCGACCTGACCGCCGCTCTCGGCCGCAAGGTCTCGGTTAACCCCTCCCGCAAGGGCGGTAAACTTGTCATCGAATACTACTCCGACGATGATCTGACCGATCTCGCCGAACACCTGAATAAATAAGTGTAATATTTTGTTATTTTATACTAAAAGTATAAGGAGTAAAGAAAATGATTGATATTAAATTTTTAAGAGCCAACCCCGATGTGGTGAAAGAGAATATCCGCAAGAAGTTTCAGGATGAGAAGATGGTGCTGGTGGATGAGGTAATTGCTCTGGATGCCGAGTACCGTGAAGCCAAGGGTAAGTGTGATGAACTGCGCGCTCGTCGCAACGCCGTGTCCAAGCAGATTGGCGGATTCATGGCTAAGGGCGATCGTGAGGCGGCTGAGGCTGCCAAGAAAGAAGCGGCGGCTATCGGAGAAGAACTGGCGGCGCTGTCGGCCAGAGAGCCCGAACTGGAAGAGCAGATCAAGCAGCGCATGATGGTCATTCCCAATATCATTGACCCGACCGTTCCCATTGGTAAAGACGATAGCGAGAACGTTGAGGTTGAGCGCATTGGAGAGCCGATCGTGCCCGACTTTGAGATTCCCTATCATGTTGACATCATGGAAAAACTGAAGGGTATTGATCTGGATGCGGCTCGTAAGACCTCGGGCAATGGCTTCTATTATCTGTGCGGTGATATCGCTATGTTACATTCGGCCATTCTGTCCTATGCCCGTGACTTTATGGTCGGCCGTGGCTTTACCTACTACATTCCGCCTTTCATGATCCGTTCCTCGGTTGTCAACGGCGTTATGAGTTTTGCCGAAATGGAAAATATGATGTATAAGATCGAAGGGGAAGATCTGTATCTGATCGGAACCAGCGAACACTCCATGATCGGTAAGTTTATTGATACTTTCCTTGATAAGGAGAGCCTGCCTCAGACCTTGACCAGCTATTCGCCCTGCTTCCGTAAAGAGGTGGGCGCCCATGGCATTGAGGAGCGTGGCGTCTATCGTATCCACCAGTTTGAAAAGCAGGAAATGATCGTCGTCTGCGAGCCGGAGGACAGCCCCGAATGGTTTGTCAAGCTCTATACCAATACCGTCGATTTCTTCCGTTCCCTTGATATTCCCGTCCGTACCCTCGAGTGCTGCTCGGGTGACTTGGCCGACCTGAAGGTCAAGAGTATCGACGTCGAAGCTTGGTCTCCCCGTCAGCAGAAATATTTTGAGGTGGGCAGTTGCTCCAATTTGGGCGACGCACAGGCTCGCCGTCTGGGCATCCGCATCCGTGGCGAAAAGGGCAATTACTTCGCCCACACCCTCAACAACACCGTTGTCGCTCCACCCCGTATGCTCATCGCCTTCCTTGAAAACAACCTGCAGGCCGACGGTAGCGTTCGTATCCCCGAAGCCCTCCGTCGCTACATGGGCAAGGACGTCATCTCGGCAAAGTAAGAACTATTCCTATTTTATAAAGGTGTAAATAAAGTTATGTTGTTTTTTATATCGCAAAGCACCGATCCTACCTACAATCTAGCCATGGAAGAGCATCTGCTGACTCGGTATCGGGAGGATATCTTCTTCTTGTGGCGCAATGGGCCATCCATCATCATAGGCCGCAATCAGAATGCCTATAGTGAGATCAACATTGATTATGTGAATGAGCATCGCATCCGTGTGGTACGCCGCATTACCGGCGGCGGCGCGGTTTTCCATGATCTGGGCAATGTGTGTTTCTCCTTCATGACCAAAGCCACCGCAGGGGACGAGCTGTCCTTTGCCCGCTTCACCGCACCGGTGGTCGACTATCTGCGCTCGCTCGGCATCAATGCCGGTCTTACGGGCCGTAACGATATTGAGATTGAGGGCAAGAAGATTTCGGGCAACGCCCAGACCAAGGTGGGCAAGCGCTTTTTGCATCATGGCACACTGCTGTTTGAGGTGGGCATGGCCGATCTGACCGGCGCTTTGCAGGTGCATCCGCTCAAGATCAAGTCGAAGGGCATCGCCAGCGTGCGCGCTCGTGTATCGAACATCTCCGAGCATCTGTCCTCGCCCATGACGGTGGAGGAGTTTATGCAGGGCTTGACTGACTATGTCAAGCAAACCCATGAAAACTTCACGGTGAGCGAGTTTACCGAAGAAGACATTGAGCAAGCCAAGAAACTGCAGGCCGAGAAGTACAGCCGTTGGGACTGGAACTTTGGAGAAAACCCCAGCTATGCTTTTCGTAAGGCGGCCAAGTTCCCCGCAGGCCTGATCGAAGTGCAGATGAACATCTCGCAGGAAGTGATTCACAACGTGAGAATTACGGGCGACTTCTTTGCTTTTGGCGAAATCAGCGAACTGGAGCAGGAACTGTGCGGCGTGCCGCATCGGGTGGACGCTATTGAAATGGCTATCCGTGACCTGCCTTTGAAGAAATATATCGGCGGAATTACGGCCGAGCAACTCATTGATACGATGTTCTAAAATGACGGGATATTCGGAGGAAGTATGAATAAGATAGGGTTCGACAACGAGAAATATCTGAAATTGCAATCAGAACATATCAAAAACCGTATTGCCGATTTCGGTGGAAAGCTGTATCTGGAATTTGGCGGAAAATTGTTCGACGATTTCCACGCCGCACGGGTACTGCCCGGCTTTGCGCCCGACAGTAAGGTGCAAATGCTGCTGGAACTCAAGGAAATGGCCGAACTGGTCATCGTCCTCAACGCTAACGACATCGAAAAGAACAAGGTGCGTGGCGATTTGGGCATCACCTATGATCTGGACGTTCTTCGTCTGATTGATGCTTTTCGTGGTCTTGGCCTGTATGTCGGCTCGGTCGTGCTGACCCAGTACGGCGGTGACAACCGTGCCGCCGACGCCTTTGCCAATCGTCTGGATTCGCTGGGCGTTAAGGTTTACCGTCATTATAATATCCCCGGTTACCCTTATGAGATTCCGCTCATCGTTTCGGAAGAAGGCTACGGCAAGAACCAGTATATCGAAACGTCCCGCCCCCTCGTTGTCATTACCGCTCCCGGCCCCGGCTCGGGCAAAATGGCCACCTGCCTGTCTCAGCTGTATCACGACCATAAGCGTGGGATCCAAGCCGGCTATGCCAAGTTCGAAACCTTTCCCATCTGGAATATCCCCCTCAAACACCCCGTTAACGTTGCTTATGAAGCGGCCACGGCCGATCTTAACGATGTCAATATGATTGACCCCTTCCATCTCGAAGCCTACGGCGAAACCACCGTCAATTACAACCGAGATGTCGAGGTTTTCCCTCTGTTGAAAGCGACCTTTGAGGAGATCTACGGCAAATCCCCCTATAATTCGCCCACCGATATGGGCGTGAACATGGCCGGCAACTGTATCTTTGATGACCAGGCCGTGCGCGCCGCCGCCAATCAGGAAATTTTGCGTCGGTACTATGCCGCCCTGTGCAATCTGCGCAAGGGAAGCGGTAGCGCCGAAGAAGTAAATAAAATTGACCTGCTGGTTAAGCAGTCGGGCTTGAGTGCGGAGGATCGTCCGGTTATCGCCGCCGCCAAGGCCAAGGCTGAGGTCAGCGGTGCTCCCGCCGCCGCCATCGAATTGCCCGACGGTACGATTGTCACCGGCAAAACTTCATCTCTGCTCGGTCCGGTAGCCGCTATGTTGCTTAATGCTCTGAAAGTGTTGGCGCATTTGCCCGACCCCGTACTGCTTCTGGCTCCTGCTACCATTGAGCCCCTGCAGAAATTGAAGACCGACTACCTCGGCAACCATAACCCCCGCCTGCATCCCGAGGAGGTACTGGTCGCTCTCTCCATTTGCGCCGCCACCAACCCCATGGCTCAGGTCGCTCTGTCCTGCTTGCACGATCTGCGTGGCTGTGAAATGCACTCCAGTGTCATTCTCAATCAGACCGACGCCGCTGTACTGCGCAAACTGGGCATCAACCTCACCTGCGAGCCGGTCTACCAAACCAAAAAACTGTACCATGGCTAAAAATAGCAACAATTACTATTTTAGTGCTTATCTAAGAAAATTCCCGCCCCATTACCGAGGGCGGGAATTTTTTTGCAAAAATGCAAAATGAGAAAACAAGAGGAAAACAGAGTAAAACGGCGAAAAATAGAGCAAGTCTATCCTAATTTGATTTTTTGCAAAAAAGTGCTTGACAAGTAGTTGACGCAAAGGTATAATACAAAGGCTAAGAAAAAAGAGGGGAGAAATCCCCAAATAATAGGAGGAAAAACATGAGCACTTTCATGGCTAACGCTCAGACGATCGAGCGTAAATGGTATGTGATCGACGCTGCTGATAAGTCCATGGGCCGCGTGGCTGCTGAAGCTGCCGCTCTGCTTCGTGGTAAGCACAAGGTTGATTTCACTCCGCATGTCGATTGCGGCGATTTCGTTATCATCATCAATTCCGACAAGATGGTTCTCACCGGCAACAAGATCAATGCCAAGATGTACCGTCACTACAGTGGCTATCCCGGCGGCCTCAAGGAGATCAAGTACTCCACGCTGATGGCCAACAACTCCCCGTTTGCTATCTCTACCGCCGTTAAGGGTATGCTCCCGCATAACTCCATCGGCCGCAGCGCTGCTAAGCGTCTGTTCGTTTACAAGAACGAAGAGCATAAGCATCAGGCCCAGAAACCCGAAGTTTGGGAAATGAAATAAGGAGGGATAGAGAATGTACGAATCGAAGAAAGAGTATTTCTACGGCACCGGCCGCAGAAAGCAGTCCGTTGCTTGCGTAAGACTTTATCCCGGTACCGGCGCCGTTACCATTAACGGCCGCGATATGGATGATTACTTTGGGATCGATACCCTCAAGTACATCGTTCGTCAGCCCCTGGAACTGACCCAGACTACCGGCAAGTTCGATGTAGTTTGCAAAGTTGTCGGCGGTGGCATCTCCGGTCAGGCCGGCGCTATCCGTCACGGTATCGCCCGCGCTCTGCTGCTGGTTGACGAGCAGAACCGTCCCCTTCTCAAGAAGGCCGGCTTCCTCACTCGTGACCCCAGAATGAAGGAGAGAAAGAAGTACGGCTTAAAGGCCGCCCGTCGCGCTCCTCAGTTCAGCAAGCGATAAATTTATTATCTTTTACAAAAGACAAGAGGCTTCGGATTTCGGAGCCTCTTTGTTTTCTTCACATAAGTTCCACCGGTCCAATCGCACGGCGCCCTTGGCTTGTGCTCTTGGGGTGTCACTTAACTTCTCCAAGAGATAACCTGTTATCTACAACAAACCCCGAAACCATCACGGTTTCGGGGTTTTTCTTATAAGAAATTTATAGAATAAGACGAGCCCTGCACTCAACAATATACCACCCACAATATCCGAAAGCCAATGCACGCCCGAAATTAGCCGTCCCATTACCATAAAGCCAATAAAACATTCTATGGCAATAAGAACACCTGATCGAAGCCACCGAGTCTTGATGCGGGAATGAATCTGCATCATGGCCGTCAGCATCACGCACAATACCAACAATGTGGTCGAGGACGGATAGGACGCCTCCAAAAATCCGTCAATCAAAATCGGCCGACGGTTAATCACCACCACTTCAAAAAACATATAACATAACATGGTAATGATATAAAATCCACCCAGTACCAAAATGTCAAAATCAACGCTTCGTATATGTTTCCGCTTGATCCACTGTGCTAAACCAAAAATCGCAAAACCAAGCACAACAGCAATCGGAACCAGCCCCAACCAATCGGTAATGGTGTAAAGATCTATGTGTACACCCGTCAGTCGGTGAAATAGTCCGTTGACTGTTGCCAGTCCAACGGCTGACCCGTTCGGACCAATCGCCTGTACGTCAACAAGCAAAATCAACGCCGTCCATACGGCAAAAGCGCTGAGAAAACCAAGAGATGTAAGTAATGTTCGTTTCATTGTTTCTACCTTCCTTTCACTGTATAGCATAAAAGAAGACAGAAAGAATCGCAAGAAACGCTTCGTTACCCGAGCGACACCTTTCGTGTCAATAGAAGAAATCCCTTAATCAGTAAAAATACAAACAAGTATCCCGCCGCATAGGGTTGCAAACTCATCATAAATATAAGTACATTTATCGCTGTTAAGAAAAGCGATACCCTGCTGTTTGCCAAAACCCAGATCCGATGGGAACAGGTTTGCAGGGCCAGCATCAATATGCCCCACGTGATCGTAACGGCGATCATCACCGCATATACGATTCTCAAGTAGGCCGATACTTCAGTCAGGGCTAAAAGCGAAACGCTCTGTATGTCCAAGCCGTCCCGTTGAGCGAAAAACGGCAGAAAAAGCAGGAGAGAGGAACCCACGTCCAAAAGCCCAAACATCAGATCACGAAGATGCTTCGTTTTTGCCTTGCTGTCTTTCTCTGCCAGACAGAGCAGTTGATCGCCGGATAACAGTTCATCCACTGTGACCGAAAACAGGTCGGCAATCCGCCGCAAGGACTCCAGATTTGGATAGCCCCGCCCCGACTCCCATTTGGAAACGGCGGTGCGGGACACGTAAAGAGATTGAGCAAGATCCTCCTGTGTCATGGCGTTCTTCTTTCGAAGTTTTTGTAATTTTTCACGAAACTCCATAATCCATCCCCTTTTTCAAGTATGCATGTAGTATATCATAGAATATATCCCTTTTCAATCCGGGCAGATAACAAAATTGTCCGGTTGCATTTTCCCCAAAGGAATGATATAATGTGACAGATAATAAGAAAAAAAGGAGAATTTGCATGTATATTGCTCTTGCTGTATTTGTTTTAACCTACGTGTTAATGCTGGCACTGCCCAAATACCGCCCCTTTGTGGCGCTCGGCTCGGCACTTGTGTTTGTGGTGTCGGGTATGTTGCCGCTGGGTGAGGTGCTGCCAAGTGTCGATTTCAATGTGCTGATGATGATTGCCGGTACTATGGGTACGGTAGCATTAATGATTGAGTCGAAAATGCCTAACCTGCTGGCCGATATTATTATTGAAAAGGTACCCAATGTCAAATGGGCCATCGTGATCTTGTCCCTGTTTGCCGGTATCGTTTCGGCCTTCATCGATAACGTGGCTACCGTTTTGATGATCGCCCCCATCGCCTTGGCTATTGCCAAGCGGCTGGACATCAGCCCCGTCGGCATGATCATCGCCATTGCCGTTTCCTCCAACCTGCAGGGTGCCGCCACCTTGGTCGGCGATACCACCTCCATCATGCTTGGCGGTTATGCCAACATGAACTTCCTCGATTTCTTTGTCTACAACGGCAAGCCCGGCATCTTCTGGGCGGTAGAGTTGGGTGCACTGGTATCTTGCTTACTGCTCCTGATCATCTTCCGCAAGGAAACGGGTAAGATCGAACCCGGTCAGCGTACGGTCGTTACCGACTATGTACCTACCATTCTTATGCTCGGCACCGTCGTGTTGCTGATTGTTGCTTCTCTTATTCCCGGCTTGCCTACATTCCTTGATGGTATCCTCCCCGGATTGTCTGCCTATACCAACGGCATTATCTGTTGTGTGCTCATGGTCATTGGTGTCGTCTATAACGGCCTTCGTAAGAAAACTTGGTCGGCCTTTACCTCTCCGCTCAAGGAGATCGATGTCAATACCATCGGTCTGCTGTTCGGTCTGTTCATTGTGGTCGGCGGCATCACCAATATGGGCGTGGTCGATGCTATTGGCAACCTCTTTACCAAGCTCTCGGGTGGCAATGTCTTTGTCATCTATACCTTGATTACATGGATGAGCGTTATCTTCTCCGCCTTTATTGATAACATTCCGTATGTAGCAACCATGTTGCCTGTAACGCAAGGGATTGCGGCATCTTTAGGAATCAATCCTACTTTGCTCTATTTCGGATTGTTGTCGGGTGCTACGCTGGGTGGCAACCTGACTCCCGTCGGTGCCTCGGCCAACATTACCGGTATCGGCATTTTGCGCAAGGAAGGGTATGAGGTCAACAACAGCGACTTCCTTAAAATCGGTATTCCCTTTACCTTGGCCGCCGTCATCCCCGCTTATATCTATTTCCTGATCTTTTATTATTGATGAAAAAGAGGGTGCATACACCCTCTTTTTTATAATTTTCCGCAAAAAAATATTGTAGTATAGCCAATTGAGTGGTATAATAAAACATAAATTTCTTTACAAAGGAAGCGATGCAAATGCAAACAAATATTCGTCCCGAGTCGATGGCTCGTATTACCACCAAAGAACTGGCCGATGCCTTCATTGCCGAACAGGTAGCGGAAATCCGTGCGCAGGTTGGCGATAAAAAGGTATTGCTGGCCCTGTCGGGCGGTGTAGACTCCTCGGTTGTTGCCGCTCTGCTCATTAAGGCCATCGGTAAACAGCTGGTCTGTGTTCATGTCAACCACGGTCTGATGCGTAAAGGCGAGAGCGAGCAGGTCATCGAGGTGTTCGGCAAAGAACTGGATGCCAACTTGATCTATGTCGATGCGACCGATCGTTTCCTCGATCTGCTGGCCGGCGTGGCCGAGCCTGAGAAGAAGCGCAAGATCATCGGCGGCGAATTTATTAAAGTGTTTGATGAGGAAGCCTCTAAACTGGAAGGTATCTCCTTCTTGGCACAGGGCACCATCTATCCCGATATTCTGGAAAGCGACGGCGTAAAGGCTCACCACAATGTCGGTGGCCTGCCCGAAGATATGCAGTTTGAACTGGTCGAGCCGGTCAAATTGCTCTACAAAGACGAGGTTCGTGTCGTAGGTGAGGCGCTGGGTCTGCCTCATGCCATGGTCTACCGTCAGCCCTTCCCCGGCCCCGGTCTTGGCGTGCGTTGCTTAGGTGCGATCACCCGTGACCGCCTGCACGCCCTGCGTGAGGCCGACGCCATCTTGCGTGAAGAGTTTGATAAGAGCGGGCTGGCCGAAAAGGTTTGGCAGTATTTCATCGCCGTACCCGATTTCAAGAGCGTCGGCGTGCGTAACGATAAACGTTATGAGGGCTGGCCGGCCATCATTCGTGCCGTCAACACCAAGGATGCCATGAGCGCCACCATCGAGGAGATTCCCTATGCGCTCCTGCACCATATCACCGATCGCATCACCCACGAGGTCGAGGGCATCAACCGTGTCCTGCTCGACCTGACCCCCAAACCGATCGGCACCATCGAGTGGGAATAATACCAAAAACGCTGAAAACCCGCATAAATACTGGGTTTTTGAGGCTTGAAAAAGCCTTGTGACAACGTTTTGACAACAATTTCAGATTATTCATAAATAAAGAGCTAACAGATTTTTGTTACAAAGTCTGTTAGCTCTTTTTGTTTATGTCCTTTTATCTTTGTTTTCGCACGCCTTTTTGATTTGCTTTATAGGCGTTACGATTAGTAACTTAATCGGAAATCTGATAACACAAAACAATGTTAGAAATAGCGGTTTTATTATGTAGTTTGAAATCCAAACGAGTGGTAGGAAATCTTCAACTTTACCCCAAAAGATTGCTGACTTCAATAAGAATTTCCTAAAATGATATTTATAGAAATTCTTCTTGAATTCCGGCTTTGTAAAGTCAGTTATGTAAAAAGAAAGAACATCAGGAACATCAACTTGAAGTAATTCGTTGTTTAGGCCGATTTCCTTTCGCATAATCTGAAACATTTCGCCTAAACAATACATTCCCATATCATTTGAGTACCATCTATTTGACTGTACTTTTTCATCAAGAGAAATCCAACGATAGAAACAATATGTTTTGTAAAGTTTTTTAGAACCGTAAATCGCCAAGGAAGCACCCATATCCAAAAAACGCTTTTTTGTCTTATCGTCCTTTGTTAGTTTGGAAATGTCCTTTCCAGCATTAGCGAATATCTCTAGGAAGAAATCAATTAGTTTCTGATATTCCTCCTTGCGAGTTTCGTAAATTTTGATCCTGTTTTCGGCTCTTTTACCGAGAACAAAAAGCAAGAACGTAACAGCTAATGATATGATTGCAATTTGATCGGTATCTAACCCCCAAATTGCTTTTAGGAATTCTTTTATTTCTTCCATACTTTTAACTCCTAACCGAGGAAATTACTGCTCATTCCTACGTTGTTCACGCATTTCATCGAGAGCATCCCTTGTGCGCTGTGTCTCTACTTCGGGATATGTATAACGCCAACGATCATATTCCTCTTTGCTGATTTCGCCGTTGCGATACTTCTCTGCTTCTTTCTGCCAAGCGGTAAAACGCTCAAGCAAAGAAATGTAAGATGTTCCTCTATTTTTATCAAGGCGAATACAAATCTCGTCATCGAGCTTGTCAATCTTCAATCCGTAAATATCCTCTAATGCAAAGAGGGTATGCATAAAGCCGAGATCCGTATCAATATCAGGAACATTCAATGCCATAGTAGAAACGCCCAAAGCATCGGCAAGCGCTTCGGTTAAATCTGATTTGGGTGTTCTTGTACCGGACTCATATTGAGCCAAGCGGATGTCGGCAGTTTTCTCCGGAAAACCGACTTTTACACCAAGAAACTTTTGTGTCATACCTTTTAGGTTACGAAAAAATCTAATTCTTTCACCAATTGCCATAGTAATTTCACTCCTTACTTATGTGCTTTGCATTGAGTATAACACAAATGTTTAAGTT
>JAZQVM010000078.1:0-53618 GCA_045631845.1 Eubacteriales bacterium | reverse complement strand
CCGCTGTTGCAAACGGACGTAGGTTCGAGAGGCTTTTATCTTGTTTAGTTGATGATCTGAGCCGACCCAGCCCGAGCCGCAGGCGGGAGAGTGCTTGCCTAAAATAAAAAACGAAGAAGGATTTTTGTTTTTTCTATTTGTTGCTATATCTTTTGTAGCGTGGTATAATATGTAAAAAGAGGTGATTGTATGTCTAATAATAGTATTTTAAAAGAATATGATCAAAGCTGTAATCTTTATGCAAGATTTGCACAGGATGTTAAGTTTTTGCTTGGTAGGATTATTCAAGAAGAAGGTATTATCTGTAATGCAATAACTAGCAGACTAAAAGAACGGGATAGTTTAATTAAAAAAGTAGATATCAAAAGTGGAAAATATCGTTCTCTTTCTGATATTACAGATATAGCCGGTATACGTATAATTACTTATTATGCTGACGACGTAGATAGAATAGCTGGATTAGTCGAGAAAGAATTTTCAATTGATAAAGAAAATACCATTGATAAACGAATGTCACTAGAACCTGATAGGTTTGGCTATTGTAGTGTTCATTATGTTGTTAGTATAAATCAAGAGAGACTAAGATTGAAAGAATACAGTGCGTATGATGGTTTAAAGTGTGAGATTCAGATTCGAACTGTATTACAACATGCGTGGGCCGAGATTGAACATGATTTGGGATATAAAAGTGAGGTAGCAGTACCGCAGGACATAAGAAGGAATTTTTCGCGGTTAGCGGGGCTCCTAGAAATTGCAGATAAGGAATTTTTAGAAATTCGTGAAAAATTATCTGCGTATAAGGTAGAAGTCGTGGAAAAAATTAAGGAAAAAGAGTTTCTTGATACGGATATAGATGCGGTCTCTCTAGATGTGTTAATATCGTCGAACAAGAGCCTATTAGAAATAAATGAGGAAATAGGGAAGGCGTTTAACGCAGTTATATGTGAACAAAATGACGATTTGCAATATATTGAGCACATAATTGCAGAATTACGTTGGTTTGATGTAAACTCTCTTAAACAGTTTCTACAATTTGTTGAGAAGAATAAAAAGTTTGCAATAGAAATAGCTCGTGCTATTAGTTTGAATTCTGAAAAGAATTATAAGGATGACCAATTACATAAAGCAATATCCATATTTTATTTATGTTATGCCGAATTGTTGTATAGATTTAATGTTGAACCTCCAATAACACAATTTTTGTCGGCATTTCATATAGGTGGAACAAATGAGCAAAAGGAAATCGCAAAAAAATTGTTAAAAATACGTGAAGAATATTTTGTGCAATAAGGCTTCATGGTCTTTGCCTTTTTTGTACACAAGAGTCATAAGATAAAATCATTCCGAAAAGGAATGATTTTATTTATTTCTGCAATTTAGGATTATCCGTCCGATCCAGTAAATAATCAATACTTACATTGTAATAATCTGCCAATTTAATTAATACTTCTGCCGTTAATGAGATAACACCCGTTTCATATTGGGAATAGGTATTTTGTGATACATTGAGATACTTTGCTATATCTTTTTGCTTTATGTCGTTGTCTTCTCTGATTCCACGTAAATTTTTGTACTGCATGATAATCACCTCATAATTATTATGCAATATCTGCAATAAAGATATTGACATTTATCTGTAATACAGATATACTGAAATAAAACATTAAAGGAGTGTGTTAAAATATGAAATTTTGTTCAAGATGCGGGAAAGAGATTATGGATGAAAAAAGCAGGTTTTGCCCGGGGTGTGGCAAAGAATTGAGTAATCAAAATGATCAAAATTTATTTGTTGAGCCAAAGACAAAAATGGCTCCGTTAAAACCACCGTCTATTCATGATGGCAAGAAAGAAAAGGCAAAAACAGTTATAGAGGGTGAAGCAAGAAGCAAACTAAAGACTACTTATTTTTTATCTATTGGCACTGCAATTCTTACCTTTATTCTACGCTTGAGCGGGCAGGAGACATTTTACACAATGGAAAACCTGCTTAATAATCGCAAAGTAATAGGTTTAGATCTTGACTATAAGCCATTTTATACAATTATTCCTGTTGCTATGGCTATCATAATTGCTTTACTAATGGTTCGGGACAGAGAAAGTGATCAACAGAAAAAACAAACGGCTATTATTATAAATGCCGTTTTGATAGTGTTGGCTATTCTATTTATATGGGTTGATCTTCCGTACGCTATCTTCTATTGACATTAAAGGACACCCCACGGGGTGTCTTTTCCTTTCCTAACAAACATTTGACGAAAAAAGGATATGGTGATACAATAAGAACAATAACGAAAAGAGAGTAAGCGGATGAAGAAAACCATTACTGAATTTAAAATTTTGTTGCGTGCCATCCCGCCCACGGTGGTCACGCTTTTTGCCGTCAGCGTCATTTGTATGAATTTGCTGGCCAATAAGACCCTGCTCAAACTCGACTGGATCGCTCTCGACGGCGGCATCCTCATTTCGTGGCTCTCTTTTATGTGCATGGACATTATCACCAAGCACTTTGGCCCCAAGGCGGCCAACCTCATTACCATTCACGCCGTGGCCATCAATTTACTGACCTGCCTGATCTTTTTCTTGGTCAGCATCATTCCGTCCACGGCGGCCGATTACAGCGCCTATGACAGCATTTTCGGCGGGACGTGGTTTATTTTGCTCGGCTCAACGGTGGCCTTTATCGCCTCGGCCTTGGTTAATAATACCCTAAACTGGATGATCGGCCGTGCCTGTCGCAAGAATCCCGACGGCAAGGCCGCCTATATGTTGCGGTCGTATATTTCCACCTTTATCGGCCAGTTTTTGGACAATTTTATCTTCTCTTTGATTGTTTTTCATGGGTTTGCGCCTGTGTTCTGGAACGGATTTTCCTGGTCGGTGCTCCAATGTGCCATGTGCGCTCTCACGGGTGCGGTGGCCGAACTGATTATGGAGGTCATTTTCTCTCCCATCGGCTATCGGATCACGCAGAAATGGAAAGCCCAATCGGTGGGCAAGGCCTATTTTGAGTATTTGGAAAAAGGAGAATCGGCATGAAAGTGGTAATTACCGGCACAACCCAAGGCATCGGCAAGGCCATCGCCGAACATTTTTTGGAAAATAACCATACGGTCATCGGCATCGATCGCCAACCGACAAGCATCACCCACCCCCGGTATACCCATCACCAATGTGATATTCGGGATACCGAGAAGTTACCCGAAATTGACGGCGTGCAGATTTTAATTAACAATGCCGGCACCCAAAATGAGGCCGATATTGATATTAACCTCAAGGCCTTGATCGCCGTTACCGAACGGTATGCCATGCAGGATCAGATCCGCTCGGTGCTCAACATCGGCTCGGCCAGCGGCCACACCGGCGCCGAATTTCCCGAATATTGTGCCAGCAAAGGCGGCGTGTTGGCCTATACCAAGAATGTGGCCATGCGTATCGCTCCCTTTGGCGCTACCTGCAATAGCCTCGACCCCGGCGGAGTGACCACGCCCCTGAACGCCTGCGTGATGGAAGATCCTACGCTGTGGGCGCAGATTATGGAGCAAACCCCGCTGAAAAAATGGGCCACCCCCGAAGAAATGGCACAGTGGGCCTATTTCCTGACGGTGACCAACACCTTCTGCACCGGCCAAAATATTGTGGTGGACGGCGGCGAATCGATCAATTATCATTTTATCTGGAAAGACTGAACCGAACCCGTCGGAGAAATCCGACGGGTCTTTTGTATAGATAAGCAGGACGGCGGAACACTAACAAAAAAGGGGGAATTTTCATGTGTACCGCCATAACCTATCAGACTCGTCATTTCTATTTCGGCCGTACCCTTGACTACGAGTGTGGCTATACCGAAGAGGTTACCATAACGCCACGGGGCTATCTCGGTAATCGATTCGCCATGCTGGGCATGGCCTATACAGTGGAAGACTATCCGCTCTACTACGACGCCGTCAACGAAGCCGGACTGTGCATGGCTGGACTCAATTTTGTGCAAAACGCCCACTATCAAAGCGGGGAGGGGGTCGCCCCTTATGAATTTATCCCCTATGTTTTGGGACAGTGTGCTTCGGTTATGCAGGCTAAGCAGTTGCTCGAGCGAACTACGCTTATCAGTCACAGTTTGGGAGGATTGCCCATCGCCCGTTTGCATTGGATGATCGCTGATAAACAGGGGTGTCTGGTGGTTGAATCGACTGAGCAGGGATTGATGGTGTATGACAATCCCGTTGGGGTCATGGCCAACGATCCGTCCCTGCCCCAGCAGTGGCAACACTTGCGCACCTACCGCCACCTATCCCCTCAGACTCCGCCCAACACCTTTGGGATGGATCTTAAGGAGATTGGGCGGGGGATGGGATCGATCGGACTTCCCGGTGATTATACCTCACCCGCTCGTTTTGTCCGTGCCGCCTTTGTGCGGGCTAATGCTATCAGTTTTACCTCGGAGAAGGAGAGTGTCGGCCAGTTTTTTCATATGCTGGACAGCGTAGCCATTCCCCGTGGTTGTTGCGATATCGGGGAGGGGCATTATCACCATACTTTGTATAGTTCCTGCATGAATGCCGATAAAGGCATTTATTATTATTCGACCTATGATAACCGCCAAATTACTGCTGTGCAGATGCATCTCGCCGATCGCGAAGGGAAACGATTGCTTCGGTATCCTCTCATATCTGAGCAACAAATTTGTTGTCAAAGCTGTGATAGCATGATATAATGTAAAAAAAGGAGGTATCTGTTATGGAATTTTTATTGCCCGCTTTTGCTGTTGTCATTATTATTTTGTTCTGCCATATTAAGGTAGTGCCGCAGGCGACCGAGTATGTTCTTGAGCGTTTGGGTAAATACAAACGCACATGGGGTGCCGGTCTGCATCTGTTGGTGCCGCTGATCGATCGCATTGCTAAAAAGGTTACACTGAAAGAACAAGTGCTCGATTCACCACCTCAACCGGTTATAACCAAAGATAATGTTACCATGCAGATCGATACGGTGGTTTATTTCAAGGTCTTTGATGCCAATCTCTTTACCTACGGTGCCGTCAATCCCATTTCAGCGTTGTCCAATCTTACGGCAACCACCCTGCGTAATATCGTTGGCGAATTGGAACTGGACGATACCCTCACCTCCCGCGATAATATCAACGGCAAAATGACCGAGATTTTGGATTCGGCCACCGACCAGTGGGGTATCAAGGTTATCCGTGTGGAACTCAAGAATATCATCCCGCCGGCCGAGATTCAAAATGCCATGGAAAAGCAGATGAAGGCCGAGCGTGATCGCCGTGAAACCTTGCTCGAAGC
This sequence comes from Eubacteriales bacterium, assembly GCA_045631845.1. Taxonomy (GTDB): domain Bacteria; phylum Bacillota; class Clostridia; order Oscillospirales; family UMGS1783; genus CAKSHC01. The sequence goes on along the minus strand of JAZQVM010000078.1, from coordinate 48,321 downwards.
CGAAGGGCATAAGGCCGCTGTTATCACTCGTGCGCAGGGCGATAAGCAGGCCATGATACTGGCCGCCGAGGGCGAGAGAGATGCCCGCATTGCCCGTGCCGAAGGCGAAGCCAAAGCTACCTTGCTGGCCAAACAAGCCGAGGCTGACGGTCTGGCTGCTCTCAAAGCGGCAGGCGTCGATGCCGCTGTGCTGGAACTCAAAAAGTTTGAGGCCTTGGTCGCCCTTTCCAACGGCCGTGCCTCTAAAATCATTGTCCCCAGCGACGTAGTCGATATGACCAAGTCCAATGTCATGTTCTCCGAAACAACGGGGTTGGGTGACAACACGCCCGCAGACAAAGACCCTATAGCCAGGAAAAAAGCCGACCCCTGCTGCGATTAACCAAAAAGCCGCCTTTGGGCGGCTTTTTCTTGTTTTTACCGGTAAACTGTGATACAATGAAGCAAAAGGAGGGGGAGTATGAAAATATCCAAACAAGACGCCACCTACTGGTTCGAATTTTTTGCCTCCCTGCCCGAGGAAGAAGAACTGTCGCCTCGGCAGATGGAAATCGTATATGCCACGCTTTCACAGATTGAACGGGGTGTGGACGCCCGCCAAAAGGCCTTAATGAGTCAAATTAAAAATCTCAAATCCTTGCAGGGAAAAACCCTCTATGTCGGTGACGATGACAAATTTGCCAAGGGCTGTCGTTCCTGCCTGACCGGCACGGGCCTGTCGGCTATTCGTAAGACCAACAAATGCAATATCCAATGCCCCTTCTGCTATAATTACGGGGAGCTGGACTGCATTCCGCCCATCGGCGAAGGAATGTGGGACATCGGCGGCACCAAATTTTACGAGGAAGATATTGACCTGCTTCTGTCCACCTGCGCCCATCCCACCGGCATCGCCTACGTCTATCTCGAGCCCTTTATGGAGATCGAGGTCTATTACCCCATCATCCGCAAATTCCACGCCGCCGGCATCCATCAGCATATGTATACCAACGGCACCCTCTGTACCGAGGAAAACCTCAAGGCCCTCGGTGAGGCAGGGCTGGATGAGTTACGCTTCAACCTCGGCGCTACCCTGTGCGCCGATAGGGTAATACAGAGTATGGCGTTGGCCAAGAAATATATCCCCCATGTCGGCATTGAAACCCCCATGACCGAGGAATTTTTCAATGCCTTCTTTGATAAAAAAGAAGCGATTTTAGATACAGGCCTCGACTTTATTAACTGCGCCGAATTGCATCTGAATCCCAACAATCTGGAAAATTATATGGGACTTCCCATGTATATCTGCCGACAAGGCTACCTCTCTCCCATCGAGAGTCGGGAACTCACCCTGCGCTTTATGAAGATCGCCGACGACGAGGGCTGGCCGCTGGCCGTGCACGATTGTGCTAATCGCACCAAATTCGCCCGTGACCTCAACCTCAAAGCCAAAGAGGGCGGCTGGTTCGGCGCCAGTGACTATGCCTGCGAGTTCGATACCGTCCCCTTCGAAGCGCTACTCCCCACCCTCTACGACGAGGACTTTGCCTTTGTTGAAGAAGAACCCCTGCCCAAGGGCTACCGTCCCGGCGATTTGTTGTACTAATACTTGTGACGGAGGTGTGTGAATGACCCCCATCTTATATATCGTCATCCCCTGCTACAATGAAGAAACCGTATTGCCCATTACCGCACCCCTGTTTCTGAACAAGTTGCAGGACCTGACTGAGCAAAATAAAATCAGCCCCCAAAGCCGAGTCCTCTTTGTCAACGACGGCAGTAAGGATCATACATGGTCTATCATCCGTGATTTGGCGAGGAAGGAAGAACGGATTGAAGGTATATGTTTAAGCCGTAACCAAGGCCACCAAAACGCCCTGCTGGCCGGACTGATGGAAGCCAAGGACAAATGCGATATTACCATCAGTATTGATTGTGACGGACAGGATGACATCAATGCGATGGATCAAATGGTAGACGCCTATCTGGGTGGCGCCGAAGTTGTCTATGGCGTGCGCAGTTGCCGCAAAACCGATTCCTTTTTTAAAAGAGCGGCCGCACAAGGCTACTATAAAGTGCTTAATGCCATGGGCGCTGAGGTCGTCTATAACCATGCCGATTATCGCCTGCTCTCGGCGAAGGTGCTCAAGGAATTTGCCAATTTCAAAGAGGTCAATATCTATTTGCGCGGTATGGTGCCCATGGTCGGCTTTAAGAGCACCTGCGTCTATTATGAGCGCAACGAAAGAATGGCAGGCAAGAGCCATTACCCTCTACGCAAAATGCTCTCCTTGGCCTGGAACGGCATTACGGGACTTTCCACCAAACCCATCCGCCTGATCATGGGCTTTGGTATGTTGGTGGCGCTGTTTAGCATGGCCGGCATTGTTTGGTCGATTATTGTAGCCGCTACAGGACAGGCCGTGTCCGGCTGGGCATCGTTGACCAGTATTCTGTGTTTCTTGGGCGGTGTGCAGCTGCTCAGTATCGGCATCATCGGAGAGTATGTCGGCAAGATGTATATGGAAACCAAAGCCCGCCCCCGCTATATTATCAGTGAACGTACCAAAGAGGAAAACCATGAATAATATTATACTCATCGGCATGCCCGGCAGTGGGAAATCGACCGTCGGGGTGCTGTTAGCCAAAATGCTTGGCATGAATTTTATTGATGCCGACCTGCTGATCCAACAACAGGAAGGCATGAAACTGTATGAGATCCTGGAGAAAAAAGGGAATGCCCATTTCGCCAAGGTAGAGGATGAGGTTAACGCTTCCATCCGTGCAGAAAACACCGTCATTGCCACCGGCGGCAGTGTCGTCTACGGCAAGGCGGCCATGGCCCATTTGAAATCCATCGGCACCGTCGTCTATCTCAAAGTCCCCTTAGCGGAGCTGGAACGACGCATTAAAAATTTCGCTACCCGCGGCATCCAGATGGAAGAAGGGCAAACATTGGCCGATCTCTATGCCGAGCGTATCCCGTTGTATGAGCAGTATGCCGATGTCATGGTAGCTACCGGTGTCGGCGGCCTGCAACGAAACGCCGAAAAAATTATACGGGCATTGGGCGATTTTGCTTGACAACTGCCCTTGTACCATGTATAATATATGAGCAATTATTATCTATATGTGACTTCATATATAGGACAAACCGTTAGGAGGTGTCACCATGGTAAGAACTTATCAGCCCAAGAAGCGTCAGCGTAGCAAAGTGCATGGCTTCCGCAAGAGAATGCACACCAAATCGGGCCGTGCTGTCCTCGCCCGCAGAAGAGCCAGAGGCAGAGCAAGACTTTCTCACTAAGTGAGAGCACCCTCCAAGGAGCTGTTTATAATGAAGAGCTTTGTTTCTTTGAATAAGAACAGAGATTTTATCAGGGCGTATAAGAAAGGCCGTTCGGTCGTTACGCCCTGTCTTGCTTTATATATACGGCCCAATGGCTTGGAGGTCAACCGCCTGGGAATCACCGTAAGCAAGAAGATCGGTAAGGCGGTCACGCGTAACCGCGCCAAGCGGATCCTGCGTGTCGGATTCCGTCAGCTGTTGCCGCAGATCAAAAAAGGGTACGACTTTGTATTGGTCGCTCGCAACAGTACCCCAAAACGTAAATCGCAGGATATCTACAGCGCCCTGTACGGCGCCGCCCTGCGTAACGATCTCTTAATTTGATGCACGGAGTGTGCAGTAGATCGCTATGAAGAAAGTGTTAATCGGGCTGATCCGCTGGTATCAGTCCCATATATCCGCCCATACCCAATCTCGTTGCCGTTTTATTCCTACCTGTTCGCAGTATGCGATTGAAGCGTTGGAGATTCACGGCGTAGTAAAGGGTTCCTTGCTCGCCCTTTGGCGCATTTTGCGCTGTAACCCTTTTGGAAAAAGCGGATATGACCCCGTCCCCCAAAAATACAAATGGAGGTAATCCATGGGCTCAATTATGGACATCATCAATATCCCCATCGGATATTTGATGCGTTGGCTCTATCAACTCGTCGGCAACTACGGCGTGGCCATTATCTTGCTCGCCGTGATCACCAAACTGCTTATGATTCCCTTGGGTGTTAAGCAGCATAAAGGCCAGTTAAGCCAAATGAAATTCCGTAAGCGTATTGCACGCATACAGAAGAAATACGCAAACGATCAGCAGCGTATGCAGCAGGAGATGCAAAAGCTTCAGGCCGAAGGCTATAGCCCCACCGCCGGTTGCGGCACGATGCTCATTCAGTTCCCCATCCTTATCGGTATCTATAATGTTATCCGTTATCCCCTGCAATATGTCGTAGGTTTGGGTACCGATACCATTACCAAACTGCTTGATATCTACAATCAGGCTACCGGTGCCGAGCTTACCACCAAGGCCGCCGAATATCAGATCACTTTGATCGAGCATATCGGCCAGAATATGGGTGCCTATGAAGCCGCCTTGGCCGATACCGGCTTTTTCTCGATCAATCTGGATTTCTTGAGTATGAATCTGGCCGCCATCCCCAGCAAGATCGAGTATTTTCTACAGAGCATCATTCCCATCCCCGCTTTTGATTCGTCTTGGGTGTGGCTGATTCCCATTCTTTCGGCTCTCACGGCAGTTCTGTCTACCGTGCTCTCGCAGAAAATGGGCCCCGCCAAGTATATGCAGGATCCCAATGCCCAAGGGAAAGGTACCGGCATCTTTATGCAGGTGCTCGGCCCCTATATGTCCTATGCCATCGCCTTCTCGGTGCCGGCGGGCTTGGGTCTGTACTGGGTATGTTCAAACATTTTGATGACTTTGCAGACGGTCGCTCTCAACCTTGTCTACAACCCTGATAAGTATAAGGCTATGTACGATAAGGAAGAGGAAGAGCGCAAACTGAAAAAGAAGAAGAAAAAAGAATTGGCACCCAAGATTGCCGCCGAGGAAGCCGCTAAGGCCAATGCCGCCATCGAAGCGGCCGGCGAGCAGGAAAATAAGGAGTAATTATGAAACGCGAAGTTATTACTACCGGAAAGAATATCGACGATGCCATCGAAGCCGCCGTTGCGGAACTGGGCGTTGATCGGGACGATGTTTCGGTTGAGATTATTGATACCCCCTCCCGTGGCTTCTTAGGGCTGGGCGGTAGTTTGGCCAAGGTGCGTGTCTGGGTCGGTGAGGATGATGAGGTCCCCGCTGCCGAGGAAAAACCTGTGGTCAAAGAAGAGAAAAAGGCCAAGAAGCGTGCGGGTCGTGAAAAGAAAGAAGAAACTCCCGCCGTTACTATGGACGAGCAGGACGAGGATGTGGCCGCCCGTGCCAAGGCCTATTTTGAAGACCTGTGCAACATCATGGGTCTGGAGGGTGTATCGGTTGTTGTCACTCCCGCCGAGAATAAAACCTTGCGTGTGGCTCTCAACGGCCCCGGCTTGGGGGTTTTGATCGGCAAGCGTGGCGAGACTATGTATGCCATCCAGTATCTGGCCTCTTTGGCTTTGAACAAGAAAGAGGGACAGTTCACACGTATCGAACTGGATATCGAAGGCTACCGCGCCAAGCGCACCGAAGCGCTGGAGAAACTGGCCTTGCGTATGGCCGATAAGGCCGTTAAGCAAAAGCGCAACGTGGCGCTGGAGTATATGCAGGCCTATGAGCGCCGTGTCATCCATGCCACCTTGCAGGGTCACGCTTTCGTCACCACCCGCTCGGTCGGCGAGGAGCCTTTCCGTAAGGTCATCATCACCTACAATCAGAAATAACAAAAAGGACTTGATTCAACGAATCAAGTCCTTTTTTATGCCTCAGGCAAAAAGATCTCGGGTTGAAAGGCGCGGCGCAACAGATAGGCAATCACATCACTGCTCTTGCTCTTAACCACCGTTTGCAACAGGCGGGAAGGATTGTCGCCCTCGGTCGCGTTGGACACGGCCAGATGCAAACACCCAACCCCCGGCATCTCATCCATCTTCAGGCGAAGCCCGTCTTCTTCAAAGAAAAACTTAATAAGTCGAGAGTGCGACGATTCTAAGAAGGAAAGCCGCACCTTGAGTACCGGCACATTATCTTCGTTTTGCGAAAAAGCACCGGTCACGCCCACGCAATGGCGCTCCTGCCCGAAATTCAATACCGTGTAGGCGGGTAGATCAAAGCCGATGGCAAAGGAGTGGGTGTGTTCTTGTTCGGTAAAATCACACCAAAGTTCTCCCTCCTGCTCATGAAAGCCAACGGCACAAAGACCGCTGCCGTAACAGTTCTGTACCGCCTGCATAAAAGCAGGCATCAGCCCCAATGAAGATTGTTTGTCCTTGGGTAAGGCAAAGCGGCGGCCGCTCAGTTCTTCCATGCGATCCCGCAGTTTTTCCTGTTCGCGGCGGGTAGAGATGGGATGGAACAGACGGTGCCAACGGCTGGGTGCGGTCTGCTCCAAAAAGGCCGAACGGCGTCCCAGCATTTCGCAGGTGCGGCGCAGCGAATCCTGCGCCGAAAGGTCTTCCGCCAAAGGGGAACCAAACGGACGGGAGAAATAATCTTCCACCAGTTGATAAAAACGGCTTTGCTGAAACAGTTCGTTATTTCCTGCGTTGGATACAAGGAGTATTCCCGTTTCGGGATAGCCGATCACGTTCTGCCCAAACATGCCGTTAAAGAGAAAACAGTCGTTCTGCCGTCCTACCCAAGTCTGATAGCCGTAATTGAAATTGCCCGTTTGGGTGGGGGTTTCGGTTTGCTTGGCGATCATCTGCTCTATCCACTCAGCGCTCACCAGCTGATGGCCTTTCCATGCCCCGCCGTTCAGTACTAATTGTCCGATCTTGGCTAAATCTTCGGGTAGCAGATAGAGTCCCCATCCCGCCTTGGTGATACCCTCGGGTGAGGCTTCCCAATAATAGTTTTCAATGCCCAGCGGAGTAAATAAGCGGGTGCGCAGATATTCCACTAAGGCCTGCCCTGTCCGTCGGGTGACAATGGCCGAAAGAATATAGGTGTTGATGCTGTTATAGTGAAAGGTGGTGCCGGGGTTCTTGACTGTAGATTCAAAAAAGCACTTCACCCACTCGGTCTCGGTCACGGTCGCCGATTCATTCATGGATACGCCCGAGCGCATGGTGAGCAGATCCTCCACCGTAAGGTTGGCATGGGTCAGTTTCGATAGGCCTGTGCGCTCAAAAATGTCGATCAGACGCTCTTTGATGTCCAGTTTGCCCTCGTCTACCAGCATGCCAATGGCCAGCGCCGTAATGGATTTACACTCCGAATAGGTGATATGCCACACGCCTCGGTCATAGGCGCCGAAAGCGGCATCCACAAGGCGGCGGCCGTGGCGGTAGATGCTCACCCCGTGCATATCCAGCGTGCGGTCAGCATCCAGATCATGTAAAAAATTTTCAATATGTGCGGAAGGAATACCGCAACTCTCAGGCGTGGCAACGGGGAAGGGTTGCCGGATCGGCGAGGGCCGAAAATCGGGCTTGTTGGAAGGTGCCTCGATTACCGGTAGGATCGGCTTGTCTACATCCATCATCCGCCGTACGAGAGTGATAAGTTTTTGATAGGTATGAAGATCCATATTAACCGTCCTTTAACTGATGCACGGAAAGTTGTGGCTGATCGGGATGTTCCAGATAGGCTAACAGCCTATCCGGATCCTCGGTAATTTCATATAAGGTGTGGCAGTTTTCATTGATGAATTTATCGGCCATCGACTGGGCCATCATTTCTTCCAGATGCTCATAGTAATTGCCGATATTGTAAATAATGATGGGTTTGTTGTGTCGGCCGAGTTGTTTGAGGGTGAGTACCTCAAAAAATTCCTCAAAGGTACCGATGCCGCCGGGCACAATAATAAAGCAGTCGGCCAATTCCTCCATGGTGAATTTGCGTTCCTGCATGGTTTCGGTATAGACAATTTCGGTGCAGTTTTGGTAAATTTCTTCTATGTTTTCGTCACGAAAGAAGTGGGGAATCACGCCGATGATGGAACCGTTTTCCGCAGAAAAACCTCGGGCGGCGGCACCCATAAGTCCGTTGGCGCCGGCGCCAAAAACCAAACTATGTCCTGATTTTGCCAAAAAACGCCCCAAATCTTCCGTTTTTTCAATATATTTTTGATCAATCAAGGGGCTGGCGGCCCCAAAAATGCAACATTTCATGTAAGTTTCCCTCCCTATATCTTTTATTATATGGGGAAAATGACACAATATCAATGAAAATTCCATAAATTTCTTTGCGTTTTTCTTCGGTTTTGTCCCAAAATAATGGCGAAACCAATTTAAAGGGAGGTGAATTTCATGAGTAACAGCAACAACAATGCCAGCAAGTCGGTCAACAAAGAGGCTATGAATCGTTTTAAGATGGAGTGTGCTAACGAAGTAGGCGTTAACCTCAAGCAGGGTTATAACGGCGACCTGACTTCCAAGCAGGCTGGTTCGGTAGGCGGTCAGATGGTTAAGAAGATGATCTCCAAGTACGAGCAGAACATGCAGTAAAATCTTTCGCATATAGCCCATGGGTAGATCCTGCCCATGGGCATTTTCTTTGACTTTTATTAAAAAAAAGAGTACAATAAAGGAAAGGAGTGATGGTATGCTTTGGTTTGGTATCGGAGTATTGTTGCTGGCCGGTGGACTGCTGGTGCCCGGCTATATTGCCTTTGGGATGGCGCACAATCGCAAGCCTGCAAAATTGCATCAGAACAATACGGGAGTCGATCCGGTGGCGCCTTGGCGGGATAGGATTGATCCGGCCATTGCGCGTTTGAAGGCGGGACCGTGGGAAGACCTGTATATTACCTCACATGATGGCCTTAAACTTCATGCCGCCTATTTTGATCGAGGATATGAGGATACCGTCATTTGTTTTCATGGGTTTCACTCGACTCCGTTTGGCGACTTTTCTATCGGCGGCACCTTTTATCTGGATGAAGGGTATAATGTCCTCTTTGTCGATCAGCGCGCTCATGGCAAGAGTGAGGGCAAATACATAACCTACGGCATCCATGAACGCAAAGATGCCGCCCGTTGGGTGGAGCATATGGCTTCTCGTGTAAAGGGACGCATTTTCCTTTGCGGGATTTCGATGGGGGCGGCCACCGTCATGATGGCTTCCAACTTGGAGATGTCGAAAGTGGTTGGTATCATGGCCGATTGCGGGTTTACCTCACCCCGTGAGATTATCGCTAAGGTCATTCGCCATAAAATGGGGATGTCTGATTGGCCTATTTGCGATTTAATGAATTGGTGGTGTCGGTGGCTGGGGTCGTTTTCACAAACCGAATGGTCAACCGAGCGGGCGCTGAGTGAATCGAAATATCCCGTTTTATTTTTTCACGGAACGGCCGATGATTATGTGCCTTTTGAGATGACAAAACGTTCCTTTGAGGCCTGCACGAGTGAGAAAGAGTTTATTGCGGTTGAGGGAGCAGGACATGGCCAGTCCTTTTTAGTGGAGCCCGAACGCTGTAAGGCGGCTGCCCGTGCCTTTATGGAGAGATGCCGATGAGTTATTTTGTTTATATCTTGCGCTGTGGGGATGATACGCTTTATACGGGGTCTACCGATAATGTGGAGCGTCGGCTGGCCGTCCACCAAAGCGGCAAGGGCGCGAAATACACCCGTTCCCGCCATCCGCTCACGCTGGTGTATCGGGAAGAATTAGAGGACAAGAGCGCCGCCCTGAAGCGGGAAGCGATCATCAAAAAATTGACCCGCACACAGAAACTAAATCTAATAGCAGAAAATCCGCTCGATTGAGCGGATTTTTCTGTGTGAAAATTTATTGACGAAAGAATAAACTGCATGGTACAATAAAAACAAGAAGAAAATACCAAAGGAGTAATGGGTATGAAACGAGTTGGTAAAATCGTTTGTTTGGTTGGGGTAATGCTTTTACTTGCTGTTACCGCGTGCAGTCCCGTGCCGACCTCGTCCATTCCTGCGGAAGAAGAATTGGTTGCGGTGTTGCCCGATTGCTATGAACAGGGATATGCCGAGTATTTGAAAACCGAAAAAGATTTTTGGGCATATATCGATTTTGATCCGCAAATGGGTTTGCCAAAGATGGATGAGGCCTGTTATATTTCTTTGGGGCAATCGGCGTATGGGTATTTGCTATGCAATACCGAAAAGAATGCCTTGTTTAGTATGGATCGCGCGGGAAAGATTGTCAAGATTGCCGATATCCATGAGGAAATTGTAACAACATGGGCTTCTGATCCTGTTTTCTATATAGCCTTTCCCCGTTCGGTTTGGCGGGGTACCTTTGATGGGTTATGGGAACAGATCTACGAGATTCCGGAAGAGCAAACTTATTATACCGTGAGTAATATTTATCCGATTTCTACTGCTGATATACGCATTGATCTGCTGGATCATCGGGTGTCACAGAAAACGGACTGGTACGGGACGGGGGATGGCTATACTTATCAATGTGGTATATACAGTACGATTACCAATCACATGTATGAGATACCCGATGCTATCAGTCCGAACCTTGTCCCGTATTTAACGGCTCGCTTTGGAGATATACTTGAATCGGGGCGTGATCCTTACGAACTTTGCTGTCAGGATCTGACTATCTATAAAAAATACAGTGGTATGGAGAGATTTCAATAATAAAAATCCGCTCGATTGAGCGGATTTTTTATATCGTTTGGTCGTGTTTGTGCAGGACGTCGATGACGGCGTGGCGCAGGGCGCGGTGATGGGGTGCGGTTAATCTTTTATCACTCGATAGAATGTCGGCGGCGGCGTCACGGGCGGCCACCAAGATGTCCATATCGTTCATAAGGTCGGCAATGCGGAAGCGAACCAAGCCGCTTTGGCGGGTGCCGAAGAATTCGCCGGGGCCTCGCAGTTTCAGGTCTTGGCGGCTGATCTCAAAGCCGTCGTTGGTTTGGGTCATGATTTTGAGCCGTTCGCTATCCGAATCGGACACCAAAATGCAGGTGCTTTGCTCACTGCCTCGGCCGATGCGGCCGCGCAACTGGTGAAGCTGAGATAGTCCGAACCGTTCGGCATTTTCAATGACCATAACGGTGGCATTGGGGATGTTGACACCGACCTCGACGACGGTGGTGGATACCAGCACTTCCAATTCGCCACGGTAAAAGGCTTGCATGACGGCTTCCTTTTTCTTGGCGCCCATTTTGCCATATACATAATCGACACGCAGGCCGCTTAAGAAGTCTTTCTGTAACTGTTCGCACAGTTCCCGAACGCTGACCAGTTCACTCTGCTCGTCCTCCTCGGCACGGGCGCAGATGACGTAGGCCTGCCGCCCGCTTTGCACCTGTTTTTTGACAAAGGCGTAGAGGCGTTCCCGCATAGTTTCGCCCACGGCAAAGGTTTGTATCGGTTTACGGCCTAAGGGGAGTTGGTCAATTTGCGACACGTCCAGATCGGCGTACAAAATCATGGCCAAGGTGCGGGGGATGGGGGTGCCAGACATGACGATGACATGGGGGCGTTCCCCTTTTTTGGTGAGGGCTTCTCGCTGAGCCACGCCGAAGCGGTGTTGCTCATCGGCCACCACCAAGCCGAGGTTTGAAAACTGCACACGATCGGTAATCAGGGCATGGGTGCCGATCAGCAGATCGATCTCGCCCTGTTCCAGCGCCGTCAACAAGGGCTTTCTTTCCCGATTAGGGGTAGATCCGGTTAGCTGAGCGCATCGTACGCCCAGTGGCTCGAGTAGGCTTGAGAGGGTTTCAAAATGCTGGTTGGCCAACACCTCGGTAGGGGCCATGAGAGCCGTTTGGTAGCCGTTTTTGACGGTATAATAGAGCAAAGCGGCGGCGACGGCCGTTTTGCCGCTGCCGACATCGCCTTGGATGAGGCGGGTTTGGGTAAAGCCCGTGGCATAGTCGCCGAGCGATTCGGCAATGACCCGTTCTTGGGCCCCAGTGAGAGGGAAGCCGAGGGCTTGATAGAAGGGGGTCATGTTGACATCTTGCATGCGAATCCCGGTGCGGGTTTTCTCCCGTTGTTTGAGTCCCGCCATCGCCAAGGAGAAGATAAGCAATTCTTCAAAGCCCAGCCGTTTTCTGGCTTGATCAAGGGCTTCGAAGGAGGCGGGGCGGTGGATATTCTGCAGGGCAAAGGCACGGGAGCAAAGCCCGTAGGTGCGGCGTAGATTCAAGTCGATAACCTCGCCGGCATCGCTCACGCCGTCGAGCGCATGGCGCATGGCAGTGCGGATGGTCGATTGGGGCAGACCGGCGGTGGTGGGGTAGACGGGCAGGATGCAGGGGATGGGCGCCTGATAGTGGGGGTTGACCATTTCCAGACGCATATGTCCCGTCATTTTTCCGTAAAAGAGGTATTTTTCGCCCATTTTCAGGGCTTGGGCGGCGAAGCGGCGGTTAAAAAAGACAATATCAAACTGCCCGGTTTGGTCGGCCGCCGTAGCCTTATAGACCTCCATACCGGGGCGGAGTTTGACCCCACGGACGGGAGAAATGACAGTGGCGATTACGGCCGCCGTTTCATGAAAAAAGACCTCGCAGACGCACTTGGGCGCTGTGAGGTCCAGATAACGACGGGGAAAGAAGTGAAGCAAATCGTAGACGGACGAAAGGCCGAGCTTGGCAAAGAGCTCGGCACGTTTCGGCCCTACGGATTTTACATAGCACAGATCGTCCTGCAGATTCATCAGGCTTTATGCCATTTGACGCCCTGCGGCGTATCTTCCAGCACGATGCCACGGGCTTTGAGTTCGTCACGGATGCGGTCGGCCGTGGTAAAGTCGCGGTTTTTCCGAGCCGCCTGACGCTCCTCGATCAGCGCTTCGATCTCGGCATCGAGGGTGACCTCTTCGACCTTGACATTGAGCGGCTGATCCAGATTGAGCGCCAACACCTCGTCGCACTCCAAAATCAGATCGTAGATCTTTTGGTTCTTGGCATCGAACCGAGCCATATTCCAGACCACACCCAGGGCCTTGGGAATGTTCAGATCGTCGAAGATGGCATCGTTAAATTCGTTACGGAAGTTTTCGATGGTTTCATCGGACACCGCATCGGCCGCACCTTTGTGGCGGGCGGTGGTGTTTTTGAGGTTTTCAAGAGATTTTTGTGCCGCTTTCATGCCGTCCCACGTAAAGTTGAGTTTGGAACGGTAGTGAGCGTTGAGGCAGAAATAGCGGAAGGAGAGGGGATCGTAGCCCTCGTCGATAAGCTGGTCGATGGTATAGGTATTGCGTAAAGATTTGCTCATCTTGCCGCCGTTGACCAGCATAAATTCGCTGTGCATCCAGGTATCGGCGGCGGGGTGGCCGAGCAGGCCTTCCGACTGGGCGATCTCGTTTTCGTGATGGATGGGAATATGATCGACACCGCCGGTGTGGATATCAAACTGCTCGCCCAGATACCGCAGTCCCATGGCCGAGCACTCGATGTGCCAGCCGGGGAAGCCCATGCCCCACGGGGAGGGCCACTGCATGATATGGTTGGGCTCAGCCTTTTTCCACAGGGCAAAGTCGGCCGGATGGCGCTTCTCGTCGTTGACCTCTACACGGGCGCCGGCCTGCTGTTCTTCCAGATTCAGGCGGGAAAGTTTGCCGTAGCCGGGGAAGGCGGAGATATCATAATAGATGGCATCGCTGGTTTCGTAACCGTAGCCCTTATCGATCAGACCCTGCACAAAGTCGATCATCTGTGTGATGTTATCGGTGGCACGGGGGATAAATTCGGGCTTGGAAATGTTCAGACGATCCAGGTCCTTCATAAAGACTTCGGTATAGAAGGCGGCGATCTCCATCGGGTCCTTCTTCTGCTCGCGGGAGGCTTTGGCCATCTTATCTTCACCCTCGTCGGCATCGCTGGTGAGGTGGCCGACGTCGGTAATATTCATACAATGTTTGAGGTTGTAGCCGGCACGCTTTAAGGTGCGGCGCAACTGGTCCATAAAGACATAGGTGCGCAGGTTGCCGATATGGGCAAAGTTATATACGGTGGGGCCGCAGGAATAGATGGACACTTCGCCCTCGACGAGGGTTTTGAGTTCTTCCTTTTTGCGGGACATGGTGTTGTAAACGATCATTGTTCTTTCTCCTGTTCGAGTTGATAGATGCGGTGTTCCAGACGGCAGAGCTGCTGGACGACCGGATCGGGTACGTGGATTTGGTCGGTCTTAACATCGACACGCTTGCCGTCCATCTTGACGATCTTGGCGGGGATGCCGACGGCGGTGGAATTGGGTGGGATGGCCGAGAGCACCACCGAATTGGCGGCAATCTTAGCGTTATCCCCCACGGTGAAGGGGCCGAGCACCTTGGCACCGGCGCCGACCATGACATTTTTGCCCAAGGTTGGGTGGCGTTTGCCCTTGTCCTTGCCGGTACCGCCTAAGGTCACCCCCTGATAGAGGACGCAACCTTCGTCGATTACGGCCGTTTCGCCGATGACCACGCCCATGCCATGGTCGATAAACACGCCGTGAGCAATCTTGGCACCGGGGTGAATCTCGATGCCGGTGCGGCGGCGGGCGTGCTGGGAGGCCCAGCGGGCGATGAAGCGGCAGTTATGCTTCCACATCCAGTGGGCAAACCGATACCATTGCAGGGCGTGCAGGCCGGAATATAAGAAAAAGATCTCGGCACTGCTTCGAGCCGCCGGATCGTTGGCCTTTACGGCGGCAATATCTTTTTTTAGGTTCTTAAACATACGATTACTCCAAATAAAAAGCCTCCGTAGCCTTTCGACTACGGAGGCGAAAAATTCGCGGTTCCACTCCGATTTATAACTCTCATTCACCGATAACGGGGTGAGCCGGCCGGCATTACCCGACGATACGTGCGGCCGCACAACGCCACGCTTACCGAAGATGCTTTCAGCCTATCGACATCTTCTCTCTGCTGTAAGGAGGGGGCGTATTTTGCCACTACAATTAGTATAACAAAAAATGTGGAATTTGTAAAGGTTAAGATTTCGCCGAGCGAAAATAATTTTTAATATACAGTGCGCCCGAAATTACCGTCATGATCGTGGCGATCACAAGCAGGGCTTGCGCAATCCAAACAAAATCGGTAGCCGTAAAGAAGAAATAGCCGCCGATGGCCACCATCTGCAGTACCGTTTTGACTTTGCCCGCCCAGTCAGCGGCAATGACCACGCCGCCTTTAGCGGCCATCATGCGCAAAGAAGCAATGGTAAATTCCCGAAGCAGGGTTACTGCCAAGTTAATCAGCAGGATGGGGCGGCCCCCATCGGCGTCGATATACAGGAAGCCGAGCACGGCAAAGGTGGTGAGGATTTTGTCGGCAATCGGGTCGATAAACTTGCCGAAATCGCTGACGAGATTTTTGCGGCGGGCAATCTGCCCATCCAGCGTATCGGTTACGGCGGCGATCAAGAACAGCAGCCCCGGACCGAGGATAAAGGCCATCTTTTGGGCGGCAGGGTCAACGCTGACGATCAGCACCAGTACGGCGATCGACAAAATTGCACGAATAACGGACAAAATATTAGGGACATTTTTCATTCTTCAATTTCTCCGATTAAATCATAATCCAGGGCGGCGGTGATGCGAACGGGCAGGATGTCGCCTTCGTCGGCGTGATGAGCGTGGAAGAAGACCTTGCCGTCGATATCGGGAGCATCGCCAAAGCTACGGCCGACGAAACATTCGCTCTCTTCATCGTATTCCTCGACCAGCACATCCAGTACCGTTCCGATCTTTTTTTCTAAGTTTTCGGCCGAAATGGTGGCCTGCAACTGCATAATGATATCGAGCCGTCTGGCCTTTTCGTCCTCATCGATCTGGTTTTCCATCTCGGCGGCGGGCGTGCTCTCCTCGGGAGAGTAGGCAAAGACGCCCAGTTTATCAAACCGTGCGGTCTTGACAAAGCGGCACAGCGTTTCGAACTGTTCTTCCGTTTCGCCGGGGAAGCCGACGATCAGGGTGGTACGAAGCACCACATCAGGCAGGACGGCGCGGATATTTTTAATCAGTCCCATCAGCGAATCGTAGTCGCCGGGGCGGTGCATGGCGCGCAACACGCCGCCGTCGGCATGCTGGATGGGGATATCCAGATACGGCAGTATTTTATCATGCTTTTTCATGGTTTGCAAGAGGGCATCGTCGATCTTATCGGGGTAACAATAGAGCATGCGAATCCACCGAAGCCCCTCAATTTCGCACAGTTTTTCCAGAAATTCGGGCAGTTCCCGACGGCCACGGTCGACACCGTAGGCGGTGGTATCCTGCGCTACGACGATTAGTTCTTTAACCCCGTTTTCCACCAAGGAACGAGCCTGCTCCAGTAGTGGCTCCTGCTCAATGGACCGTAATGGGCCACGGATCAAAGGGATGGCGCAATAGGTGCAACGATTGTTACACCCTTCGGCGATTTTGAGATAGGCGGTATAGGGCGGGGTGGATTGCAGGCGAGGTCCGAAATAGGGGGGATCGTCCTCGCCGTCAAAGGCGCAGCAGGGTTTACCTGTCAGGGCGGCTTTGAGGGCATCGACGATATGACATTCGCTGGTGGTGCCAAGGAAGGCATCCACCTCGGGGAAGGCGGCGGCAATCTCGTCCTGATAGCGCTGGGACATACATCCGGTAACCACAATGGCACGGATGGTGCCCGCTTCTTTTAGGGCGATGGCGGCCAGGATTTGGTCGATGGCTTCTTTTTTTGCCGATTCGATAAAGCCACAGGTGTTGATAATGACTGCCTCGGCTTGTTCGGGCTCGGACACGATGGAAAAGCCGGCCTGCGCCAGCGCGCCCAGCATGGTTTCGCTATCGACTAAATTTTTGGGACAGCCAAGAGAGATTAAGCAAATATCAGACATCCGAGTCCTCCAGGTCCAGTTCGGTATAGTGAGAAAGAGCGGTGCGGATATCGCAGTAGAGAAATCCTTTCCGCATCAGTTTTTGAATGATTTTGGAACATTCTTTGCGATCCGACAGTTTTTCGGGCGGTTCTTTTTGCAGGTAAGACACAATGACGGCGGTATTGTCGGCTTCATACTCCTCCAAGGCCGCATCCACGTCCTCCCGCCGAAAGCCTTTTTTGATCAAGGCTTGGCGTACTCGTAGGATACCATAGCCTTTGGTTTCAAAGTAGTGTTTGAGATAGCGGGGCAATAACCGCTGATCATTGACAAAACCTTTGCTTAGACAATAAGCTAACGCCGATGCGGCATAGGTCGGGTCGATCTGACGGGACACCAGTTTATCATACAGTGCCTGCTCCGAGCAGTCCCCCGCCGACAGGATGTTCAAGGCCCGATTGCGGGCATAGAGGGTCTGCTGGGCATCGGTCAGAGAAGAAAGGGCAGCGGTGTCCAGTTCGCTGCCCTTT
Source organism: Eubacteriales bacterium (assembly GCA_045631845.1). GTDB lineage: Bacteria > Bacillota > Clostridia > Oscillospirales > UMGS1783 > CAKSHC01. The sequence continues at coordinate 31,081 of JAZQVM010000078.1, read as the reverse complement.
TGAATCTTATATTCATACAGGAGATCGGGATAGACCGACAGGGCAAATTCCCCGTCTAAAAACAGATAGGTCAGCCCATGTTTGCCGATTTTGAGGTCGGTTACGGTCATTATTCAAAATCGTCGGCCGAGATGACCACGCTGGGGGCTTTATCGGCTACGGGAGCGGGAGCGGCCACGGGCGGGGTTTCCAAAGTGGGAGCATTCTTGCCCTTGAAGGCGCCCTGCTTTTCCCGTTCGGCTTCGACGGCCGCCATGATCTTGGCCGAGATTTCGTCGGCCAGTTTATTGTCGCTGGCCAGCACCATTTTCACGTTATCACGACCCTGTCCCAAACGGTCGCCGTTATAGGAGAACCAAGAGCCGGATTTATCGATAATATCGTATTTTACGCCCAGATCGACGATTTCGCCCTCACGGGAGATACCGGTGCCGAACATGATATCAAATTCAGCTTCACGGAAGGGGGGAGCGACCTTGTTTTTCACAACCTTGACACGGACGTGGTTGCCCACGACCTGACCCTGCGATTTGAGGGATTCGGTACGGCGCACATCCATACGGATGGTGGCAAAGAATTTCAGCGCACGGCCGCCGGTGGTGACTTCGGGCGAGCCGTACATGACGCCCACCTTTTCACGCAACTGGTTGATAAAGATGGCAATACAGCCGGCACGGGACACGACACCCGACAGTTTACGCAGCGCCTGCGACATCAGACGGGCGTGAAGACCTACATGGGAGTCGCCCATTTCACCCTCGATTTCGGCCTTGGGCACGAGTGCCGCTACCGAGTCGACAACCAAAATATCAATGGCGCCGCTACGCACCAATTCATCGGCAATTTCGAGAGCCTGTTCGCCATCATCGGGCTGAGCGACCAGCAGCTCGTCCACATCAACGCCCAAGTTCTGAGCGTAGGCAGGGTCAAGCGCATGCTCGGCATCGATAAAAGCGGCGGTACCGCCTGCCTTTTGCACCTGCGCTACGGCGTGCAGGGCGACGGTGGTTTTACCCGAAGACTCGGGGCCGTATACTTCAATAATACGCCCTTTAGGATAGCCGCCGCAACCCAAGGCCAAGTCCAGCGAGAGGGAGCCGGTGGGCACGTGCTCAATGCTCAGCGAGCTTTGGGAGCCCAGTTTCATGATCGAGCCCTTGCCGAACTTCTTTTCTATGGTGGACATTGCCGTTTCTAATGCTTTATTTTTGTTATCCATATTGTTGGTACTCCGTTCTTTCATTCTGAGGATATTATACTATATTTACCCCCTGATTACAATAGAAAAATGCCGCAAAAAGCGGCATTATTCTAAAAATTCATATGACAATTTATGTAGTCATATAAGGAATGTGTCTTCCCTCTTTGGTGACGCGGATGCGGGTGGCGGCTAGGGCCATCATGGGCTTATCCCGATCGGAGTCGGAATAGGCGATGGAGGCCTCGTAATCGATTTCCAAACCCTGTTCTTGGCAGTAGATTTCGATGCGGCGTACTTTCTCTCGACTGGCACAGTTTTTGCCGCCGGGCAGGGGGGAGTAGCGGCCGTTTTTCTTGATTTTGAGGGGAGAGGCCAGCAGACCGTCGCACAGACCGCGGGACAGAAAGGGGCGTATGTAGGCCTCGGGCGAGGCCGAAACGAGCAGGACATGATAGCCGTCTTTCTTGGCTTGCAGGAGGGCTCCCCATCTGCGGGGGATGCGCCGTTTCATCAATTTTTTATCGAAAAATTCCTGTAATTGCACTTCATCCATGGCGGAAATGGGGGCGTAGAACATGGCCTTGAACCATTCGATGGGCAGGAGTTTGATGGCCATAAACGGGGCGGCCAACGTCATGACGGGGATCCAAAGGGCGCACCACGGCCGCCGTTTCAGCCCGAAACGGTAGAAGGCGAACAGACTGTCGCCTCGGAGTAAAGTTTTATCGACATCAAAGAATGCAAACTTTGTTTTCATTATTATCCAAACCTTTCTATCCCCCTCTGACGAGGGGGATGTCGGCGAAGCCGACAGGGGGAGAGACCAACTACCTATTCAACAATCGCTTTTTTATAGCATAATCAATAGACTGACACACACGACCAAAGTGCAGGTCTATTTCCTGATTGGTATAACGGAGAATCGTTAATCCGTGTTTATTTAATATGGCTGTTCGTTGTTGATCATGATATTGATGTTCAGGTAGGTCATGATTCGGTCCATCTACTTCAATAATTAACCGAGCCTTTGCGCAGTAGAAATCACAAATGTAATTACGGATGGTTTTTTGTCGCTGAAAACGTATCGGGTATGTGCGTAGAAATTGATACCATAATTTCCTTTCTTCTTGAGTCATGTTTTTTCGTAAGTATTTGGCGAAAGGAATAAGCTTGGAATTATACGGTTTCGTGCGAATCTCTCCCTCCGTCAAGGCGTTCCGCCTTGCCACCTCCCTCGTCAGAGGGAGGTAGAGATGTTATGAACTAATAATAGTATATCGAAAACAAGAAAGGATTTCAACGCTTTTTTGCAACGGCCACAAAATAGGTGATGATGGGGAAGATGAGCACAAAGGGCGCCATAAGAAAGGGGTAGAGGTTCATCAAATCAAACATTTCTTCGGTGGTGGAGAAGAGCATCAGGCTTAGCCCCAGTGTTAAGGCGGCGATGGGGGCGGCCAGCGTGCGGGGGTGACGCTGGTGCAGGGCACGGGCGGCGGCACGGCAGGAGAAGATGACGCAGGCCATCCCTTTGACCAGCATGGCCAGTACAAAATGGATGGAGAGCAATACCTCGATGCGCTGGAAAAATGAGGTGATATCTAATACCGATAGAGCCATGTAATAGGGATAATTGAGTTTTTCCATGCTCGGTCCACCCAGTACGCCCGCCGTGCCGAGGTAGGCGAGAGTAATGATAAGCCCGGAAAGACCCAAGGCCCACAACAGAGGCTTGGCCACCTTAGAGGTTTTGGAGCGGAAAACAAAGGGAAGAAGCAATACTACCTGACAAAACGGAAAGAGCAAAAGGGAAGTGCCGGCCAAAGCAAAGTCGCCAAAGGAACGGTCAAAAAGAGGGGCGATGGCCGAAGGGTCAAATTTAATCAAGCACAAAAGCAGACTCAGCAGTAAAATAACGGCGGCGGCCGGAAAGAGCAGGCGGGAAAGGCGGGCAGAAGCACCCAAACGCACCCGTGCGCCAAGGTAGACAGCCATCAGAAAAAAGAGGGAAAAGGCGGCGGCGACCTGCTGGTTTTCGCCGGTAAAGGAGATAAATCTCGTCAAATATCCCGTCAGCATGGCACCGGTAAAGAGGGCAAACAGGGCATAGACGCCGCAAATGACCCGTCCGAAGGTGTCGCCGTAGAGGTAAAGGATGAATTGTCCGAAACTTTTATCGGGATAGAGCCGCCGTACCCGAATGAGGATCAGGTACAGAGGCAAGGCCAGCACCGCTCCGATGGGCACAGCCAAAAACGAGGAGGTACCCACCGAATCGCTCATGCCCAGCATGAGGGTGGTGGCGGTGGTGGTTAGGAAAATCAAGGTAAACAGAGATAGGTTGGAGATTTTTTCTTTCATGACAACAACCTCGCCAACGAAAAGTCCTGCACAAACCATACCGACAGTCCTGCCAGTACGGCCGCCGCCGCAAAGAGCGTGAAATATAAGACGGGGTTTGTCCGTCCCCGCACGGTGCGCCAGTCGAGCGCCGTTAAGATAACAAAAACTGCCACATAAAATAACTTATACATTATTGCGCCTGCCCATAATCATAAATGTGGATATCGGGATGAAAATCGACGGCGATATCCGATACCGCTTGACGGGTAAAATGATGGGGGTCTGCCCGATAGAGGGTATTGTTCAGCCCCAGAAAATCACTGCCCATGGCACGGGAGAGCGTTAACAGATCTTGCGCTTGCTCGGTCAGATTTTGCGCCAAGGCCTGCACCGGATTTTCTCCCTCGGGAAGATACCCTTGATCGAGCACCCCTTGGATGCGAAAGCGGAAAGACACCCGCCCCTCTTTACAGGATATCTTGCTTCCGGTGCGTGCGGTGCGCATGGTCACATCTCCAATGGAGAGTAAGGCCGAGTCTACCGAGCGGGTAAGAAGAGAATAAATTTGGGTTTGATTGACCGATAAGGAATCAACATATTGATCTCTTCTGATCACAGCACTTCCAATCAGCACCGGCTTGTCCTCCTCCACCGTCATCAGCGGAAGCAGAGCGCACTCGCTCTGATCGTGCAGGCGGTTGTAAAGTTGATAGACGGGCAGGGCAATGCCGATGCCGCGGCCGGCATTATTATCAAGCATACTGCGCAGTCCGAAGGCGGTCGTTTTGAACGGGTCAAGTTTTGCCGTGAGCAGATCCTTGGCCGAGTCGGTGCTTACGATCAACGGTACCGAAATGCGTACGGCCTGGGAAGACATGATCCAGGTTACGGCCGTATCGATCCCTTGACGGCATAGGTCACGGGAGAGGACAATGATCGAAGCATGGTCCCAGTAAAGGGGTTTACCCATGTGTCGCTCCAACGCCTTTTGTGCCTCAGCAATATCCGACCCTGCGGCGGTAAAGCGGATGGATTCTCCGCTGCTTTCCGCACTGCCCGAAGACACATCGGCTACCTCTACGGTCAGTTCCAGTCCTTGCTCAGAAAGATCGAGTGCCGCACCCGCTATAATGGCATAGTTCTCAATCTCCGAAGAACATCCGGCCAGACCGAGCAACAACCCGACACAAAGGAGCGCCGCCTTAATCCTCATCATAGTCGCGCCCTCCGGTTAGCGAATGTTGATGCAGTTTCGACCACGGAAGCCGTACCAGCGTATCACGAGCCGTCCCTTTCTTATCGGGGAACAGGTAATCAGAGAAGGGCAGGCCGAAGGAATCGGTGGTGCACAGCCACAGGGTGATGCCGCAAATGCCGAAAATGACGGCATAGATCCCGCCCACGGCGGCGGCCAGCAACAGTCCGTAACGGAAAAAGACCGAGACCGACTTGAGTTGAGGATTAATAAGCCCTGCAATGCCGGTCAGTGCCGTCACAATCACCAAAGGCGCCGATACCAGCCTCGCCGACACGCTGGCCTCGCCCAGGATCAAAGCTCCCACAATGGAGAGCGATTGCCCAAGGGTTGGTGACATGCGGTAGGAAGCATCCCGAAGGATATCAAAGGCGACCAACAGCAGTAGTGTTTCCAAAAGCAAGGGGAAAGGTACGCCCGACCGTGCCGTGGCGATGGAAATGAGCAGTTGGGTAGGCATGATCTCTTGATGGTAGAGCACCAAAGCCACATAGAGCGCCGGCACACTGACCGAAAGATAGAAGCAGATAAACCGCAATACACGGGCAAAGGAGGCTACTAAATAGTTTTGATAATAATCGTCGGGGCTATGGAAATATTCGACAAAGAAAAAGGGGACTGTCAGCATCATGGGACTGCCGTCAAGAAGCAATCCCACCCGCCCCTCCAACAACTTGGAGGCGGCCGTGTCGGGTCGTTCGGTCAGGGTGGCGGTGCGGAAAGGGGAGTAGGGGTTGTCCTTTAAGGATTCAGCCAGTGCCGCCATATCCACCGCATCCCGATGCTGTAATTTTTGCAGTCGCCTTTCCAGTTCCAGAATCACACGGGCATCGGCCACTCCGTCAATGTAGCAAAGACAGGCCGATTGCTTGGTCACATTCTCAAAGGTGATCATTTTCAGGCGCAGTTTTGGGGATTTGATCCGCCGGCGCAGAAGGGCGATATTAAACATGATCGGCTCAATAAAGCCCTCTCTCGGCCCTGCCGAGGCCTTTTCATTGACCGGCTCGGTCACGCTACGGAACAAGAACCCCTTGGCCGAAATAATGGCGGCGGCTGATACTCCCTCACACAGAAGCAGGCAATCCCCGGAATTGAGGGCAAAGATCTGATCGTCCAGAGAGGTGCTCTCCCTCACCTCACCCGCATTGACATACTGAGCCAATAGCATATGCAAAGGACGGCCCGCCCATGACAGATCGGCTTTCAGGCAGGGTCGGATAATATTTTCACTGACGAAATCGGCGTTAATCATGCCGTCAAAATAGAGCACGGCACAGGCCACACCCTTAAAGGGTGCCGTTACGGTAAAACGGCGGATGCGTAGGGTGGGGTCGTCGCCGATTGCCGTGGTAATGGCTTTTATTTGTTCTTCCAAATTCATGGAGTATCACCTTCTTTTGCCTTAGTATGTACCTGAAATTGCGAAAAATACCACAAAAGAAAGGGCGGCGGACAGAAGTGCCGACAGGGTGCGACCCAGCAGGTAGGGACGTATCGGCAGATGGGCTTGTTTGGCAAAGAGCAGGGTTTGCGCGGTAATTGACAGGCCGCCGAAGGTGGTAAGTCCCGCGCAAAGGGCGGCGGCCACGGGTGAGGGTGACGATAAAAAGGCAATGCCGCCCGTCATTTCGATCAGCCCGAACAAAAGCGCCGAGAGATTGTCATTTAAAGCCGGAACAAGCCCTGCCAACACCGAACAAACCGACGAGAAAAAGAGGATGAGCGAGCAGATGGAGGCGAGGGTGCGTCCGGCATTGCGGATCGAGGATAAGAGGGAGGGAAAGAGTGGCGGCATCTCGGTCATGACGGGAAACTGCCCAATGGTGGGCTGGCCGACAAGTGCCTTACGGCAAAGCGCACCGTTGACCAACAAGGAGGAAAAAAGAGAGATGCCCCAAATCAGAATGCCAAGAGAGGATTGGCCGAACAGACGCTCACCGACAAAGGCGGCTAAAAAGGCGGGGGACGCCCCTGAACATAAGGATAGGGCATAGGCGGCTTGCCGTTCGGTGAGGATCTTTTCCTGCCGTGCGGTGCAAATCTCCTTAGCCCCGATCGGGAAGCCGCAGACGGCGCCCAGAACCAGACAGGACATAACGGTAGGCGGCAGATGCAGGGGGTGGAGCAGCCGCCCGAAACGGCGGGTGAACCGCCCGAACAGGCGAAGTTTTCGGATCAGTTCGGCGGTGCATAGAAACAGAAACAGAGCGGGGACTACCGATTGCAGGCATAGCCGAAGGCCCTCGCTGACTGCCGCCGAAAAGCGTTCAGGCATGAGCAGCAGAGCAAAGACAAAGGCGGCAATGAGTAAGACAGTCAAGAACTTTTTCAGCATTTCTTATCCTTCCTTTCTGCTAACAATCTATTCGCTTGCATAGACTTTTAGAAAAGGAGGGATATGCGGTGAAAAAACGAAGGCTCTTTCCTGATCTGCCGCCAACGATTGTCGGGCAGGAACCGCTGATTGAATTGCACGGTTCTCATGATATGATTGTGGATGGGTGCTGCGGGGTGTTGATTTATGATGAATGTTTGGTAAAATTGGCGCTCAAAAAAACGGTATTGTCCGTCAGCGGTACCGAACTGACGTTAGAGCATCTGACTCCCACTTGCGCCTCGGTGTCGGGGCGTATACAATGTGTAACTTTCGGAGAGTGATATGAAGTGGTTGCGTTTTCTGCGTGGCTGGGTCCGCGTATCGGTAAGCGGAGATTTTGCCGAGCGTGTTTATAATTTACTGATTGGGCAAGGGTTGCAACCCTACGATATGTGCCGCACTCAGGATGGGCGTATGGAATTGATTTTGCCTCGGCGGCAATTTCGCAAAGTTCGCACCGCCCGCCGCATGGCAGGGGTACATATTGCCGTCACGGATAAAGGAGGACTGCCCAAAACCGTTTGGAAATACCGCAAGCGGTGGGGGCTGGTGATTGGTGCGGCTTTGGCGGCCGCTTTCGTTTTTTTGATGTCGGGCTTTGTGTGGAGTATACGCTTTGAAGGGGTAGTGCAGGATCAGGACGTATTATTGGCCGCACTGAAAGAGGAAGGACTATTCGAGGGGTGTTGGCGTGGCCGGGTGGACGCCGATGAGGTAGAGTCCCGTGTGCTGGGACGCAATCTCGGCCTTTCCTTTGTGTCGGTCGTTTTCAAAGGAAGTGTGGCGCAGGTACAGATCGTCTACGAAAAGCCAAAGCCCGAAATACAGTCAACCCAGCCCTGCAATTTGGTGGCCGATTGCGACGGTGTGATTACCTATATGATGGTCAAAGAGGGCGTGCCCATGGTGCAGGCAGGCGATGCGGTGCGGGCAGGAGAATTGTTGGTGTCGGGCATCTTTGATTCGGAAACGGTAGGGATCCGCAAGGTGCACGCAGATGGGCATATATATGCCCGAACGGCTCAAACATTAAGGGTGGAAGTGCCTTATCAGACAGTGGAGTGTCGGCGCACCGGCAAAATTCGGCGGAAATTTACCCTAAAGATCTTTAATTTTTCAATAAATTTGTATTTTGGGGGTGGAATTCCGTATGCTATTTATGATAAGATAGAAACAGTAACCGATGCCCATATCGGGGAGTTTATTCTTCCCCTCTCAGTGATTACTCACACCTATTATGAAAAAGAGGAGATCCTGGTAGCGGTATCGGCCGAACAGGCGCAGACGGCCGCCGAGCAAATGCTGGATATGCAGGAGTGGCGGGAATTTTTCGGCTGTGATTATGTCTGTACCAACAAGAGTGTTACCCATGGTGACGGCTCGGCCGTGGCGCAGGGGGAATACATACGGGTGCGGGACATTGCCCGATCGGTGTCTATTGAATGAAAGGAAGTATTGTTTTTTGGAGCAAAGCATGTCGATCAGCGCCTCCCATGTCGCCGATATTTTCGGGGCGGGAGATGCCAATATCCGAAAAATTGAAGAAAAATTCGGCGTCGTCGTGGTTAACCGCGGTGAGGAACTGAAGGTAACGGGCGAGGCGGCGGCCGTGGAAGCGGCCATGCAGGCCATCCGTGCGCTATCGGTGATGGCTGGCAAGGGCGATATCGAAGAACAGCAGGTTAACTATGTTACCGATATGGTGGCTGATAAGGCGGAAGGCTATCTGAAGTTTTTGGATAGCGACTGTATTTTCATTACCGCTTCGGGTAAGCCCGTCAAGGCCAAAACCCAAGGACAGCAGGAGTATGTGGATGCCATCAACGGCTCTACCGTAACCTTGGCCATCGGTCCTGCCGGTACGGGCAAGACCTATCTGGCCGTGGCGCTGGCGGTGCGGGCGTTGCGCAACAAGCAGGTGCAGCGCATCATCATTACCCGCCCTGCCGTGGAAGCGGGTGAAAAACTCGGATTTTTGCCGGGCGATTTGCAGGAAAAGGTAGACCCCTATCTGCGCCCCCTTAACGATGCGCTCATGGAAATGCTCGGCGGTGAGAACTATCGCCGTTATGTAGAAAAGGGAGCCATTGAGGTAGCGCCTTTGGCCTATATGCGTGGGCGCACACTGGACGATAGTTTTATTATTTTAGACGAAGCCCAAAATACCACCCCCGAGCAGATGAAAATGTTTGTCACCCGTTTCGGGTTTAATTCTAAAGTGGTTATTACCGGCGACAGTACCCAGACCGATCTGCCCCATTCCGCCCCTTCAGGACTGACCGAGGCGGTTAAGGTGCTCTCGGGCATTGAGGGAATCGCCGTGCGGCACTTAAGCAGTAAAGACGTGGTACGGCATCCGCTGGTCCAGCAGATCATCGATGCCTACGAAAAATACGAGAAAGCGAAAGCGAGAAAGAACAAATGAAAGTAACCGTCGGATTTGTTAACGAACAAAAAGATATGCCCATCGGGGCGGATGAAAAAAAGGTCATTCGGGAGGCCATCAACGAAACCTTGCTCTTAGAGGAGTTTGACCGTACCTGTGAAGTATCGGTGGCCGTGGTGGATGAAAGTAAGATCCGTGAACTCAACGGGCAGTTCCGCAACGTGGATGCTGTCACCGATGTGCTCTCCTTCCCCGACGGCAGTACCGATCTGGATACGGGCGTGGTGTTGCTGGGCGATGTGGTGATCTGTGCCCGCCGCGCCAAGGAGCAGGCCGATACCTTCGGCCATGGCTTTGATCGGGAACTGGCCTATTTGACCTGCCACAGTATCCTGCATCTGCTGGGCTATGACCATGTAGACAGCGAGATGGATGAGAAAATTATGAGAAATAAGCAGACCGAAGTGATGCGCCGTATGGGGCTGGAGGTCAAAAGTGGAGATTAAATATTCGGGTTTTGTATCGATTGCGGGTTTGCCCAATGTCGGCAAATCTACTCTGCTTAATGCCCTGATGGGCGAAAAGTTGGCCATCGTGTCCCCCCGTTCCCAAACGACACGGGGCAAGGTAGTCGGCATCCGTACCGAAGGGGATCGGCAGGTTGTTTTCATTGATACCCCCGGTGTGCATACCCCCCATAATGCGCTGGGACAGACTATGAACAAGACGGCCAATGAAGCCACCGCCGATACCGATGTGGTTATTTTGGTGGTCAATGTGAAAAAGGGTGTATCTCCCTTAGAAGAAAAGATCATTAAGGGCATACAAGCGGCCGGTCAAAAGAGTATTTTGGTTATCAATAAGGTTGATCAAGTTAAGGACAAGCCTAAGATCATGGAAACGATTGCCGTATTTTCGGCCTTGCACGAGTTTGATGCGGTAGTGCCGATGAGTGCCCGCAACAAAAAGGGACTCGGCATTTTGGAAAAAGAATTGTGGAAACTGATCCCCGAGGGCATCGCCTATTATCCCGAGGATATGACTACCGAAACGGGCGACGGCGAATATTGCGCTGAAATTATTCGGGAAAAGATTTTACTCTCCCTGTCCGAGGAAGTACCTCACGGCGTGGCGGTAGAGGTTTACCGCATGGGGCAACGGGATAACGACGTGATTGATATTGATGTTAATATCATCTGTGAAAAGGAGTCCCACAAGGCCATTATCATCGGCAAGGGCGGCGAGAAGATCAAGGCCATTGCCACCGCCGCCCGCAAGGAGATTGAGGAATATTTTGGCTATAAAGTCAATCTGCAAACCTGGGTCAAGGTGCGTGATGACTGGCGCAACGACCCTCGTGCTTTAAGATCGTTAGGATTTGGTTTAGAATAATTTACCTTGTCTTTTTTCATGCATTTTGCCTACACTATGTGTGAGGTGAATATCATGGAAAAAGACCTTTGGAAACAGTTTGAAAAAAGCGGTCGGGTGTCGGATTATCTGTCCTACAAACAGGCCGAGAAACAGAGATCGGAAAGCGGAAAAGATGCACATAAAAACTGATGCGATCGTTCTTCGCACCTACGACAACGGAAAAAACAGTAAACTGCTCCTGCTGCTCACCCGTGAGCATGGCCGATTGGCGGCGGTCGCCCGTGGCGCCGCCTCCCTCAAAAGTGCCTTGTGTGCGGCATCGGGGCAGTTTTGCTACGCTTCTTTCGTTCTCTTTAAGCAGACCGACCGTTATGTGGTCGATTCGGCCGACATCAAGGAACTCTTTTTTGAGTTGAGAAATGATGTTACCGCCCTTGCCTGCGCCCAGTACATGGCCGAGCTTGCCGCCGCCGTGGCGCAGGAAGGGGAGGGTGACGAGGAACTGCTCCGTGTCCTGCTCAACTGCTTGTATGCCATGACCAAACTCAAGCTTTCCCCCGCCCTTTGCAAATGTGTCTTTGAGTTGCGGGTGGCCGCTTGCGAGGGGTATATGCCCGATTTGAGTTGCGAAGATGCCGTTGGCGTTGATTTTGTGCAGGGCATGGCCGTGCCGACACTCACCGAAACGGTTGTGCCTCTTTCGCCAACAGCACTCCAAACATTAAATGAAATCTTCTTTTTACCCACCGAGCGGATCTTCTCTTTTTCGGCAACTCCCCAAACGCAGGCCGAACTGGCCGCCTTTTCGGAACGATATTTACTGGCGCAAACCGACCTGCGCCCCAAAACCTTGGAATTTTTAAGAACACTTCTTTGAGGATACATATGACCGACGAAAAAAGCCTGAAATTACTCGAATTTGATAAGATCACCCAGCATCTGGCCGACCATGCCGAAACCGACGGCGGGCGTGCCCGATGCCTTGCCCTGCGCCCTACCGATGATCTCATTACGGCGCAGGAATGGCTCGACTACACCGAGGCCGCCCTGCATCTGTATAATCTCAAGGGCACTTTTACCATGACCCATCTGCCCGATCTGGCCGATCTGTTCCGCCGCATCCGTGTGTCGGGATTGCTGAGTGCGCAGGAGCTTTACAGTGTGGCCCGAGTGTTGGATGCCGCCCGCCGTCTGCGTGCCTACCGTGGCGAGGAAGCGACCGTGCTGGACGATTATTTTGACCGTCTGCGCCCCGAAAAGGTGCTGGAAGACCGCATCCGCCGTTCCTTTAATGCCGAGGGTGAGGTGCTGGACACCGCCTCGGACGAGCTGTACGCCATCCGCCGCAAAAAACAAAACGCCTCCGGCCGTGTGCGGGAAGCGCTCAATAAACTGATCCATTCCAATAAATATCAAAAAGTCCTGCAAGAGCCGGTCATCACCCAGCGCTCCGGTCGTTTCGTCGTGCCGGTTAAGGCCGAGCATAAGGGTGAGGTCAGCGGTCTGGTGCACGATGTATCGGCTTCAGGTCAAACCCTCTTTATCGAACCCTCGGCCGTGGTTGAGGCCAACAACGAAATCCGCCTGTTGGAAGGCAAGGAACAACACGAGATTGAGCGCATTTTGCAAGATCTCTCGACGCTGGCCGCCGCCCAGTACGACTTGCTGGAAGAAGATTACGACATTTTAATGTTCTTCGATTTTAACTTCGCTAAGGCCAAATATGCCGTGGCGGTGCGTGGTTCGAAGCCCGCCCTTAATGATGATGGCGTGGTCGAACTTCGCCGTGCCCGTCACCCCCTCATCCCCGCCGATCGGGTGGTGGCTGTCGATATTGCCTTGGGTGATGAGTATGATACCTTGGTCATCACCGGTCCAAATACCGGCGGTAAGACCGTTTCTTTGAAAACGTTGGGCTTGCTCAGCTGCATGGCCTCGGCGGGACTTCTGATCCCCGTGGCCGATGGCTCAAAGGCCTGCGTGTTCGACCGCATTTTCAGTGACGTGGGCGACGAGCAATCGATCGAGCAATCGCTCTCGACATTCAGCGGGCACATGACCAATGTGATTTCTATTATCCATGAGGTTACATGGCGCTCCCTGTGCCTGTTTGACGAGTTGTGCGCCGGCACCGATCCTGTTGAGGGTGCGGCTTTGTCGGTCGCTATTTTGGAGCACATCCGCAAAAAAGGCGCCCGCATTCTGTGCACCACCCACTATCCCGAACTCAAGGTATACGCCCTGCAAACGGCGGGCGTGAAAAACGCCTCTTGCGAATTTGACGTGGCCACTCTGCGCCCCACCTATCGGTTGATTACGGGTATGCCCGGTCGTTCCAACGCCTTTGCCATTTCGGAAAAATTGGGACTTTCCCCCGAAATTATCGAGTCGGCCGCTACGCATTTGACGGCTGACGATATCGCTTTTGAAGAACTGCTCGCCCGCATCGATCGTGACCGTCAGCAGACCGAACGGATGCGTGACGAGGCTGAGGCTGCTCTGCGACAGGCGAGAGAGGCCAACGCCAAGGCTCAGACCAAGGCGCGGGAAATGGAAGAGAAACTCAACCGTGACTATGAGCAGGCCAGAGGCGAGGGCAAGCGTGTCGTGTCGGCCGCCCGCACCCGTATTGACGGGGTAATCGCCGAACTCGAAGACCTCATTAAGCAGAAAGAACGAGCCGATTTCAAGCAAAAAGTAGGCGAATTTAAGAATAAATCCCGTGCCGCCCTTAAGGAGCTGGACGACGAGATCGATCCCGTTCGAGAGCAAAAGACCGAGTACGAACTGCCCCGCCCGCTGAAGATCGGCGATACGGTTGAGGTGGTCGGCGTGGCTCGTGCCGCCAAGGTGGTGACTCTGCCCGACAAAAAGGGGAAACTGCGTGTCAGTACCGGCTCGATGAGTTTTGATGTCAAACTCGAAACGGTGCGGCTGATCAAACCGCCCAAGGAGAAGAAGCCCTATATGCCCACCATGTCATCAAGCAAGAGCGAGCGTGGCGTGGGCAGCGAGATTCAAGTGCTGGGCATGACGGTGGCCGAAATGGAGCCCGAGGTGACCCAGTTTATCGACCGTGCCGTGATGACCGGCATCCCCAGCGTCACCATCGTCCATGGCAAGGGCACAGGCGCTCTGCGCAGCGCTGTGTGGGATATTCTGCGCCTGCATCCCAACGTCGCCAATATGCGCCTTGGCAAATATGGGGAAGGCGATAGCGGTGTAACAATCGTAGAATTGAAAAGATAAAAAGGATTGAGCCGATTGGCTCAATCCTTTTTTTGTTCAAGCGGTGAAAACATTTCTTGGGGATAAAGGGCAAAGGCATTAAGAATATGAAATAAAATATTGCAGCCCAAAGTAGGAGGTAAAATCTCCTGCTCCAATTTGTTTAGACTGCCAATTCCAATGCCAAGTATATGAGCCATATCTCTTTTGGAAAGTTGGTGTTTTGATCGGAGATATTTGATGTTTTGGCAGAAATTTTGCACACATGGATCATTGTTCATAATGTCACCTCACCCATATGATAACACAGTGTTAGTATAAATGCAAGAAAAAAGTTAGTATAATGTTATCATAATATAAGCGAGGTGTTATCATGGGTACAAATAAAATTCAAACAGGGATTCGTTTTGAACCGGAACTTTTATATAAGATTGCTTTTGTTGCGAAGCAGAATAAAAGATCATTAAATGCACAATTAGAATTTCTGGCGCAAATGTCTGTTAATGAATATGAAAAGGACAATGGGAAAATTATCATTGATGAGGCAACATTATATAGTAAATAAATGAAAAAGGATTGAGCCGATCGGCTCAATCCTTTTTCTTATTCGCAATCAAATCCGGCATCTTCCACCGCCCCTTTGAGGTCGGCTACGGTGACGGCAGTTTCATCATAGTCAATGACGGCCGTTCCTGCGGCATGATCTACCACAGCGGAGGTAACTCCATTCATTTCCTCCAGCACGCCTTTGAGGCGAGAGGAGCAACGAGGGCAGGACATTCCCTTTACGTTCAGTACAATATTCATTTTATTATCCTCCTTGTAAAATAAAATATAGTTTCTATAAAAATAATATCATAAAAAGTGTTGACCTGCAATCGGTTTTTTGTTAAAATAAATAAGCATTTGATGCTGGTGTGGCTCAATGGCAGAGCAGCTCATTCGTAATGAGCAGGTTGCAGGTTCGATTCCCGTCACCAGCTCCAATAAAAGGGAGTGCCCAAACGGGTACTCCCTTTTGTTATAGTTTGGATAAGGGAATTGAACACGAGCCGAGGGCTCGTCGTTCGTCGAGGCAACGCCAACGGAGCGATAACCGTTGGCGATTGCCGGAGCCGGAGCACGAAGATTTTGCCGGGCACCGCTCGGAGCGGTCGGCAAAATTGAGAGCGCACGGATTCCCGTCATCTCAAACAATTACCGACTCCCGTCGCTAGTTACGGTTGGCATTGTTTGTTCTAATCTTGACAAAAACAAATATGTACACTATAATGGTATTGTAATCTGACATCGAAACGTAACACTTGAGATGAAAGACGGCATAGTATCAGAAAATCACTGCGTCTTTCGGGGCGCAGTTTTTTATTTTAGGAGAGAAGAATGGAAGCCAGAGTAGCGGTTATTGCCGTGGTCGTGGAGAATCCCGACTCGGCCATGGAACTCAATCACATTTTGCATGAATACGGCCCGTATATCATCGGCCGCATGGGCATCCCCCATTGCGAAAAGGGCATCAATCTCATCAGCGTGGCCGTTGACGCTCCGCAGGATATTATTTCGGCTCTTTCGGGCAAGATCGGGCGGCTGTCGGGCGTGAGCGCCAAGACGGCCTATGCGGGGTCAAAAGCATGATTGCCTTGATTGATAAGCTGGAGCGGGAACATTCCCTGTCCCTGTCCGAGTATCAAGTGCTTATTGATCATTGTACGCCAGCCTTGGCCCAAGAATTGGCCAAGCGTGCCGTTCGGGTGCGGCAGGAAATTTACGGCAATACCGTCTATATTCGAGGTCTTATCGAAATCAGCAACTACTGTAAGAACGATTGCCTCTATTGCGGCATCCGCCGTTCCAATGAGAATTGCTCCCGTTATCGGCTGAGTGAAGCGGATATTTTGGCCTGTTGTGAAGAGGGATACGGCCTCGGCTTTCGCACCTTTGTCATGCAGGGTGGCGAGGACGGCTATTATACCGACGAGCGCCTGACCGCACTAATCCGCCAAATGAAAACAAAATACCCCGATTGCGCCGTCACCCTGTCCTTGGGCGAGCGCAGCCGTGACAGTTATCAAAAACTGTACGATGCGGGCGCTGATCGGTATTTGCTTCGCCACGAAACGGCAACCGATAGCCACTATGCCATCCTCCACCCCAAGGAATTAACATTGAAAAACCGCCTGCGTTGCCTGCAAGACCTTAAAGAAATCGGATTTCAGACGGGTTGTGGCTTCATGGTCGGTTCCCCCAATCAGACCAGCGCCCACTTGGCCGCCGACCTGAAATTTGTCGAGGAGTTTTCCCCAGCCATGTGCGGCATCGGTCCATTTATCCCTCAAAGTGACACCCCGTTTGGGGCAGAGAAGGCGGGCACGGTCGAACTGACCTGCTACCTGCTTTCTATTTTGCGGTTAATCAAACCGAATTTGCTCTTGCCTTCCACCACCGCCCTCGGCTCGATCGACCCGATGGGACGGGAAAAGGGGATACTGTCCGGTGCTAACGTCGTGATGCCGAATTTATCTCCCCCCAGCGTGCGCAAGAAATATCAATTATATAATAATAAGGTCAGCGACGGTGCCGAGTCGGCCCAAAGCAAACAAACCTTAGTGGAAAGAATGGCCGCCATCGGTTACGAGATCGTCACCGCCCGCGGCGATATAAAGGAGTAAACCATGTATAATCCCAAATCGTTATTAGCCCATGAATTTATTGATGATGCCGAGATCCGTGCCACCCTCGCCTATGCCGAGGAGAATAAAAACAATGTGGAACTGATCGACGCCATTTTGGAAAAAGCCCGCCCCAAAAAGGGAGAGGTCGGCTACACCTGCGCCGGTTTGACCCACCGTGAGGCCTCGGTTTTGCTGGCCTGCGAGATCCCCGAAAAGATTGAGCAGATCTATAAAATCGCCGAGGAAATCAAACTGGCCTTTTACGGCAACCGCATCGTTATCTTTGCGCCGCTGTACCTGTCCAACTATTGTGTCAACGGCTGTGTCTATTGCCCCTACCACTTGAAGAATAAGACCATCCCCCGCAAGAAACTCACGCAGGAGGAGGTCAAGGCCGAGGTTATCGCCCTGCAGGATATGGGACATAAACGCTTGGCCATCGAGTCGGGCGAAGACCCTGTCAACAACCCCATCGAGTACATTTTGGAGTGCATCAAGACCATTTACAGCGTCCATCATAAGAACGGCGATATCCGCCGTGTCAACGTCAATATTGCCGCTACCACCGTTGAGAACTATCGCAAGCTCAAAGAGGCGGGCATCGGCACCTATATCCTGTTCCAGGAAACCTACCATAAGGAAAGCTATGAGCAGCTCCATCCCACCGGTCCCAAGAGCAACTATGCCTATCATACCGAGGCTATGGACCGTGCTATGGAAGGCGGTATCGACGATGTGGGGCTGGGCGTTCTGTTCGGGCTGGAACTGTATAAATACGAATTTGCGGGATTGCTTATGCACGCCGAACACCTCGAAGCGGTGCACGGTGTCGGTCCTCATACCATTTCGGTGCCTCGCTTAAAGCGTGCCTCGGACATCGACCCTGACCAGTTCGATAACGGTATCGACGACGATACTTTCGCTAAAATTACCGCCTGCATCCGTCTGGCCGTGCCCTATACGGGCATCATCATCTCCACCCGTGAAAGTGAGCATGTGCGTAGCCGTCTGTTGCATCTGGGCGTGTCGCAGGTGTCGGGCGGCAGCCGTACTTCGGTCGGCGGTTACGCCGGTTATTCGAATGATGAGCGCCCCCACGATACCGAGCAGTTTGACGTGTCCGACCAGCGTTCGCTCGACGATGTGGTGCGCTGGCTGATGGAGAACGGGCATATTCCCTCCTTCTGCACCGCCTGTTACCGAGAGGGGCGTACGGGCGATCGGTTTATGAGCCTGTGCAAAACGGGGCAGATTCTCAACTGTTGCCATCCCAACGCGCTCATGACCTTGTCGGAGTATTTGGAGGACTATGCCAGCGATGCTACCAAGGCCGTCGGCTACGATATGGTGGAGAGGGAATTGACCCGCATCCCTAAAGACAAGGTGCGCAAGATTGCTGAGGATAATATTGCGGCTATTAAGGCGTCCAACCGCCGTGACTTCCGTTTTTAAGGAGAAGGATATGAGTTTGCAGTCAACCACATCGGGTGAGCGGTTGCATATCGGCTTTTTCGGTATGCGCAATGCCGGCAAGTCCAGTCTGGTCAACGCCATTACCGGTCAGGAACTGTCGGTCGTGTCCGATGTTAAGGGCACGACCACCGACCCTGTTAAAAAAGCCATGGAACTGTTGCCCCTCGGCCCTGTTGTGATCATCGATACCCCCGGATTGGATGACGAGGGGGATTTGGGTGAAAAGCGTGTGCAAAAGGCCAAGCAGATTTTGGGGCAGACAGATATTGCCGTGCTGGTGGTCGATTCAAGTCTTGGCGTGAGTGAGCAGGATCATCAGCTCGAAGCCCTCTTTTTAGAGAAGAAAATTCCCTATCTCACCGTCTGGAACAAGGCCGATCAAATCACCGATCGAGCCGAGAACCGCCTTTATGCCAGCGCCGTAACGGGCGAGGGTGTGGAGCAGATCAAAGAGAAATTGGGGCAGTTTGCCGCAAAAATGAAAAATGAAAAGGTCATTGTGTCCGATCTGTTGCAACAGGGCGATGTGGTTGTGCTGGTCACCCCCATCGACGAGTCGGCTCCCAAGGGACGGCTGATCCTGCCCCAGCAGATGACGATACGGGACATTCTCGATCATCACGGCATCGTCGTCACGGTTCAACCCGAAGAGTTGCAAGAAACCTTAAAGAAGATTACCCCCGCCATGGTCATTACCGATTCGCAGGTCTTTGCCCGTGTCAGCCGTGATGTGCCAAGCAATATTCCGCTTACCTCTTTTTCTATATTGATGGCTCGGTATAAAGGAGAGTTGTCGGCACTTAAAGCCGGCGCCAAGGCCTTGGCCGACCTCAAGGACGGAGATAAGGTCCTCATCAGCGAAGGCTGTACCCATCACCGCCAGTGCAACGATATCGGCACGGTAAAGATGCCCGCATGGATCGAGAACCATTGCAAAGCCAAGCCCGCCTTTTCCTTTACATCGGGCGGCACGTTCCCCGACGATCTGAAGGAATATAAGGTGATCGTCCATTGCGGCGGCTGTATGCTAAACGAGGCCGAAATGAAGCACCGCTTAGCCAAAGCCGAAGCCCAAGGGGTGCCCATGGTCAACTACGGCATGGCCATCGCCGCCATGCACGGCATCCTCCACCGCTCCCTGCAAGTATTTAAAAAGGACTGAGTCATGCGTTGTATCCTTACGGATACAACGCAGCGATATAAATCCCTTGTGGGATTTGCGATATACCAAGAGGTGCGATATAAGACAAAGTCTTGCGATATGCCCTTCGGGCGTAGAGGAGGATTTATATCATATCGTGTTTACCGTAAGGAAAACATATCGCATTTTACAAGGTAAAATATATCGCATGGCAAAGCCATATATCGCAAAATAGTAAAAAGGATGTGTAGAATTTTTATACACATCCTTTTTCTGTCCTTAATGGCACGACGTTAAATTCAGTCTTTTTTTATGTAATACGGCAAAAGTGAAGCAATTTCGGGTTCAAAAGAAAAGGCAGGATTTGGCTCTAAATCAAAGATATTGGGGCATAGGCAGTTGTTAGTCATTTCATAATCCAGCAAGGCGGCAAGAAGATCGTACCCCCAGTATGCGGAATGTTTGTCCATATTATGGAACGATCGAGCAAGAGCGAAATCCATAACATACCATTCAATTCGATCTCGAATTTCAGTTTCAGATAAAGGATAGAGGGTAAGAACCTCTTGGAGAATATGGTTTGGCAGTTCAAGCGGCAGATGGTGTTGATAGATCTCATGCGCTGCGGAAAATATGATCGCTTCTGCTTTGGCTAATAAATTCATAATCGCCACCTCATCCTACTTAGCGGTATATATTAGTATATTATACTACTTTGCACTAAAAATCAATATAGGATTATATAAAATAGTATAATATATGAGGGTGATATTATGAGACCGTTGAAAGACAAAATCAGCATTACTATTGATGGAGATATATTGGAGAAACTTAGAGAGAGGGCGGAAGAAGACGATCGCTCCCTATCGCAATATATCAATCTCGTATTAAAAGAGCATTTGAAAAGGACTGAGTAAAAACTCAGTCCTTTTTCCTTTTTGGTGTTCGTTTTTTGAATTTAATGCCCGACCATAAATAGATGATGGCCTGTCCGGGGATACCTAAAATAAAAATTAACCACAGGTTGCTACCCAGCGTTGCCAATGTTAAGTATAAGCAAAGCAGAAAAGACCACATCAGAATGGAAATGATGGCCCAGTTAAGCTTACTGCTAAACCACATACAGTTAAAGATCAGCCACACCACGGCCGAAACCGGAACGGCATAAACAAAGGTCAGCCAATGCCCTGAGGTATTCAGCGGTGTCACATCAAATACAACAAAAAGCAAGGTGGCGATAAACCACACCAGCAGTATACTCAGCCCCATAATATACATACGGTTGCGCTGACTGATGATGCCCGGTTGCTCCTTTTTATCCGAGTGATCGGACGTGAGCAGATAATCCACCGTCACCGAAAACAGATCGGCAATTTGTTTAAGCACCGCAATGTCGGGGATCGACTCGCCGCGTTCCCATTTTGATACGGCTTTATCGGAATAATTTAATCGTTCGGCCAATTCAAACTGTGTCATCTCCCGCGCTTTGCGCAGGGAGGCAATGTTGGCGGCGATGGTAATTTTGAGTTCTTCCATGGTCTTCACCTCGCCATAAGCATACCATAAAAAGCATTGGAAATCAAGGAAATTTTTTGCCACTCTCCTGCCGGTAGAGTGCTCTACTAAAAATTCTACACCTTGATTTGTCAACAGTATAGTAAAAAAATGGATTGGTAGGTTGAAGAAAGTGGGTATAATGCTCATAATAAAAAGCGTAAAAACAAGGCTATAAAAGGAGAAAATTATGAGAAATTTTGCAATTGTGACCGATTCTGCCTGCGATATTGACGGAAAAACGCTCGAAAATTGGGATGTTTCTTGCGTAAAGTTGTCGTTTCGTTTTGAGGGAGAGGATCAGGAATATACCGAAATGCCCGTTTCTGATTTTTATAATCGCATGAAAGACGGAGCGGTGGCTCGCACGGCGGCGGCTAATATGGGCGATTTTCGTGCCGCTTTTGAGCCGCTTCTGAAGGAAGGCAAGGATATACTGTACGTCGGGTTCTCGACAGGTCTGTCTACCACCGCCAATGCGGCGGCCATGGCGGCCGAGGAACTGCGGGAGGAATATCCCGATGCAGTAATCGAAACGATTGATACGCTGTGTGCCTCGGCGGGCGAAGGGTTGATGGTAAAACTGGCCGTAGACAAGCGTAATGACGGTGCCGATCTTGCCCAAACGGCGCAATATGTGCGTGAGACCTTCCCCAAGATCTCTCACTGGTTTACGGTGGATGATCTGGTTTACTTAAAGCGGGGAGGTCGCGTCAGCCCCACGGTGGCCTTTGTCGGTGGACTGCTCGGCATTAAGCCGGTACTCCATGTGGACGATGAGGGGCATCTAATCAGTATGTCTAAGGTGAAAGGACGTAAGGCTGCGCTCAATGCCCTACTCAAGCGGTTGCAAGATACCCGTACCGACGGGCCGATCATGCTCTGTCAGGCCGACTGCCGGGACCAGGCCGAGGAACTGGCCAAGACCATTGAGGAAAAGACGGGCGAGAAGGTTTGCTACATTGCTGACATTGGTCCGGTTATCGGCGCGCATGCCGGTCCCGGTACCATTGCCGTTTTCTTCCTTGCCGATGAGAGATAAAGAAAATGTAGTGTAGGATTCAGCAGCAATCATGGCTTTTGATTGCTGCAGAATTATTATGCATGTTATTGAAGTAATGGCGGCCAAAAAGAAAGGAATCATAGAATGAGAAGAATTAAAATTGTGTCGGATTCATCTTCCGATATACTAAAACTTGATCATGTGGACTTTGCAAGTGCTTTCATGAAAATCATTACGGCAGAAAGGGAATTTGTTGATGATGAAAATCTTGATGTTGATGCTATGGTGGATTTCTTTAGCAAATACAAGAAACGATCACAGACTTCCTGCCCGGCTCCTGCCGACTGGTTAGATGCTTTCGGTGATGCAGATGATATTATATGTGTTACGATAACCAGCGCACTTTCCGGCAGTTATAATTCAGCCTGCACGGCAAAAAAAATGTACGAAGAAGAGAATGAGGATAAGCGTGTTTATGTGTTGGATACGCTTTCGGCAGGACCGGAAATCACACTAATTATAAAAAAGCTTTCGGAACTTGTAGAGGCTCAAGAAGATTTTGAAACGATATGTGAGCATGCAGAAGCCTATGTAAAGAAAACAGGACTTTTATTTATGCTTAAGTCTCTGAATAACTTTGTTGCCAATGGCAGAGTAGCTCCGATTGTTGCCAAACTTGTTGGTGTTGCGGGGATTTGTCTTGTCGGTAAAGCAAGTCATGAAGGTACGTTGGAACCTACTCATAAGTGCCGCGGTGAAAGGCGTTCCCTTGAAACGATTGTAGATGACCTTGAAAAATATGGATTACAATCCGGTAAAGTTAGTATTGGGCATTGTCAGAATGAGAAAGCGGCAGAGCAGCTCAGGAATATGATACAAGAGAGATTTGACAAGGTTCGGGTTGACATACATAAACTTAGGGGACTGTGCAGTTTTTATGCGGAAAAAGGAGGATTGCTCGTAGGCTACGAGAAAGCGTAAGGGGCATTTGTATTTTTATAAAACGAAAGGCACAGCCAACGGAAAAACCGGAGGCTGTGCCAATTATTTTTTTGTGGGGGGATTAGGCGTTGAGGTTATTGATGATGGGATCCAGCCAGTCTTGTTCGTAGCCTTCGAGCAATCCTTCGTCGCCGGCCTTGGCTACGGCGGGCTCGATGGGAAGGGCGGCGCTGGCGGGGATATTGAGGCGTTTGGCTAAGCTTTCGACATCGCCCTCACCGAAGATGTAGTGCTTTTTGCCGCAATCGTTGCATACAAAATAAGAGTAGTTCTCAACCAGACCGAGAATGGGAATTCCCATCATATCGGCCATATTGACCGCTTTTTCGACGATCATGCCGACCAACTGCTGAGGAGAGGTGACGATAACGATGCCGTCCACGGGCAGGGACTGGAAGACGGTCAGGGGAACATCGCCCGTTCCGGGGGGCATATCGACCAACAGCACGTCCAGTTCGCCCCAAACCACATCGGTCCAGAACTGTTTAACGGCACCGGCGATGACGGGACCGCGCCAGACGACAGGATCGGTTTCGTTTTCTACCAGCAGGTTTAAGGACATGACCTTAATGCCGTCGCGGCTGGTGACGGGGAGCAGACTATCGCCCTCGGCCAGTGCGCGGGAATGGATGCCCAGCGCCTTGGGGATAGAGGGGCCGGTGATATCGGCATCAAGGATGCCAACTTTTTTGCCCATGTGGGCCAAACGAACGGCCAGCATGGCGGTGACCATGGATTTGCCGACGCCGCCCTTACCCGACACGACGCCGATTACCTTTTTAATATGGCTGCCGGCGTGAGGGGCTTCCCGAAGATCCTGCGGATTTTGGCGGGAAGAGCAGTTGGCCGAACAGGAGGAACAATCATGAGTACATTCAGACATAACTTTCAGATCCTTTCTTTGGTTTACAATACTATTATTATATCACCCTTTTTCAGAAAGTCAATGTGAAGGATGGCTGACTTTTGGAGAGGGGAACAAAAAATTATTGAACAAATTGTGACCATGTGTTATAATAGGCGTAACATTTAACGAAAGGAGGCTTCCGATGGCGGATCAATTTGAGCAACTGAAGAAGGATCGGGACTATGTTGAGAAACAGACAACCGTGTTATCCGATGCCGATCAAAAGAAGAAAAAACGCAACAAACTGATCCTGACGGTGTTGTTTGTTCTGATCAATATCAGCGCAATTGTAATCACCGGTATTATAGAATTTACCAAGGAAACTCCGGAACATATTGTCTTTGATAATAACATGGTGTGGCTGATCGGAGCCTTTGGTTGTATTGCTTCGGCCGTCTTTTTTGAGACTTACAAATATTGCGTCATGATGCGACACACCATAGGATGTGTGCGAATCAAGCATGCATTTCAGACGGCGGTACTGGGCAAATATTATGATAATATTACACCGTCGGGTGCCGGTGGTCAGCCCTTTCAGATGTATCATTTAAGCAAGCAAGGGTATGCGCCGGGGATTGCCGGTGCCATGCCGGTGCTGGGCTTTTTGTCGATGCAATTGGGCTTTTGTCTGGTGTTCTTTATTTTGGTGTGTATCAATGCCAACGCGGTGCCTACGGCACTTCACGTTATGGCGTATGTGGGAATTTTGTTCTATCTGCTGGTGCCGATGGCCATTATCCTGTTTAATTTCTTCCCTAAGACGGTGACTAAGATACTGGCTTGGGGTGTGCGGGTGCTGGGCAGGCTCAAGATCTTTAAGGATCCCGAAAGGAGTCAGGCCAAGATGGTTTCCTCGCTGGAGGAGTATCGTACGGCACTGGCCGAGATGGCGAAGGTTAAGGGGCTGATTGTGAAGGTTATGCTTATTGGCATTGCCTATCAGGTAGCTCTGATGTCCACCCCGTTTTTTGTGTTGCGGGCTTTCGGTTCGCCCGTTACCTTTGTAGATGCGCTGACGCTGACGTCCTATATCTATGCCGGAATTGCCTATATTCCGACACCGGGCAATGCGGGTGCGGCCGAAGGAACTTTCTATACGATCTTCCGTAATCTCAACAGCAATACCTTCTGGGGTATGGCGATTTGGCGGTTTTTGACCTATTATCTATTTCTGCTTTTGGGCGTGGGCGTTTATGGTTATAATGCTTTGGCGCCGAAGATTCGTAAGCGATTAGGGAAAGAAGACAACAGCGATGAAGAGCATTCAGTTTATTGATTTATATTATCCGAATGTCGACGGTGTGATTCACACCGTCGATCGTTATGCCACCCATATGGATTCGGCGGTTGTAGCCCCGACCATTGAAAAGGGGTATCAGGACAAGGACGATTATCCGATCATGCGTACTCGCTCAGCCCGCATCCCCTTTGTGGGATATGGCTGGCCGTTACCCGAGCCGTCCAAAAAACTCAAGGATTTTGTGCGGGATTTTAAGGCGGATATCTTTCATGTTCATTCTCCCTTTATGCTGGGGCATTATGCGCTAAAGCAGGCAAAAAAATTGGGCATTCCTGTGGTCTCCACCTTCCATAGCAAATATTATGATGATTTCAAGAGGGTGACGGGATCGGAGTTATTGGCTCGCATAGGGGTGCGGTATATTGTAAACTTCTATAATAAATGCGATGTAGTATGGGCTTGCAGCGAGGGCACGGCACAGACCCTGCGGGAGTATGGGTATCAGGGTGAGATTGCGGTGATGCCCAACGGTGCCGATCCCTTTGTGAGTCCCGATTTTGAGGCGGCACGGGCGGCGGCTATGGCGCGGTTTGGTTTGCCGAAAGATAAGAAGATCTTGCTCTTCGTGGGGCAGATGGTATGGCAAAAAAATCTCAAATTGGTGCTCGATACGCTGGCAAACTTGGATGACAGTTATTGTCTGTTGTTGGTGGGAACGGGCTATTATGAGAAACAGATTCATGAGTATGCCCGCCGGATCGGTGTGATGGATCGGTGTATTTTCACCGGTCGGGTCAGCGATCGGGTTGCACTGGAGGGGTTGTTCCTGTGTGGCGATCTCTTCTTCTTCCCGTCCCTATATGATAATGCGCCGCTGGTATTGCGGGAGGCGGCTTCGGCGGGAATTCCTGCGCTATTGGTCAAGGGTAGTAATGCCGCGGAATGTGTGACCGATGGAGAAAACGGCTATCTGGCCGAGGAATCGGTGGAGGCCATGACGGCCCGCATCGAGGAGATTTTTGAAAACAAAGAGGAAATGAAGGCGGTGGGTAAACGTGCCAAACAGACCATTCCCGTGCCTTGGGAAAGGCTGTCTAAACAGGTTGAGGCGAAGTATGCCGCCATTGTGAAGCAGTATGGAAGAAAGTAAGCGCATCGAGCGCAGTATTATCACCACCTATCGCAAGACCATTTGGAACCGCTTTATTGAAGGGGTTAAGAAATATCGGATGGTCAACGAGGGGGATCGCATTGCCGTCTGCCTGTCGGGCGGGAAAGATTCGGCGTTGCTGGTTAAGTGCATGCAACAACTGCAACGGTATGGAGATTGTCAGTTTGAGTTGCGGGTGATTGTGATGGACCCCGGTTACAGCCGTGAGAATCGAAAAAAGATTGAGGAAAACTGTGCCCGTATGGGCATTGTCCCCGATATTTTTGAGACCGATGTGTTTGAGTCGGTCGATCAAGCAGAGAAAAACCCTTGTTATCTGTGTGCCCGTATGCGGCGGGGGCATTTGTATGCTTTTGCCGAATCGTTGGGGTGTAATAAGATTGCATTGGGGCATCATTTTGATGATGTGATTGAAACGACATTGCTGGGGTTGCTGTATGGGGCGCAGGTGCAGACCATGCTTCCCAAACTCCATTCGACCAACTTTACCGGCATGGAGTTGATCCGTCCGCTCTATTGCGTGCGGGAAAAGGATATCGTGCGCTTTGCCAAGTATAATCAGTTGGAGTTTTTGCAGTGTGCTTGTCGGGTCACATCTAAGGATGCGGGGTGTGACAGCGAGAGTGCCAGTAAGCGTAAGTATGTCAAGCGGATGATTGAGGATCTGACCAAGAATAACAGTCAGGTGCCCATCAATATTTTCCGTGCGATGGAGAATGTGAAATTGGCCGAGGTGATCGGGTATACCGACGGGGATGGTTACCACAATTTCATGGATAATTATGACAAGGAGAGCATAGAATACCAATGAGGTGATTCTATGCTTTCTTTTTGGAAAAAATACAAATCGTTGATTCTTAACATCGCATTGCCGCTGGGAGTAGGATTGGTGTCGGGGTTGTTGACGATGGGGGCGATGGAGGATTTTGCCGCTCTCAACCAGCCGCCGCTGTCGCCGCCGGGGTGGCTCTTTCCGGTGGTGTGGACGGTTTTGTATATCCTTATGGGGGTGTCGTCCTGGCGGATTCGATGTAAAGATAAGCAGGCGCCGCCGCTGACCGTCTATTATGTATCGTTGGTATTTAATTTCTTTTGGTCGATTTTCTTTTTTGTTTGTCAGATGTGGTTGTTTGCTTTGATTTGGTTATTGGTATTGTGGATTTTAATTCTTACTTATACCGTTGGGTATTTCCGCATAGACCGCACGGCGGGCTGGTTGCAGGTGCCCTATGCTGTATGGTGCGCCTTTGCTATTTATCTGAATTTCGGAATTGTTTTGTTGAATTAAGAAGGGAAGCCGATATATTCGGCTTCTTTTTCATATTATGTCTTCAAATTTTGGATGTCTTGTGGTATAATAACCATATATACCTTTTATTAGGAAAGGAGAACGAAATGAAAAGACGGATGTGTGCCCTGTTTATGGCTTTGCTGATCGTTATTGGGCTGACGGCTTGTGCCGGCGGAACACGGAATGGACAGGTATTGGATACCGGTTGGAAGATGCGTGGGGATGCCGATCAAACGGGCGAGCAGAACGGATGGAGCAACGGATTTGACGAAGATAATGAAACGGACGCGGATACGGTATGGTATGCTAATACCTTTGCTTCCTCTTTGATCAAGGGGGATCGGGTGATCCTTTCCTTGTGTGATTTGGGACAGGCTGCTACCGTTTGGCTTAACGGAACGCAGGTGGATGATCGGGAGTTTGCCGACGGGGAATATCGGCTGGATGTTACCGATACGGTTAAGCGTGTGGGCACGAACACGCTGGTGATTCGTGCCGGTCGTGATGCGGCGGTAACGCGTACTTCCTTGGCGGTGCGGCCGACGGTGATGGTGGCCGACGTTTCGGTTAAGGTTCAAGAGGAAACTTTGTATGCGGAGGTTATGCTGGAAAATGCCAAGAACAATGAGCCGGTGGTATTGACGGCGGTATTGACGGCGCTGGATACCGGCAAGGTGATGGCTCGTGTGACTCAGCAGGTGCAGGCCGATGGCGGTGTGGGGTTACACACCTTGAGCATGAAGGCAGACGATGTTTTGTACTGGGATATTGCCCATCCCTATTTATATGATCTAACGGTAATTGCTTCTTCGCCCAAGTCTTCGGAGAATTGGGTAGATACGGTGAGCCGTTCGATCGGATTTGCCGCCCAACCCCCTGAGAACTTGCGGATTATGGATTTATCGCAAGAGGTAATGCGTCGGGAGTCGGAGATGCGCTCATTTGTGAATCGGGCAAAGAACAGCGGAATCCATGTTTTACATCCGTTGGGACAGCCAACGCAGGCACTGCTTAGTTATGCGGATGCGGTGGGTATGCTGGTGATTGCCGATCAGAATGACCATGCCTGTGCCGTTTCGATGGATGTATCGCAGGTGCCGACGGTGGGTGAGGGATTGTCCTTTGCCGAGGCGGTTGCCGTGGCGATGGCGGATGCCCGCCCGATGGTACGGGTAGCGTTTACGGAGGGATGATGCCATGAAAAAGATGATATCTTGTGTAATAGTTCTTGTTTTGCTGATGGGGCTTGTGTCGGTATCGGCGGCATATTACGATTCGGCAGCGGAAAATCTGATGCCAGTGCCCGATGCGTCGATGGTGCTGGCTGATGGCTGGCGGGTCGTGGCGGATAAGGATAATGAGGGAGAAGACCAGTTGTGGTATCAGCAGTATCCGTCACAGGTGCCTGCGGTATCCCTGCCGTATGAGGCGGGAGAGGATGGATCGACGACATGGTTTTTCCATCGGTTTACTCCCGATCTGAATCTGGAGGACGGACAGCGGGTCGTAGCATCGTTTGGCGGGTGTCGGTATTATGCCAAAGTGTGGCTCAACGGCAATTATATCGGAGATCACGAAGGGGCATACGGGGAGTTTTCCTTTGATGTAACGGCCTTTATTCGGGAGGATCAGGATAACTTATTGGTGGTTCGTTTATTCTCGGCCAATGATGGGTCTACCGTACGCGGAGAGGACGGGCAGGCGTTGCCGCAAGGACCGAACAACGGGCAGGGAATGCAACGGCCGGTCTATCTGTCGGTGGTGCCGGATATTGCCATTGCAGATATATTTGTAGATACGCAATATGAGAACGGTAAGGTAAATGTGCAGGTGATTGTGGATAATCCGGCAACCGAAACGGTGGCGGTGGATATTCGGGCGCGGATCAGTCCTGCCGATCAGACGGCGGTACTTTCTACGGTTGGGGCTACGTTTAATGCCGTTCCCGGTTTATCCAAACACACGGTGACGATGGAACTGAAAGATTTTCATGCGTGGAGTGTGACCGATCCGTATCAGTACACGGTGTGGATCGACTGTTTGGCCGATGAGGTGAGGTTTGCCGATTCCTCGGCGGTACAAGTGGGATTTAAGGATCTTCGTATTGATTCGCAGGGGTATTTTCTGCTCAACGGCAAGCGTTTGTATGTCAAGAGCGTCAACCTGTTGGTGAGTGCGGATATGACTGAAGAGACGTTGCGTGCACAGGTGATGGAATATAAGATGTGCGGATTTAACATGGTGCGCTTTGTGGGGCATCCGGCGCCGTCTGCAATATTGGATTATTGTGATCGGTTGGGGCTTTTGGTTTATCAGGAAACGGCCATGGCCAACAAGATGGATAGCGAGTATGGAGAAGATTTGATTCGGCGTGAGTTACGGCAGTTGATCGAGCGGGATCGCAATCATCCGTCCTTTGCGATCGTTGGCATTTTGAATGAGGCCAAGGATACCGCTACGCCTTATGTGAACAATTATCGGGCGGCGGTGGATGCGCTGGATGTTTGCCGTACCTATGACAATGATTTGCTGGTATTTCTCTCGTCCGGACGTACTGACGGGAATTTGGCTACGGCTTCGGCTTCGAATCCCGGCTCGCTGAGCTGGGATGGGTATATGGGCAATGAAGGGGTGCGTAACGGTGTCGATACCGAAAAAGAGATCGGCACGGGCGACATTCACGGAGATCTGCCTGTTTATGAAGTGGAACCTTTGCGAGCCGTTTTTCTGTCGGATCTGGATGTAGAGGATTTGAATGAGGTTCGAGCCAACAGAAAGGTCAACGGTTATTCGGTGACGGTAGCCGAGGGGACCGAATTGCAGGGACTCAACGGGCTGAAAGATACCTGTTGGTGTGTGGACTTTGAAACGGACACGCTCTATAATACCGATCGGTTGGCGGTACAGGTTTCGTTATCGGACTTAGGTGCGCTGGAGAAGAAAGAGTATACGGCACGCTTTGCCTTAATGGGCGAGAGTGATGCGGTTTGGGAAAAGACGGTGGCGGTCACGCCGGCCTATACCGGAACAGGACACTTTATTTCGGCGATAACGATTCTGGACGAGGAGATCTCTCTTGCTCAACTGCCGGCGGGGGTATATACCTTCCGTGCGGTATTGGAGGGGACCGATGTTGCCTACGATAAGTCGGTGTATGTGGCGGATGCGCAGGAACGCCCCACCTTATCGGGTGCGGTCTACATGAACGGACTGTATGCCAATGCGCTGGTGCTGCTTCAACAGTCGGGCGCACAAATTAAGGTGCTGGATGCGGAGAATATTGTGCCGAACAGTACGGTTGTGCTGGGCGGTAAGAATGTGGATAAAAACACGCTGACCTTACTATATGAGGCGGTGGAGCGGCAGGGTGTGACGGTGGTAATTGCCGATGTCAATGCCTTGGGGGACTGGGGCTACCTGCAACTGCCGTTTGAAGAACTTGGATACACGGTGGCTATGAAAG
>JAZQVM010000077.1:0-21460 GCA_045631845.1 Eubacteriales bacterium | reverse complement strand
ATTACCATGTCCTTTTCGGTGGCGATGGTGTCGGCGGCCGATCTGGGACTGTCGATGGTGGTGGCTCCTGCCTATATTATCAGTCAGGCGTTGGGGTTTTTGACTTTTGGGCAGAGTGAGTATCTGGTGCAGGCGTGATTGTTGATTGCCTTTTGTTTGATTGTCAAGCGGTTTCGACCGCTGTATTTGGTGTCGTTTGGCACTTGTCTGATTTACGGAGCGATGCTGGATTTTTGGAGGACGGTTATCCCGATCTTCAACCCTTTGGTGACGGTGCCGGGGAGTATGGATTGGTCGATACGGATTGCCTTTTTCTTGGGCGGGTCGGTTATCACCGCCTTTGCGGTGGCGCTGAGTTTTCATGCCTATCTCTATCCGCAGATGTACGATTATTTTGTTAAGGGAGTGGCGGCGGCCAAGGGCTGGGACCGAGGACGGGTCAAGCGGTTCTACGATCTGGGCAGCTTGGCGGTGGCGGTTGTGCTGACGCTGGTTATTTTCGGACGATTTGTGGGTGTGGGTGTGGCCACAATCGTGACGGCCATCATTAACAGCCCGATTATCGGGTGGTTTGATCGGCTGTTTACCCGTCGCTTTGTCTTCCCTGCCCTATTCCCGAAACTGGAGAGTTATTTTGAAAAAGGATAAGCCAATGTGTTGTATCCGTAAGGACACTACGCAGCGATATAAATCCCTAATGGGATTTGCGATATACCAAGAGGTGCGATATAAGACAAA
The DNA here is from genome assembly GCA_045631845.1 of Eubacteriales bacterium. GTDB lineage: Bacteria > Bacillota > Clostridia > Oscillospirales > UMGS1783 > CAKSHC01. The sequence continues at coordinate 20,722 of JAZQVM010000077.1, read as the reverse complement.
GTCTTACGATATGCCCTTCGGGCGTAGAGGGGATTGATATCATATTGCGTTTACCGTAAGGAAAACATATCGCATTTTACACGGTAAAATATATCGCATGGCAAGGCCATATATCGCAAAATAGTAAAAAGGATGTGTAGAATTTTTCTACACATCCTTTTTATATTCCCGTGAAATCGAAGGCGGGGGTATACTCTTCTTTGGCCGAGGAGAGGTGTTGCACGTACCCTTCGGTGATGCCTTTTTTCTTCATATAATTACGGGCGCGTATCCACTCCCGTTTGTCCAGACGGCGGTTGAGGTCGGGGTCATCGAGCGTACGGTAGGGGGTGTACTGGCTCATGAGGGAAAAGAGCACCTGTCCGTGGGAAAAGGTGTCGGCCACCCAGTCGATGACGGCACGGGTATTTTCTTCCTTGCCGGGCAGGACGAGATGGCGAATGAGTACGCCCGAGCGGAGCAGGCCGTCTTCCAATACATAGTCCCCGACCTGCCGATACATTTCGAGAATGGCGGCTTTTGCGATTTGGGGATAGTCGGGGGCGTGGGCGAGTCGGTTGGCCAATGCGGCATCGGCAAACTTATAATCAGGCAGGAAGATATCCACTTTTCCCTGCAGTTTTTTGAGGGTTTCGACCGATTCATAGGCCGAGGAATTCCAGACGACGGGTAGGTCGATATCATCGAGCAGGGGGAGGAGTTTTTCGGTATAGTGGGAGGGGGTGACCAGATTGATATTATGGGCGCCCTGTTCTTTCAGTTCCTTAAAAATTTGTTGCAGGTGTTCGGGTGAGGTGGGTTTGCCTTTGCCTTTTTGGGAGATTTGGTGGTTTTGGCAGAAGGCGCAGCCCATGTTACAACCGCTAAAGAAGACAGCGCCGCTGCCCTGCCGTCCCGAGAGGCAGGGTTCTTCCCAATGATGGAGGGCGGCTCGAGCCAGATAGAAGGTATCGGGGACGCCGCAGATGCCGTTGTTTTTGGATCGGTCTGTCCCGCAACGGCGGGGACAGAGGGTGCATACTTGTTTCATATTTTCAGTATAGCATAAACAGATAGGAAGGCACAAGAACTTTTGGGCTTGCAAGCGGCGACAAAATCTGCTATAATAGGGACAAATAAGAAATGTCTCAATAGGAGAACTTATGGATATCACGACAAATAGTGAAGCAAGTGAATTTAAGAAGGTAGCCGATGCACTCTTGGAAACGGCGGCGGCAGGCGCACAGCAGGTACAGCAGTTGGTGGAGGACAAAGCCATTGCGGTAGACGAGCTGGTGCAGGAGCAGACGAGGGAGAGTGCCGAGCTTCGTGCGGCCACCCAAGCGGCGGTAGCCGATGCGGTGGAGCAAAAGAAAAACGAGATTTTTGAGCGGATTGCGCAGGTTAAGGATAAGGCGCCTTATGGCTCGCCCGAAGCGCCCGACATGTCGGTGACCAAGGATGTGGCCTCACTGTTGGACGAGATTCAGGAGAAGCGGGCCGAGCCTGAGAAAAAAGAGGAAGACGATGAATATGCCCGCATTTATGCCGATGTGATGAAGGACCTGAAAAAAGGGGTTGAGGGCATGACTTATGTGGAAAAGGAAAGCAAGCAGTTGGTGACCGATCATCCCGGTCCGGTATCCGAACAGGTGCATGAGATTTTAACCGAGAACGAATAAAAAATTCCCTCCGGAAGATTCCGGAGGGATTTTTTATCTCTTAGTCTTCGAGGTCTTTGTTCAGACCGATGGAGTCGGGCCAATAGGGAGCCGAGCCCATGGGGATGGTAACGCCGCCTTCGGCGAAGATGGTCTGGCAAACGATAAAGCGGGCCGACTCGGAGCACATAAAGGCCACGCACTCGCCGATTTCCTGCGGCTTTTGCCAGCGGCGGGTGGGCATATAGCGAGCGGCTTTCTTCTGCATCTCCAGCTCACGGGCTTTCTTCTCAGGATCTTCGAACTTGGGAGCCGAGGTCATATCCACATAGCCGGGAGCGAAGGCGTTGACGGTGATGCCGTAGGGAGCCAGCTCCAGAGCGATCGAGCGGGTCATGCGGGAAACGGCGGCACGGGTGGTGGCATAGGCCGAGTGGCTGGGGAAGGTGCCGATGGCATGAACCGAAGAAATGTTGATGATAAAGCCCTTCTTGTTGTTGGCAACCATGTTCTTGGCGGCGGCCTGAGTCATGAAATAGGTGCCGCGGATGTTGACTTCGCTGATCCAATCGAAATCGTCAACGGTAACATCGAGGAATTTCCAAGTGGTGGTAACGCCGACGTTATTGATCATGGCATCGAGAGCGCCGTACTCCTCGGTGAACTGATTGAGGGTAGCCATCGATTCTTCGATGTTGCGGGTATCCATTTTATAATAGGCGGCCTGAGCGCCGAGGGCTTCCAGTTCAGCCTTGGTCTTCTTAGCGCCGTCTTCGTTGCCGGCATAGGTAAAACCGATCACATTATAACCGGCCTTTGCCATTTCTAAGGCAATGGCCTTACCGGTAACGTTGGAAGCACCGGTAACAAAAGCTACTTTCTTGCTCATGGGGGAATCTCCTTTATATGTTTTTCTTTCATTGTATATGATAATGGAATCTTTTTCAAGTATTTTTCGACAAGTTTATAAAGGTCTTTGCTATGCCAAGAATTTGCGAAAAGTCCTTGCATATCGGCGGCGGGACAGGTATAATAAAAATAGAAAATAAAGGGAGGTTAATCTTATGAAACAGGTTACCAAAGATATGATCATTGCCGACGTGCTGGAGCTGGACCCCAACGTTGCCCCCTTCTTCTTTGCCATTGGCATGCATTGCCTGGGCTGTTCGGCCGCCCGTGGGGAGACGGTAGAGGAAGCTTGTGCCGTTCACGGCACCGATGCCGATATGCTGGTGAATAAGATCAACGAGTATCTGGCCGGCAAGGCAGAGTAATGTCACAACTGGGAAACCGGCTGGGCGCAATTTATGATATGGTAAAGGGCGGGACGGTTGCCGATATCGGTACCGACCACGCCCTTTTGCCCGTTGCGCTGGTACAAAACGGAAAATGCACGGGCGGTTTTGCCTGCGACATCAAGAAAGGTCCGCTGGAAAGTGCGGGGCGTACCATTGCCGCCGCCGGCTTGACCGATCGGATTGAGCGGGTGTTGTGCGACGGAATCCCCGCCGTGTGTGCCGATTGCGACACTGTGGTGATTGCCGGCATGGGCGGGCTGATGATCGCCGATATTCTCTCCCGAGCCACCCTTGCCGTATATACGCAATTGCTGTTGCAGCCCATGACCAAGGCGGCCGAACTTCGCCGATATCTGGTAGAGAATGGGTTTGTCATTGAGCGGGAACGCTATGTGCGGGAAGGCAAAATGATCTATGTGATCCTCGATGCCCGCCGTGGGCAAAGCCCGCCGTACAGCGAGGTTGACTTGGAAGTAGGAATATTTACTGATTCTGCCGTTGGGCGGGAGTATGTGAAGCGGCGGCTGGACTTGTTGCGGTTGCGCCGAGAGAATGAGGCGCAGGCGGGACGGGACACGGCCGAGCTGGAAACGCGGATACGGGAATTGGAGAAAAGACAATGACAGTAGGACAACTGGAACAATTTTTATATGATAGATATCCCAAAGCGAACCAGTGCCGATGGGACAATACCGGTTTGATGTGCGGCGATCCCGATGCCGAGGTCAATCGGGTGTTGTTTGCGCTGGACATCACCGATGCGGTGATTGCGCAGGCCGAGCAGTTGGGGGCGCAGGTGATTGTGGCGCATCATCCTCTCATTCGAGAGGGACTTTTGCAGGTGACGCCGCAGAGCGATGCGAGGGTATGGCGGTTGTGCAAGGCGGGGATTGCCGCGATCAGTATGCACACCAATCTGGATATTTCGGTCGGCGGCGTGGGCGATGCCTTGGCGGCGGCCGTTGGCTTGCAAAAGCCGCAACCCATTTTTGCGGTGGAGGAGCAGGAGAATTTGATGTTCGGGTGTGTGGGTGACGTGAAGGAAACCGCCCCCGAAGATTTTTGCGGCGTGGTGAAGACGGCGCTGGACACCCCCTTTGTGCGTGCCGTTTGCGGGAACCGTCCCATCAAGCGTGTGGCCGTGATGGGCGGCAGTGGACGGGATTATATTGAGGAGGCGGCCAAAGTTGCCGATGCTTATGTGACGGCCGACTGTCGGTATCACGATTTTCAGCTGGCACAGCGTCTGGGGCTGACCCTGATTGATGCGGGGCACTTCTCCACCGAGAATGTGGTGATTGAGCCGCTGATGCAGGCGGTTGGATCGGCCTTTCCTGCGCTTGAGCTGCATCGGGCCGAGCACACCGATGTGATTCGCATTTTCTAAAGGAGAACGGTATGCCCTTTGACGGAATTTTTCTCTCGGCGGTCTGTCGTACCCTTAAGCCTGCCATTGGGGCTAAGGTGGACAAGGTGTATCAGCCGACGCCGGCCGAGTTAATATTGGTATTGCGAGGACCGTCCTTTTCGGGACGGTTGCTTGTCTGTGCCGATCCGTCAGCGCCCCGTATGCACCTGACCGAGACCCGACCCGACAATCCGCCGCAAGCGCCTGCCTTTTGCATGTTGCTTCGCAAGGTTTTGGCGGGGGCGAGATTAAGGCAGGTCACCCAGATGGGACAGGACCGTTTGGCGGTGCTGGAATTTGATGCGACCAACGAGATGGGCGATGCCGTGACTCGCTGTTTGATTGCCGAGTTTATGGGGCGGTGCGCCAATGTGATTGTGACCGAGAACGGACGGATTCTTGACGCCTTGCGGCGGGTGGATTTGTCGATGTCGGCCGAGCGACCCATTCTGCCCGGCGGGCGGTATGAGTTTCCCCAAGCGCAGGATAAAATTTTGCTTGGAGAGGTTACGGTAGAGGCTGTCCGAGAGGCGTTGTCACGGGGCGGAGCGGTAAAACAGGCACTGCTTTCCCTCATTTCGGGACTCTCTCCCCTGCTGGCGCGGGAGATTGCCGTGCGGGCGGGATATGCCGTCGATTGTCGGGCCGAGCAGGCCGATGCCGCACAGTTGATGGTCGGTATTGACTGGCTTCGGGGCGAAATCGAGAATCATTCTTGCTTTGTGGCTTTGCGGGAGGAAACCAAGGGGTTATTTGAATTTTCTTTGGTGGATATTGCCCAGTACGGCGGGTATGCGGATAAGACGGTATACGAGTCGGCGGGCGCGTTGCTGGATGCATATTTTGCGGGTCGGGCACGGGAAGCGGTAGTGCAGGCGCGGGGGGCTGACCTGAAAAAGACGGTACAGACCCACATGGCGCGCCTTGGCCGCAAGTTGTCGGCGCAGCAGAGTGAGCTGGCCGAGAATCGGGAAAAGGAAAAATATCGGGTGTGGGGTGACGGCATTACGGCCAACATTTACCGCATCCGTGAGGGCGATATGCAGGTGACGGCGGTGGACTACAGTCAGGAGTCCTGCCCCGAAACGGTGATCCCTCTTGACAAAGACTTATCGGCGGCGGCTAACGCCCAGCGCTATTACAAAATCTACCGCAAGGCCAAGACGGCCATGGAGTATCTGGCGGTAGAGATGGAAAAAGGGGCCAAGGAGTTGCTCTATTTGGAGAGTGTACTGGATGCGCTGTCCCGTGCCGAGACGGGCGCCGAGGTGGCCGAGATTCGGGAGGAGTTGACCGAGGGCGGGTATTTGCACCGTCAGGGCAAGAAGGTCAAGCCCCAGAAGGCGCAGCCGCATCGGTTCCGCTTTGACGGGATTGAGATTCTGGCCGGCAAGAACAATTTACAAAACGAGCACCTAACCCATCACACGGCACAGAAGAACGAGTGGTGGTTGCACTGTTTGGATGCGGCGGGGTCGCACGTGATTATACGGGACGAGGAGCCTTCGCCCGAGGTGATTACCTTTGCGGCCGAGGTGGCCGCCCTTTACAGCGCGGGTGAGCAGGCGGGCAAGACGGCGGTGGATATGACGCGGGCGCGCTATGTGAAAAAGATGGCGGGAGCGGGGCTTGGTATGGTTACCTATACCCATCAGACGACGCTTTATGTGACGCCAGAGCGCGAACGGGTGGAAAAATACAGAATTAAGTGAAAAAATTTCTTCACAAGTGAGAAGTTTGTGATATAATATAAGAAATAACCCGAAAGGAAACGGTATGCGAATTATATCCGGTTCCCGCCGAGGCCTGCGTCTGCTCTCGCCTGTTGGCAAACAGGTGCGGCCGACGATGGATCAGGTCAAAGAGGCGGCTTTTAATATGGTGCAATTTGATATTCCCGACGGTGTATTCTTGGACATGTTTTCGGGGAGCGGGCAGATGGCCTGCGAGGCCCTTTCTCGGGGTGCTGACGTGGTTTACTGTTTTGAGCCCGACCGTCAGGCGTTTCAGACGCTATCCAAGAATTTGGAGAAGATGGATATGTCCCGTCAGGTCAAGGCCTACAATGCCCCCTATAGCCGATTGGCGACGTTATTTCCGACGCCGCGGGTGGATGTGGCCTATATTGATCCCCCGTTTGAGGCGGGGATGTACGAGGCGGCGCTATCCTTCCTGTTGCCCTATCTGCACGAGGGGTCAACGGTGATTTGTGAGGCCGAGCGGGGTGTGGAGTTGCCCGAGCGGGTAGGCTCTTTTAAGGACAAGCCCCGCAAGTATGGGCATGTAATTTTACATGTATACCGCTATGAAAGCGAGGAAAATGTATGAGAATAGCGATATGTCCCGGTTCGTTTGACCCGATTACTAACGGGCATTTGGACATTATCAGCCGTGCGGCCAAGTTGTTTGACCATGTAGAGGTGGCGGTACTTCAGAACTCCTCGAAGAAATGTGTTTTTTCGGTGGAGGAGCGGGTGGAAATGATTCGGGATTGCATTACCGATTTGCCCAACGTATCGGCCTCTTCTTTTGATGGGCTGTTGGTGGATTATGCCAAGAAAATAGGGGCAACGGCGATCGTGAAGGGTTTGCGTGCCGTGTCCGACTTTGACTATGAGTTTCAGATGGCTCTGTTTAACAAAGAGATCAATGCCGAGGTGGAAACGATATTTTTGACCACTTCGCCTGAGCATATGTATCTGTCTTCCAGCGTGGTGCGTGAGATGGCGGCGCACGGGGGCGATATGTCCCGATTCGTTCCGGCCTGTGTGGAGCAACGGATCACAGCCAAATACAGACAGGGGGTTACCCAATGAACGACTTTGAAAAGCTGATGCAGGATCTGGACAATGTATTGGAGGAGGCGTGGCGTGTACCGCTGAGCAGTGGCAAGGTGGTGCTCGACCGAGAGGAGATGGTTCGCATTTCCCAAGGCCTACATACCCATTATCCGACCGAGATCTCCCGTGCCCGTAATCTGCTCGACGAGAGAGAGAAGATTTTGTTGAAAGCCCGCACCGATGCCGAGGCCATGCTCTCGAAAGCCCGTGTGCAGAGTGAGCAGATTTTAAATGAGCAGGATATTATTTTGCAGGCGCGTAAGTATGCCGAGGAACTGCGCTCCACGGCAGAAGCCGATGCCGAGCGTATCAAGCGCAGTGCCGTGGAGTTTGCCGATGCGGTACTGGCGCAGGCCGAAGAACATTATGATAAGAACCTTTCGCTGATTCAGCAAGCGCGCCGTGTGGTGCGTAACCAAGGCTGATCGGCCAAGACGTGCAAATACCCAGGGGACGCAGCCTCGGTTGCGCCCCCTTTTTCAAAACGGAGGAATCATGGAAACCATCGAGCTTAGCATTATTGCAACTACTCACGACGGCCGCGGTGTAGCTCGTGCCGACGGTGTCGTCGTCTTTGTTACCGGCGCTTTGCCGGGCGATGTGGTACTCGCCCGTATCACCAAACGTACCCCGCGATTCTGGGAAGCGGTTACCGAGGAGATCGTATCTTCCACCGCCGCCCGTGTGCCTTGTTTCTGTGGGCAGGAGAAGTGCGGCGGTTGTGTATGGAACTGTTTATCCTACAATAAGCAATTGGAATATAAGCAGGGGCGCGTGCGTGCCGCCTTCTCCCGTATCGGGAAATTGGAGGTAGAGCCGTTGCTCGTTATCCCCTCACCCAAGACCGAGGAATATCGTAACAAGGTCACCCTGCACTTTGGTCGGGTGGATGGCAAGGTAATTTTAGGAGTGCTTCCTGAAAATAGCCATCAAGTCCTGCCCTGCAAGGGTTGTAACAGTTACGATTCTCGGTTAGAGCCCTTTATTGAGCTGACCGAGAGTTGGGCGCAGCGTACCGCCGCCCGTTTGTATCGGCCTGCCACCAAAGAGGGATTGTTGTCCCGTGCCGCCTTCCGTATCGGCTCGTCGGGAGAGATTTCTCTGCTCCTGATTACGGGTGATGGAGCCCTGCCTCATGTTGGGCAGTTTACCCAGGCGTTGGCCGAGGCAGGGATTACCTGCTTTGCTCACGCTACCGAGCGTAACCCGCACAAGGCGGATATTCTGTGGGGAAAAGCGGGGATTGCCGAGACCTTAGCCGGCGTGAATCTGACCGTTTCGCCTGCCGCTTTTATGCAGGTTAATCACGAGGCGGCCGAGATTCTATATAAAACAGCATTGGAGATGGCGCAACTGACCAAGGAGCAGACGGTGGCCGACCTGTGCTGCGGCGTGGGTTCGATTACGCTGGCCGCCGCCCGCCATGCGGGTAAGGTGTACGGCGCCGAGATCAGCGCCGCCGCCATTGAAGATGCCAAGAAGAATGCCCAAGCCAACGAACTGGAGGCCGAATTTGTGGCGGCCGAGGCGGGAGAAGCCATGAAGGGTTGGCTGGAAGCGGGCGTGAATTTTGATACCGTTATTGTAGATCCGCCCCGCAGTGGGCTGACCGAGGATGCCCGTCAGGCGGTGCTGGCCGCCAAGCCTCAACGGATTGTTTACGTATCCTGCGGTCCTGAAACGCTGGCGCGGGATTGCGCTGTTTTTGCGGCGAACGGATACACGGTTACGGCTTGTCAGCCGGTGGACTTGTTCCCGAATACGCCGCATATTGAGGCGGTTTGTGCTTTGCAAAGACAGCCTCGCAGCGATATAAATTCCTAACGGAATTTGCGATATACGTTGCCGTGCGATATACCTAACGGTGCGATATGTCCCTTCGGGACGTGAAGAGGGAATTTATATCATATCGCAACCGAACAACGTGCGGTTATATCGCATTTGCCAAGCAAATATATCGCAGGAGCAAAGCGAGTATATCGCAGAAAGAGAGATACGATGAACAATAAAACCATAAAGGAATTGGCAATTGAACTCACGGTGGAAATAACAAGAGTTTGCGATACAATAAAAGGACGGACAGTTTTTGTTCATCAATTATTACGTTCCTGCTCCTCCATTGGGGCGAATTCTCATGAGGCAAAATATGCGCAAAGCAAGGCAGATTTTATAAGCAAGATGGAGATTGCACTTAAAGAATGTTACGAAACAGAGTATTGGCTTGAAGTTCTTTATAAGGTCGATGCTATTGATGAGCAAACATATAAGAAACTAACGAACGCCTGTGGAACCATAAGAAGAAAGTTGATCGCTTCTATTACCACGGTAAAGAGCAAAACACATAATTGAGTTGGCTAAGTGCAACTTTGTCGCACGCAACAGGAATATGGTGAATGAATGATATGAAAACAAAAATGCTATGAGCAAATTTGCTCATAGCATTTTATATGGGTGGTTTTAATGTGGAAAATCATCAGTTTTTGTGATTTTTCTAATCCAGCGGGTAATCTTATACCTCAGCCGTCGCCAATCGTATTGAGGGAAGCAATACAAAAAATAATCGCAGGAATCACAACAAATCTCGTATTCGGGGTGTTCTCCGTTTCCCAGGCATCTGCGGCCTTGCCGTGACGGAGTTAAGGGTGTGCCGGTTACATCAATGATGTGTTTTTTCCTCATAATTCATCTCCTAATAAAAAAGCACACCCCGAGGGGTGTGCCGAAAAAGTGTTTCCCTCGGTTTCGCTACCACACTACACCGATAATTCATCTGTACAAGAGAGAATAGAGAGAACACCTTTTACCAAGGTAGTTTTCTCTTGTACAAATAAAAAAACTATCAAATATTAAAATTGTAGTGTGGTATGGTGTTATTTTATCACATCTAACTCAAAATGTAAAGCCAACATTTTAGAGTAAATGTAAGAATCATCGTTCCGGTGGTTGAAAAAGATTCCGGTAACGATTATAATAATAGATAGGAAGAAAGAAAGGAGTGAGCACATGGAGATTTTGGCCCCTGCGGGAAGTGCGGAGTCGCTGACGGCTGCGTTGCGTGCCGGTGCCGATGCCGTGTATCTGGGTCTGAACCAGTTTTCGGCTCGGGGTGCGGCCGCCAATTTTAATAAGGAACAGTTGGCGCAGGCGGTGGCCGATTGCCACGAGCGGGGCGTGAAGGTTCATGTGGCACTCAATACCCTGATCAAGGACGAGGAGCGGCCGACCTTGTATGCCGCTTTGCAGAGCATTTGCGCCGTGGGCGTGGATGCGGTGATTGTGCAGGATTTGGCGGTGGCCGCCATGGTGCGTGAGTGCGCCCCTACCCTGCCGATGCACGCTTCCACCCAAATGACAGTGCACAACCTGTCGGGCGTTCGGGTCTTGGAACAACTCGGTTTTTCCCGTGTGGTACTGGCTCGGGAACTGACACTGGATGAGATTGAACATATTACGAAAAACACCAAGTTAGAGGTTGAGGTTTTTATCCACGGGGCGTTATGCATGTCGGCCTCGGGGATGTGTTATTTGTCCTCGCTGCTCGGGCAGCGGTCGGGCAACCGCGGGTTGTGTGCCCAGCCCTGTCGCCTGAACTTTCAATGCCACGGGCGGGAGCACGCCCTTTCTCTGAAAGATCTGTCGGCTATTTCGCAACTGTCACGGTTGGAGCAGATGGGTGTGGCTTCGGTGAAGATTGAGGGGCGGATGAAGCGCCCCGAATATGTAGCGGCGGCGGTGACGGCTTGCCGAGAAGCCCGTGAGGGGCAGACGCCCGATATGCAGAAACTGCAGGCGGTATTTTCCCGTTGGGGCTTCACCGACGGGTATCTTACGGGGCGGCGCACCCTGGATATGTTCGGAATTCGCCGTAAAGAGGATGTGACGGCGGCGGGCGGCGTGCTGGATGAGCTGGCGCAGTTGTACCGCAAGGAGATGCCCCGCATCCCCATTGACATGAAACTGGATTTGACGGCGGGGGTTTTGATAGCCGACTGTGAGGGGTTTACCGTTACCGTCGAGCAGGCGACCGAGGTGGCACGCAACGCCCCGACCGACGAGGAGCGGGCACGGGCGGCCATGGCCAAATTGGGCGGGACGCCCTACTATTTGAGAGAGTTTACCTTTCATAATACCGATCGGATATTGCCCGCTTCCCTGCTGAATGATTTGCGCCGTCGTGCGGTGGAAGCCATTGCCGCTCATCGGCGAGAGGTTCGGCCGATTGCCTGCGGCGAGATGCCGCAGATTGGTGAGGACACCAAGGTACGGCGGCCGCAGATTCGGTTGCGGTTTTCTTGGGCAGAGCAGATTGCGGGCAGTGAGTATGCCGAGAAGATCATTCTGCCGCTGGATGAGTGGGAGAGAAATTCGGAGCTGATCGGATTTTTTGAGGGTCAGGCGGTTGCGGAATTGCCGGCGTTGTGTTATGATGAAGATAGATTACGGGCTCGGCTGGCGGTCTTACAGGAAAAAGGCTTGAATGAAGTGCAGGCCGACAACATCGGCGTACTGTGCTTGGCCAAGGATATGGGCTTTACCGTGCACGGCGGTGCGGGGTTGAACATTCTTAATACGGCGGCCTTGCAAGAGTATGGAAAGCTGGGGCTGGCGGATGCCACCGTATCGTTTGAGTTGTCCCGTCAGCGCATCCGCGCCTTGGGCGGGGACTTGCCCCGAGGGGCGGTGTTGTACGGGCGGTTGCCCTTGATGCGGTTTCGTGCCTGTCCGAAGAACGACTGCGCCCATTGTGACGGTACTGCCGTGCTGACCGATCGGCTGGGGATTGAGTTTCCTATGGTGTGTACTGAGAAGCAGTATCAGACGATGTATAATTCCCGTCCGTTGAGGGCGGTGGATAAGGGCGAGTTTCGCATCGATTTTATGACTTTGTATTTTACTGATGAGGCACAGCCGCAGGCGATTATTGAGGATTGCTTGGACGGGTTGGCGTCACCGGTGGAACATACCAATGGATTATATTTGAAGGAGGTTTACTAATGGCGAAGTCTAACGGATTTGTATTGGGGCTTCTGACGGGAGCGGCGGCTGTTGTGGGTACGGTGGCCGTGCTGAAGATCCTTGATGAAAAAAAGAAAAAGGAAACCGAAGAAGAATTATTCGAGATCAAGCAACTGATCGAGGATGAGCAATAAAACGATAAAAAACTGCCAATTGGCAGTTTTTTATGTGGGAAAAAGAGGGATGTTATGACAACGATTTATTTGGTACGGCATTGTGAGTGCACCGCCAATATTGAACGCCGACTTTCGGGGATCGTGGATTATCCGATTACCGACAAGGGCAAGGGGCAGTTAGACGGATTAGCCGAGCGGTTTCGCTCGGTGGCGCTTGATGCGGTACATACCTCTCCCCTGTCCCGTACCCGTGCCACGGCCGAGGCGATTGCCCGCTATAACGGCGCGCCGGTGACGGTGGATGAGCGGTTTATCGAATTTGATTTCGGGAGCATTGACGGGGAGCATGTCAAGGATTTGCCTGCTGACCTTTATCATTTGTGGTTAGACGAGGCGCACGCCTTTTATGCGCCCGACGGCGACCGCATACCCGAGTTTGGCCCTCGCGTGTGGCAGGCCTTTTTGGCGTTGGCGCAGGAATACAAGGGAAAGACGGTGGCGGTGGCCACCCATGGCAACGTGATCCGCTCGATCGGGCTTCGGCTGATGCATAAGGCCGAGGAGCAACTGGGCGAGGTGCCATGGAGTGGAAATACGGGCGTGCACGGCATCCGTTTTGACGAGGACGGAAACTGGGAATATTTCCTAAAAAACGATACAAGCCATGTAGCTGCTGAATTTGCAGGACCGCTGGAGCGGCCGTGGCGATGAAATTGTTTGTGAGGGATGCCGCCTTTTACAAGCGGGTGGCGGCCATTGCCATTCCGATTGCTTTGCAGGGGTTGATTACCACCGGCGTGAATATGCTGGACACTGTTATGGTGGGAGCGGTGGGAGAAACCCAACTGTCGGCCGTATCGCTGGCCAATCAGTTTATCAACATCTTCCATATTTTCTGTATGGGTATCGGCATGGGCGCATCGGTGATGGTGGCTCGGTATTACGGCATGAAGGACGGGGCATCGCTGAAGAAGACGGTGGCGATTATGCTACGGCTGTGCTTGATTTTATCGGTGATTTTCTGTGTGACGACGATCGTTCTGCCGCAACAGATCATGCAAATCTACACCGATGAATGGCCGATCATTCGGGAAGGCATCGAATATTTAAAATACTCGATTGTGAGTTATTTCTTCTTGGGCCTATCGCTGACCTGCACCATTGTGCTTCGTAATGTGGGGCAGGTGAAGATTCCGCTGTATACCTCGATTGGGGCGTTATTTGTGAACGTTGGTGCCAACTGGGTTTTTATTTTCGGAAAGTTGGGCGCGCCTGAAATGGGCGTGGCGGGTGCGGCGCTCGGTACGCTGATTGCCCGAGTGTTTGAGTTTGCCGTGATTTGCGGGTATCTCTTTTTTAAAGATACCGAGATCGGCTTTCGTATGCGGGAGCTATTCAAACCTGTGGGGAAACTGTGGAAAGAGTACATTCGCATCAGCATTCCCGTACTGATCAGTGACGGGATTTTGGCGCTGGGCAACAATTCGGTGGCCATGGTGATTGGGCGGCTTGGCGAGTCCTTCGTGGCGGCCAATGCGGTAACGACGGTGGCGCAACAACTCAGTTCGGTGATGATCCAAGGCTTTTCGCAGGCGGGCGCCATTGTGACCGGCTACACCCTCGGCGAGGGGGAGCGGGACAAGGCGTTCGAGCAAGGCTATGCCTTTTTGGGAATCGGGTTTATTTTCGGAGTGGTGGCGGCGGGTATTATTACTGCCATCAGTGCGCCGCTCATTTCGGCCTATAATCTATCTCCCGAGACACAGGCGATTGCGCGGGAACTGATGTGGTCGATCAGCATAATTATCGTATTCCAAGCCACCAACAGCATTATGACCAAAGGGGTTTTGCGTGGCGGCGGGGATACCAAGATGCTGATGCTGGCCGATAACATTTTTATGTGGGTGGCCGCCCTGCCGCTGGGTATTTTGGCAGGATTGGTCTTTCACCTGCCTGCCTTTTGGATCTATTTTGCCCTCAAATGCGATCAGATTTTAAAGGCGGTATGGTGTGTGATTCGCCTGAAAAGCGGCAAATGGATCAAGAAAATTTACAGTGAAAAAGAAATGGAGAAGCCATAACGGCTTCTCCATTTTATTACTCCCGATAAGCGGAGTCGATATTGAGATATTCTTCCAAGCACAGGCCGCTTTCAAAAACGTCCATGGCCAGTTCGGTGCCCAAGTATCTTAGGTGCCACGGCTCGTAGATGTAGCCGGTGATGTGTTGTTTTTCCTGCGGGTAACGGACGATAAAGCCGTATTCGGCGGCATGTTCGGCTACCCATTTGCCGGCGGGGGTTTCGCCGAAGGAATAGGAGATTTGGTTGATATCAAAGGCCAGACCCGTTTGATGTTCCGAGTGGCCGGGGCGGGCCGAGTAGGTATCGGCATCGGCCTGTCCGTTGTTGGCGACATAGTTGTTATAGACGGCTTCCTGTGTTTCGTAGGAACGGTAGCCCGAGATGATCCATAGCGAGATGCCGTCTTCCTTAGCGGCGGCGACCATGGCGCTCCACGCTTCCATGACGGTGGGCAGGATGCCGCCGGGGGCATACCCTTCGGGCAGGGCGTAGGATTTATTGGCGATGAGGATGCCGTCGATATAGGTGCAGCCGTCGTTCTCATCAAAGGCGATGGCGGGGGCGAAATAGGGCACTTCGGTGACGGTGACGGTGGCTTCGGTATAGATGCCGGTGTGCAGGGTCAGGCGCAGGGTGCAAGTTCCCTCGCCTACGGCGTGTACCGTGCCGTCTTCGCTTACGGTGGCAACCGATTCATCGGAACTGGTCCAGGTAAAGGAGTTAACGAAGGCATCTTCGGGTAGGACGGAGAAGGTTATGATCTGATCCTCGCCACCGACGAGCAGATCGAGGGATAATGCACTTAATTTAATGCTTTTGGGCAGGATGGGTTGGGGTGCTGATGAGGAGGAGGGGGGTGGTGTGCTCGGGGCGGTACAGCCGACCAGCAGGAGCAAGCACAGCAGGGCGGAGCATAAACGTTTCATTAATATCACCTCTATAAGCAGTATAGCAGGTATTAACAAAAAATGCAATCTTGACAGAAAGGAAAAAGTGTGATATCTTTTATCTGTTAAAGGCGTTGACGGAGAGAGTACGGCGCAGATCCGTTCGGTAGAGAGCAAACGGTTGGTGCAAGTTTGCGGCGGATGCGCGGGAAGATCACTCTTAAGCTGCGGTGATGAAACGAGTAGTTACTGACGGGTTCTCCCGTTATAGAGAGCGCATATTCTCAGGTATGCAGTAACAGGTGGTATAGTAACGGGTTTCCCGTCCTTTTACGGATGGGAAACCCTATTTTTATTTTGGAGGATACTATGTATAAGAAGATCGATCCCAATCTCGGCTCGGTGGAGCGTGAGAAACAGACGGTGCAGTTTTGGAACGAGCACAAGATCTTTGAAAAGACGGTAGAGGCCGGCAAGGGCCGTCCCGTCTATACTTTCTATGACGGACCGCCGACGGCCAACGGCCGCCCGCATATCGGTCACGTGCTGACCCGTGTTATCAAGGACATGATTCCCCGTTACCGCGTGATGAAAGGGTACGATGTGCCCCGTAAGGCGGGCTGGGATACCCACGGTTTGCCGGTGGAGCTGGAAGTAGAAAAGTTACTCGGCATCAACGGCAAGGAGCAGATCGAGGAGTATGGCATCGCTCCCTTTATCGACAAGTGCAAGGAGAGCGTGTGGAAATACAAGGGCATGTGGGAGGACTTTTCCAAGACGGTCGGTTTCGGCGTGGATATGGACGATCCCTACGTTACCTATCACAACGATTACATTGAGTCGGAGTGGTGGGCGCTCAAGCAGATCTGGGATAAGGGTTTGCTCTACAAGGGCTTTAAGATTGTTCCCTACTGCCCCCGTTGCGGGACTCCCCTGTCCAGCCATGAGGTAGCGCAGGGTTATAAAGATGTTAAGGAGCGTTCGGCCGTTGTCCGTTTTAAGGTCAAGGGCGAGGATGCTTATTTTCTGGCGTGGACGACGACGCCTTGGACCTTGCCGTCCAACGTGGCGCTGTGCGTCAATCCCGATGAGGAATACGTGAAGGTTAAACAGGGCGAATACACCTACTATATGGCGGGTGCGCTGGTGGAAACGGTGCTGGGCGAGGAAGCCGAGGTGCTCGACCGTTTTGTTGGTAAGGCCTTGGAATATAAAGAGTATGAGCCGTTGTGGAACTTTGTTTCGCCCAAGGAGAAGTGCTGGTACGTGACCTGCGACAGTTACGTTACGCTGACCGACGGTACCGGTATTGTTCACATTGCGCCGGCCTTTGGTGAGGACGATGCGCAGGTGGGTCGCAAATACGGCTTGCCTTTGGTGCAGTTGGTGGATGCCAAGGGTGAATTGACGGATGAGACCGACTGGGCGGGCATGTTTGTTAAGGATGCCGACAAGCCCATTCTGATCGACTTGGAGAAGAAGGGGTTGCTTTTCTCGGCGCCTGTTTTTGAGCATAGTTATCCTCACTGCTGGCGTTGCGATACCCCCTTGCTTTACTACGCTCGTGAGAGCTGGTTTATTAAGATGACGGCGGTGCGCGAGAACCTGATCCGCAACAACAACACCATCAACTGGATTCCCGAGAGCATCGGTAAGGGTCGTTTCGGCGACTGGCTGGAGAATGTGCAGGATTGGGGCTTGTCGAGAAACCGGTATTGGGGCACGCCGCTCAATATCTGGCAGTGTTCCTGCGGGCATCATCATGCCATCGGTTCGATTGCTGAACTTAGAGAAATGAGCAAGAATTGCCCCGACGATATTGAACTGCACCGTCCGTACGTGGATGCGGTGACCATCACCTGCCCCGAGTGCGGCGGCGAGATGCATCGTGTGCCCGAGGTTATCGACTGCTGGTTTGATTCGGGTGCCATGCCCTTTGCCCAGCATCATTATCCGTTTGAGAACCACGATAAATTTGAGGCGCAGTTCCCTGCCGATTTCATTTCTGAGGCGGTGGACCAGACTCGTGGTTGGTTCTATTCCCTGCTTGCCATTTCCACCCTGCTCTTTGATAAGGCGCCCTATCGCAACGTTATCGTGCTGGGTCACGTGCAGGATGAGAACGGGCAGAAGATGAGTAAGTCCAAGGGCAATGCGGTTGAGCCGATGGAGGCACTGCACACCTACGGAGCCGATGCCATTCGCTGGTATTTCTATGTGAACTCGGCGCCTTGGCTGCCCAACCGCTTCCACGGCAAGGCGGTTACCGAGGGTCAGCGCAAGTTCCTCTCGACCCTGTGGAACACCTATGCCTTCTATGTGTTGTATGCCGATATTGACGGGTTTGACCCGACCAAATATGACCTAAAATCCTGCAAACTCAGCGTTATGGATAAGTGGATTCTCTCCCGTCTTAACACGACGGTGGCGGCGGCCGATGATCACATGGCCAACTACCGCATCCCCGAGACGGGGCGTGTGCTGTCCGATTTTGTGGACGAGTTGTCCAACTGGTACGTGCGCCGTTGCCGTGAGCGTTTCTGGGTACAGGGCGAGACCGAGGATAAGACGGCGGCCTACATGACCCTGTGGACGGCCTTGACGGTATTTGCCAAGACGGCCGCTCCCCTGATCCCCTTCATGACCGAGGAGATTTATCAGAATTTGGTTATCTCGGTGGACAAGGATGCCCCCGAAAGTGTGCATTTGTGCGCCTATCCTGAGGCCGACACGGCCATGATCGACACCGATCTGGAAGAGGCGATGAAGCAGGTGCTGCTGGCCGTTACCCTGGGGCGTGCCGCCCGTAACGATGCGGCCATCAAGAACCGTCAGCCCTTGCGCCGTATGTATATCAGCGGCGATAAGGCGATCGACGATGTCTATTGCGAGATCATTCGTGAGGAACTTAACATCAAGGAAGTGGAATTTGTTTCGGATGCTTCTTCCTTCCTGTCCTACACCTTCAAGCCGCAGTTGCGCCTGCTTGGCAAGAAGCTGGGCAGTAAGCTGGGTGCGGTTCGTCAGGCACTGGCTGACGGGGACGGCAACGCCATGAAGAAGCAGCTCGACGAGAGCGGCTTTGTGACCCTTGTTATCGACGGCGAGGAGATCAAGCTGGAGGCCGAGGAACTGCTGATTGAAACGGCTCGCAAAGAGGGCTATGCTTCCCAAAGCGATTACGGGGTTACCGTGGCGCTGGATGTCAACCTTGACGAGGAATTGATCGAGGAAGGCTTTGTGCGTGAGATCATTTCCAAAGTGCAGTCGATGCGTAAGGATTCGGGCTTTGAGGTGACCGATCATATCGAACTGGCGGTGGCCGGTAACGAGAAGATTGAGGCGATCGTTAAGCGCAACGCCGACACCATTTGCGGCGACGTGCTGGCCGATGCGGTGGTCTACACGGTGGACGAGTCGGCTAAGGAATGGGATATCAACGGCGAGAAAGCCAAGATTGCGGTAAAAGTAAAGTAAAAAGAAAGTGGATGCCTTACTCGGCATCCACGTTTTCTTTGCGGATTACTTTCTTCTGCCATGTTTTCTTTCCGCATTTTGGACACTTCATTTTTCTTGTTCTACCCATGTGGGGTGCCAAAAATACGCTTTTATAATCGGGAATGTAGTGGTGTCCACATGCCTTGCACTCATAATACCCTGCGGTTTGCTCCATCCGTAAGGCATAGAAGCAACCGGCCAAGAATAAAGCAAAGCTCAGCAAAACAAGAGCACCTCTCAGCCAGCCTTCCATTTGCACAAAAGAGGCAACAAATATCAAGGCAAAAAGAACTACCGTTGCCGTAATGCCTACGAACACTTCGGCAGACAACAATCTTTTGTCTGCCTGTTCTTTCTGCTTAATCATCTCAAGCAAATGATTTTCTAAGTCTTTGTTGTAATTTTCCATAGGTATTTCCTCTCCACTCAATAATTCGGTTACGCTGATGCCGAGAAACTTACACAAATCGATCATGATCGATGAATCGGGCAGGCTTTTGCCCGTTTCCCATTTGGACACCGCTCGGTCGGTGATATTCAGTTTTTCGGCCAACTGCATTTGGGTTAGATTTTTCTGTTTTCGGCGCACGGCTATAAATTTTCCGATCTTCACTTGGTTCATGGATGTTTCTCCTTTCGTTTTCAGTATAGCCGAGTGGGCGCAAAAAATCTACATACCGTTGGTTGAGTGGGGATTATAGATATTTCAAAAGGTCGAGCGGGGTGTCGATGATGGCGAGGGCGTGGGCGGTTTCCAGTTCTTGGCGGGAACCGTAGCCGTAGGTGACGCCGACGGCGGGCAGGCCAACCTCTTTGGCGCCGAGGATATCATGTTCCCGATCGCCCACCATGAGTACGGTGCTTGGGTCAGGGTCGCCTAAGCGATGCAGGCAGTAGCGAATGACATCGGCCTTTTTGATACGGGTACCTGCTAAATCTGAGCCGGCGATGACGGTGAAATACTGTGCTAAGTTAAAATATTCGGCAATTTTTTCGGCAAAGATTTCGGGCTTGGAGGTGGCCATGGCCACCGTGCATCCTCTGTCTTTGAGGGCGGAGAGCAATTCGGGGATGCCGTCGTAGACGATATTTTCAAACATGCCGTGGGGGCGGAAGTATTCCCGATAGTATTCGACGGCCAGATCGGCCTTGTCCTCGCCGACGTACAGATCGGCAAAACGGTCCCGCAGGGGCGGGCCGACAAACTTGTTGAGTTCCTCGCGGGGCGGCGGGGTGATGCCGAACTTTTTGAGAGCGTAGGCTACCGAATTGGTGATGCCTTCGCCGTTGTCGGTGAGGGTGCCGTCGAGGTCAAACAAAATGGTGGAAAATTGGCTCATAATGCCTCCAAAATGATATTCTTTCCTATATTATACGCATGAGCAAAAAATTTGTCAATTCGGGGCTAAAAATTTTAAAAAATTCTCTTGCACTATGGCATTGATTGTGCTATAATATGCCAAACACATAGAAATGGAAAAGTAAGCGCTTCCCTTTTGCAAAGAGAATTGCCGGTTGGTGCAAGGCATGAAAAGGATGTGCCGAAACTCGCCATGGAGTGGCCGCCAGGAAATGGGCGGACGGGTGCTCCCGAAACAGGGCTCAGGAGGTGTTGGCCTCTAAAGGGCATCCCGCAAGGGATGAAAAAGAGTGGTACCGCGGAAGAAGTGCTCTTTCGTCTCTTTGTCCGATGGGAGAAGAGACGGGAGGGTTTTTTTATTTCTACCCCCGTACAAGGAGGAATCTATGAATCAACCCAAAACGATGACCGGATCGCAGATTGTAATTGAAACGCTGATCGAGCAGGGCGTGACCGATGTGTTTGGCTACCCCGGCGGTCAGGTGCTCAATATCTACGATGAACTATACAAGGCGAGCGACCGTATCAACCATGTATTGACCGCTCATGAGCAGGGCGCATCTCATGCGGCCGACG
>JAZQVM010000076.1:0-4050 GCA_045631845.1 Eubacteriales bacterium | reverse complement strand
ACAGACGGATTTTCTTTAATCTTGCGGATGATGGCATGTTCTCTGCCACCGCCGCCGATAACCATTACCTTCATCGACATCCTCCATTAATGATGGAACAAACGCATACCCGTAAAGGCCATAACCATGCCGTATTTATCACAGCAATCGATTACCGCATCATCACGGATCGAACCGCCCGGTTCGGCAATATATTTCACGCCACTCTTATAAGCACGCTCGATATTATCACTAAACGGGAAGAAGGCATCCGAACCCAGAGCCACATTGGTGCAGGTAGCCAAGAACGCTTTGGCCTCCTCTTCGGTAAGCGGAGCGGGTTGTTCGGTAAAGTATTTCTGCCAATTTCCATCGGCACAAACGTCTTCTTCGTTCTTATTGATATAACCGTCCACCACATTGTCACGGTCGGCACGGCCAAGCGTAGATTTGAAAGGCAGGTTAAGTACCTTTTCATGCTGACGCAAGAACCAAGTATCGGCCTTCGTACCGGCCAAACGGGTGCAATGGATACGGGACTGCTGTCCGGCACCGACACCAATGGCCTGTCCGTCATAAGCGTAGCAGACCGAGTTGGACTGGGTGTATTTCAAGGTAATCAGCGCAATAATGAGGTCACGCACAGCGCTTTCGGGCATATCCTTATTGGCCGTAACAATATTCGCCAACAGTTCACGGTTGATCTCAAAATTGTTTCTGCCCTGCTCAAAGGTGATGCCGTAAACCTGCTTACGCTCGGTGGCATCGGGCACGAAATCGGGATCAATCTGAATGACGTTGTAGTTGCCGTTTCTCTTGGATTTGAGAATCTCCAATGCTTCGGGTTCATAGCCGGGGGCAATAACACCGTCCGACACTTCTCTCTTGATCATCTTAGCGGTGGTAACATCGCAAACATCGGAAAGTGCCACAAAATCACCAAAGGAGCACATTCTGTCCGTACCACGGGCACGGGCATAGGCGCAAGCCAGAGGCGACTCATCCAAACCAGCCACATCATCAACAAAGCAGGCCTTTTTCAAATTCTCAGAGAGAGGAATACCGACGGCCGCCGAGGTGGGGCTAACGTGCTTAAATGAGGTCACAGCAGGCATGCCGAGAGCGGCCTTTAATTCCTTAACCAACTGCCAGCTGTTGAAGGCATCCAGGAAGTTTATGTAACCGGGACGACCACAAAGGATCTGAATGGGCAGTTCGCTCCCGTCGTGCATATAAATTTTGGAAGGTTTCTGGTTGGGGTTGCAACCGTATTTCAATTCAAACTCTTTCATGATTGTCTCCTTATATGTTCAGTTGAGCTACAATTTCAGTTTCAGGGGCATACTGAGCCAGTATGGGGTCAACCACATCGGCCAGGAATTCTTCAACCTGCGATACGCTACGGCCGACATATTTGGCCGGATCCAACTGCGCCACGATTTCTTCCTTGGTCAGCGGAATGTTCTCGTCAGCGGCAATCCGATCAATCAGATCGTTCTGCCCGCCTTCCAGCTTCACCTTGGCCGCCGCCGCATGGGAATGAACACGGATAATCTCGTGAAGCATCTGACGGTCGCCGCCACGTTTTACCGATTCCATCATGATGTTCTCGGTAGCCATAAAGGGCAGTTTCTCCATCACTCTGCGGGTGACAACCTTTTCATAAACCACCAAACCGGAAGTAATATTGATATAAATATTAAGAATGGCATCCACAGCCAGGAAGGCTTCGGAAACCGAGATACGCTTATTGGCGCTATCATCCAAGGTGCGCTCAAACCACTGAGTCGCCGCCGTCATCGCCGGATTAATCGAATCGGCAATCACATAACGAGCCAAGGCAGAAATACGCTCACTGCGCATGGGATTACGCTTATAGGGCATGGCCGACGAACCGATCTGCGTCTTCTCAAAAGGCTCTTCCATTTCCTCAAACGACTGCAAAATGCGCAGATCATTGGAGAACTTGTAGGCACTTTGGGCAACACCGGAGAGTACCGACAGGAAATAGGAATCCACCTTACGGGAATAGGTCTGTCCCGAAACAGGCATGCAACTGGTAAAGCCCATATCCTCGGCAATCAACTGCTCCAGTTTCTTTACCTTTTCCTCGTCCCCGCCAAACAGTTCCATAAAGCTGGCCTGTGTGCCGGTTGTACCCTTATTCCCCAACAGTTTCAGATGATCCATCTGATACTGGAGGTTTTCCATATCCATGATCAGCTCATGAATCCAAAGGGTTGCACGCTTGCCAACCGTTGTTAACTGTGCCGGTTGCAGATGGGTATAAGCCAGACAAGGCATAGCCTTATAAGTATCGGCAAAGGCCGCTAAATTCTTAACTACCTGCGCCATCTTCTGCATTACAATCTTGGATGCTTCCCGCATGATGATCACATCCGTGTTGTCACAAACGTAACAACTGGTTGCCCCCAAGTGAATGATCGGCTCGGCCTTAGGGCACTGCTGGCTGTAAGCGTGAACATGGCTCATCACGTCGTGCCGGCACACCTTTTCCCGTGCCACTGCTACATCATAATTGATATCATCCTGAAATGCTTCCAACTGAGCAATCTGCTCATCCGTAATATCCAGCCCCAGCGCCTTTTCCGCCTTGGCCAGACTAATCCACAGTTTACGCCAAGTACGGAACTTGAAATTCTCGGAGAAAACCTGTTGCATCTCGGGACTGGCATAACGAGTAGACAACGGGGAGAGATATTGGTCCTTATTCGACATCCCGATTCTCCTTATTTATTCTTATTGATCAAGCGTTCCTCAGCCTCACCCGTTGTAAGGTCGATATACTTGACATACAGCGAAATCTTGTTATCTTCATCCAGAGCCGTCCAGAGAGAATCGGTAAAAGCGTTGATATCGTTAGGGATAACAACACGCTCGGGTTCACCTTGGAAGGTCGGGATCGGATTGCCGTCACACACATAAGTATGGATGAAATGACCCAAACCGTTGAGGGCGGGATAGCTGAAGGTATAGCGATTGCAAGCACTTCCCTTTTCATCCGCACTCTTCAAAATGCTCATCTGATAGGTAAAATCCTTCTCGCCAAAGGTCAGCATAGCGCTGATGCGAGGAGTCAGGTTGGGGAAATCCGGCTCAAATTCACGGGATTCCAATGCCGCACTAAAGGTCTTCCCTGCCGAGATACCGTCATAAATGGTATCGGTCTGGTCGCCGTTGGTCACAATCAGATTGTTTTCAAACTGGCGCACAGCCGCATAGATGATCAGGCTGGGATCTTCCACCTTAGAAGCATCAAAAGGCTCGGTATACAAAGCGTTATCACGCAAGGTAAAAACACGGTTGCGGCTGTTGTTGCTGCGGCCCATGATGAAATAGGCGGCACAAGCCTTGGTTCCATCTTCCGTCTTACCGACAACAATGCCTCGGCCGACATAGGAATTGCCTTCTACACGCTCGGCAATCGGTTTATTCTCGTAAATATTCATCGTTATTTCCTCTCCTGTATGATCTGTTTACATACCATTTCGGCCGCCTGCGGCAAAATTTTCCACTCGGCCAGCCGCATAACTCGTTTTTGCAAGGTTTCGGGCGTATCGTCCTCCCGAATGGTTACGGCTTTCTGCAGTAAAATCTGTCCGCCGTCGGGAATTTCATTAACAAAATGCACCGTAGCACCGGTCACCTTAACACCCTTAGCCAATGCCGCTTCGTGAACACGTAATCCATAATAACCCTGTCCGCAAAAAGACGGAATTAAAGAGGGATGTACATTGATAATGCGATTGGCAAAGCGGGTGGTGAATCGCTCACTTAAGATGCTCATAAAACCGGCCAGCACGATCAGATCGATCTTTTCGTCATCGAGCAAAGCGATTAACTTCTCCTCAAAGGCATCCTGCCCGCCGCACGCCTTCTTTGTCAATGTTACGGCCTTAATATCGGCTTTTTCGGCTCTTGTCAAGGCATAGGCACCGGTCACGTTCGATACCACCAAGGCAATATCACCGCTGGTAATGATGCCTTTTTGCTGAGCACCGATTAGCGCCTGCAAATTGGTACCGCCGCCGGAAACCAACACCGCAATCC
>JAZQVM010000075.1:0-12878 GCA_045631845.1 Eubacteriales bacterium | reverse complement strand
GATAGTTCGTGACCTTATAACATAAAACAACTTTTCGTTTTTTGCGGGCAGAAAAACATAAGAAAAGTTCATATATCATTAACCGAGACAATGCATAGTCCCACTCTTCAATCAACTTTTTTAAGAGTGACGACGAACATTGTCTATTCGTCGTTGTCAAAATACTTGAAATAAAAAGAGAAACTATATACTATTAACTTAACGGTGTGCAGCGAATTCCACCAATTAAGATAAATATGTATTTTAAAAAAATTCAAAATAGACATGTGAAAAATAAATTACCTTATGGAACACCAACATAGCGGTTATTTCTATAAATTTATCCAGTTGTATGTAGCAATACAATTATGTTTTTTCCATTTTTCCTTAATATATAAAACAAAGATAAAAATAAATGGTATAGTTACCAACCAAGACGTTAGCACACCGTCGTCTTGATGGAGTAACGAAAACATCCGCCTGCTCCCATGCAGACGGATGTTTTTTGTTTTATGGTTGTTCCAACCCACCCTGCCATCCATCAGGCGAAAAAATAGTTTGATTATTAGAAATCACCAAAAGTGCTGGAAAATTTCTTAATCTGCATATGCAGGGGCGGCTGAAAAATGATTTGGTATCTATTTTTAGAAAGTTTCAGAAGCGAGCAAAAAATCGGCAAAAATGCCTCTAAAAAATTTTTTTAAAAATTTGTGGAGACCAAAAGATACCCTTTTTCGGAAAGTCCAAAAATGGACCCCTCAAAAAAATTTCCAAGAACTTCTGGAAAGCAAAATCACAACCGAAAAAATCCGCCTGAATTACAAAAGTCGTTTTTTGAAAGTGCCCGAAAAGTTTCAAAAATGGGGGTGTTTAGGGGGTATTGACACATAAAAAAGACCGCTGTATAATACACCCACAGTCAACGGCTGACACCCTTCACACAGAGGTTCAGCCAAGACTAAATCATTTTGAGGAAGATGCTATGAAACCATTTTTGAGTATGTAGTAAACGGCATATCGCAATATGTTTGTACAACCGTACCAGTGGAACCTTCATCTTCCATCGGCACGGTTTTTTTGTTGCCAATATACTTGTATCTGCTTTGAGGTTTCCTTTCGTACCACGAAGCAGAATACATAATTCCCACTATTTTAAGACCTGCGAAAGTAGGTTGGGGGGTTATGTCTTCCATAGGAAGTAAAACAATACTTCAAAGGAGGTCATAACTATGACACACACTTCTGTTTCTACTGAAACAACTAATGTTGCTGCCGTCGGTAGCACACCCAGCAAAAGCAAAAAAGAGTACATCACATTCGCTGCTCTCAAATTGATAGAACAACTCTATCGTGACGGAGCAATCAAGGAACATATCTACGCGAACATTCTCAAAGAGAATGCCAACATCGTAGATATCACCCAGTTTGCTTATGCTGGTTAAAACGAAAGGAGATTTTACTATGAATACCACTGAAAAGACCACACGTGTGGCAATCTATGCCCGTACTGCGAATGCAGACCAGTTGTACCTTGACCGCAAGGTGGAGATGTGCTCGGCATATGCCGAGCACACCCCCAACCGCACCGTTGTTGCCAAATACACCGACTTGAACAAGTCTGGTAGAACCGTCACCGACCGTAGCGGGTTCCAGCAAATGATACACGATGCCAAGAATGGTCTGTTTGACGAAATCTTGGTGTACGAATTGCACGACTTTTCCAGAAACCTATCAGATGTCTTATATCGTACAAAAGACCTTGAAAAAATGGGGGTTACCGTCTTTTTCATTAGCGACAACATTCGCACTGATGACCCCGACGGCGAATTCCGCTTAACATTAATGGCGGCACTGGAACAGGACGAAAGTCGCAAACAGTCTGAAAGAATTAAGCGCGGTCACGAATTCTCTCGTGCAAAGGGTACGGTTTTTGGCACAGGCAATGTGCTCGGCTATGATAAGGTTGATGGCAATTATGTCATCAACTCTGACCAAGCGGAAACTGTGCGTATGATTTTTGACCTTTGCATTGCAGGGTACGGTGTGGGTAAAATCTGTGATGCTCTCAAAGAGCACGGCAAACGTACTGCTACTGGTAAGTCTGCTTGGCAGCAGACTACTGTTGCTCGCATCCTCAAAAATCCTGTGTACTACGGGAAGATTTGTTACCCTCGCTCCAACGAGATTGTTGATGGCACTCACGAACCTATTGTGAGCGAAGAGACTTTCGTCAAAGCAAATCAGATGATGCGCGAAAGGAGGGCTTGCAAATGATGAATAATAGCACCCCTATTCGTGTAGCGGTATATGCTCGTGTCTCCACGGAGCACGAAGCACAGGTGCTCGCTTTGGACAATCAGTTGGAGTGGTATACCAATTATATTGCCCAGCACCCAAATTATATTGAGGTGGGGCAATATATTGACAAAGGCATTACTGGCACTTCCGCAAAGAAACGACCAGAATTTATGCGAATGATACAGGATGCCGAAAAAGGCAAGTTCCAACTAATTATCACCAGAGAGGTATCTCGTTTTGCTCGTAATACCAGCGATACCATTGAGTATGTTGACAAACTCAAAAAATTTGGTGTTGTGGTTCACTTCATTGGAGACGGCATCCGAACAGATGACCCTGACGGTGAATTTCGCTTAACATTAATGGCGGGTCTTGCACAGGACGAAAGTCGCAAAATCAGTCAGCGAGTTAAGTACGGCATTAATATGGCACGGCAGAAAGGTGTTCTCTATGGTAATGGAAACATCCTTGGGTATGACCGCATCAAGCGCGAAGTTTCTCCCAAGGTGTTTGTTCCAGAGTTTGTCATTAATCCAGAGCAGGCAGAAACTGTTCGTATGATTTTTGACTGGTATCTGCAAGGGTATGGTGTTCGCAAAATTCAGTTTATGCTGGAACAGGCAGGACGGAAAACTGCCGAGGGTAAAAGCAACTGGTATGCTTCGGCAATCTCTAAAACTCTCAAAAGGAAGTTCTACTGCGGTCTCCTTGATTACGGTCAACAGTATAGCGATGGTTACAAGACCCAAAAGCGGAAGAACAACTATGGCGAGAAGGACAGAGTTGTCATCCAAGGTCCGCACGAACCTATTGTAACCGTAGAAGAGTTCAATAAGGTTCAGGAGATAATGGCAAGTCACCTCAAACAGTTGCCAGGAGTGCAGACTGGTCCACGAAGTGGCCAAAAGCAGAAAAAAGATGTCTGGTCTAAACTGCTTGTTTGCATCTGCAGTCATTCTTTCAATCGTCGCCGTTGGAGCCATCAGGGTAAGTCTAATACGGTGTATAGTTACCAGTGTTATAGTTCTGTTCGTTCGGGAACAGTCCAGACACGATTGAACAAGGGGCTTCCTATTGACGATACTTGTAGGTCTCCTGTTGTTCCAGAGTGGAAACTCAAAATGATGGCGAAGTATGTGTTCACCCACTTCATCACCGATGTTGACGAAATTCTCGCTACTGCTAACCGTCTCTTGCAAAAGCACCTCGCCGATAAACCGGTGCGAGACAATACCCAGATTATCGCTAACAGACGAAAAGAACTTGCCAAACTTGAAAAAGAGTTTAAAGGTTATGCCAGTATGAGAGCAAGGGATGAAATAAGCAGCGAGCAATTCTTTGAGTACACGGCAGAGTTGGAACCTAAAATCAAAGAGTTGAAACAGTACATTGCTGAACTTGAAGCAGAAACCGAACCTGTGGAAGAGGTTAATTTCGGCGAGAGAATCAAGTTGCTTGAATATGCGATGGAGCAACTGGTTGACTTTGAGAACATAGAAGATATTCCAGAGAAAGTCGTAGAGGCATTCGTTGACCGAATTGTTGTCTCCGAAGACTGCTTTGCCTGGTATCTTCGCTTTGACCCTACGGTTGCATACACCTGTAAGGTTGAGGGCAAAAGAAGCGGGACCGCAAAGGTCTCCGCTTCCTTTGCGTTTCTTGAAGACAGCAAAACCAAGAAGAAATATAAGAAATTATCAAAGAGCGAATATGATTTGGTCGCTTCTGCCACATTGGACATTGACTATGCCAAGAAATATCTGTATTCGCAATCAACCAAGCACCGCATCCACAAATATGAAGACACGAAGGTGAATGTGTATGTATAAGACATAATATCAAGTATCATAATAATTTGCTTTTTAAAATGATATGCACCCCATAAGTTAAGCACTTTGGTGGTGCATATTGTTTATGATTAAGTGTTGTATTGAGCCAATTGAAAAAATATGCTATAATAATAAAAAACAATTGGAGAGTTAGTTTATGGATTGTAAGGCAAACAACAAAACAGATATAAACGATGCTTTGGTTGAAGGGTTTCTCGATTTTAAAATAAATGAATGCCTCCCAAAGTTTCGAGAAGAGCACAAAGAAGAATATAAAGTAGTTATCAACTTAATACAATTGTTCAACTCCTTAAAAGATAAGTTTGTTGGCAAAAATGCCTCTGAACAAGATATATTTTTGCTTTCTTCTATAATTGAACTAAACAAGTTGTTTCAAAGTGCTGTGTTGTTATTTGAAAGAGGAATTCCCTCATCTGCAAACATTATCATTAGAAGTATTTTGGAATTGTCATTGAATATTGTTGAAACGATTAAAAACAAAGAACACATACAAGAAATTATATTTGACGAGATTGATGAAACCCGTCGAACTGTAAAAAACGCCAAAGAATTCAATAGGCTGGATTTAATTCCACCAGAAAAAATACAAGAAATACAAGAAACCTATGATTTGTTGGCAAAAAATAACGCTAAAAAGAAGAAAAGCGTAAAGGATTTAGCACAGAAAAATGGTTTTGAGGTAGAGTATTTACTATACAGAACTTACTGCGGCAATACGCACATATCAGCAAGTGCATTGGCTAAAAATTTCAGTGCATCATCTTCGGGGATTACTTTTGATGCAGGAATACAGTTAGGCGATTTTAAATATGATTTGCGCAGGTTAATTAGTATAGCCATTATTCCAATTCCATCACTAATAAGTGAGCATTTCAATGACGACGACTTAAATAATCAGTATAATTTAATATGCAGAAACTTTGAAAGTGTTTTTAAATAATTTCCCTCTTTTGCTGATAGCAGCACAGGCTGCAATCAAAGAATCTAAGTAATTAGATTTATAAAGTAAAACTATTTCCCTGCTGAAAAATCGGCAGGGAGATTTTCTATAGTATTGCAAAATAACTATGTTTCTGATATAATAAATAAAAATGTATTGCGAGGAAAAAACATGTTTAAAGCCATAATAAGTTGTATTTTGTTTATTTTGTAATTGGTATAGATGTTTATATTTGCCAAGATTTTCAACCTAAATATCTTATTATGATAATTCCGATGACATTGTGGATGGGTGCAGTGGCATTCACCAATGTCAAAGCGTTTATTGACGATATTTTGATAGAAAAGCACAATAAAAGCATTAAAGATAAAAATAAATTTAAGGATTGAGATATCGCTTATGATTGTCATCTAAATCACACTCCGCAAGTCTTATAAAAGTATAGAAGGGATTAGAATGCTAAGCAAAGAGGAAAAAGTAGAAGGATTAAATTACTACGGAAACACTCTCGATGCCATTAGGCAATTATTAAATAAACAATTGGTTGTTGAGGAGCAAACCTACAAATATGCTCAGATACGTATCTTCTCAAGAATGACGTTATCTATGTGTGAAATTTTTGTTTTGGCATCGAACGGCTACCCCAATGGAGCCTTTTCTCTTTCCAGACAAGTGTATGAAGGTCTTGTGATAATGGATTATCTACGAGCACATAGTCATGATAGATACCTGATTGGACGATTTTTTGATAGTAGTAGCATATCAAGTTTACGATTGCTTAGACAAGCGAAAGCGGATGGTCAACAATCGACACAAAAAGAAGAACAACAATTAGAGAGATACTCAAAAAAATACCCCTGTTTTTGCGATAAGAAGGGCAGGTTTAGTGATTATTGGTGGGCAGGTCAAGACTTCTCTTTTACAAAGTTAAGTAACCAAACTCGATTTAAGTCAAATTATATGTATAAGTATTCCTGTGAAATTACTCATATGTCTTTCTTGAACTCCTTTCTTAATTTGGGGAGCAATGAGAACGATATATTGATTGGGCAATCAGAGGATGGCTATAATGTGCCATTGTGGTTTGCTATGATATGTTTTGCAGATGCTATGAATATCTTTTCAGAAGTAATTGGTGAGAATTGGAATGAGGTTATTGACAAAGCAGAAAAATGTATAAAGTATTTTTCTCCAGACGCTTTCGGTAGTGATGCCTAATATATTGCACGCTATTATTGCTTAAAATTATACAACATATACTTTATAAATAATTTCCCTCTTTTGCTGATAGCACCACAGGCTGCTATTAAAGAATCTAAGTAATTAGGTTTATAAAGCAAAATTATCCCCCCGAAGAAATTCGGGCTGATTTTCCTTATCATTGAACGTTTGAAATAAAAATGCTATAATTGAAACAACAAATATTTTCAAAATAACGATTGACTCTCACCTTCCGTCATAGTGTATACTCTCCTTGTGAGGTGATAAAATTGAAAATGCAGTTTTTCCTTAAAAAGCATCAAGGAGATTTTGTCATCCCCGAATTATGACAAGGACAAGGCATTGAAAGAGCAAAAATGCTTATTCACGTTAAAAAAGAGCGGTTAGAACGGCTAATTTCTTCCATAGGCGGTGCCGAGAAAGGAGAAAATATTATGAAAGCATTTGACAGCAGTGAATTTGAAAAATATAAGGCTGAGGCGAAAGAAAAGTGGGGGCAAACACCTGCGTATAGGGAATATGAAATAAGAACAAAAGGTTATTCCGAAGGCAAATGGAAGGGCCTGGCAGATGGAATGGATCGCATTATGGCAGAGTTTGCGTTATGTATGAAAAAAGGTGATACACCCGATTCTGCTGTGGCGCAGGCGCTTGTAAAGGCCTTGCAAACCCATATCACCGAAAATTATTACCGTTGTACGGACGAGATTTTAGCAGGACTCGGTCATGTGTATGTAGGCGATGAACGCTTCAAAAATAATATTGATAAGCACGCTGATGGTACAGCAGAGTTCGTTAGGGAATCCATAGCGGTCTTTTGCGAAAAAAGTATTGGCAAACGCCTAAAATCATGGTAAAATGAAGAAAAAGGAGGAGTTTCCTATGGATTTTCTGAATAAGGTGTTTCCGTTTTCATTCAAATGTACCAATAAGGACTCGTTTATTAAGGCCTTAATCATTTATATCGTCGCCGGTATTGTCGCCGGTGTGATCATCGGATTGCTGGCTCAGATACCGGTAATCGGTGTATTGTTTGGGCTGATGGGCTATCTGGCTGAGGTATACGTCACAGCGGGCATCGTGCTTTCTATTCTGGTATTTACTAAAGTGATTAAGTAAGGGGAAGCAGGTAGATTTTCCTGTCTGCTTTTACATATGGGAGGTTTATGATGAAACGATTGGTTGCAGCATGGTTGTGCTTGATTGTATTGCTGGCGGGATGCGCCCCGACGATCTCTTCGGAATCGGCGGAGCAAGCCCCGATTCGTTTGGCGGATCTGGGTGTGGTGGATTTCCATAGCGAGGAGCAACAGGCCTATTTGGATGACGGTTATTTGTTCCCGAGAGGTAAGGGTGTGAAGGAATGGAGCCGCCCCAATGCCATCACCTTGCAGTGGGAAAGCGATCTGGCGGGAGCGTTTACGGTGCGTCTGTCGGAATCGGCAGACATGGCGGGAGCGAAAGAATATACCACACAGAAAAACGAATTGTCGCTTTATAATCTGAAAGTGGCGACGACCTATTACTGGACGGTAGCGGTTGGCGATACGGTAAGCGAGGTGGCGTCCTTTGCTACGGCGGACTGCCTGCCCCGCAACATCTACTGTGACGGCATTACTAATATGAGAGATATCGGCGGCTGGACGACAGCCGATGGCCGTCGGGTCAAGCAAGGACTTTTGTACCGTTCAGGACAATGGGGCAAGCCCAACGCCACCTCGCCGATGATCACCGCAGCCGGCGTGGCAACCATGAAAGAACTGGGAATTGTGACGGAACTGGATCTGCGAAATGAAGCCAGCGGATTGGATCCCTGTCCGGTCGACGGCGTGGCGGTGATTCATAAGCCGATGGTGGCAAGCAGGAATTTTTACGGCACCAATCGGGAAATGGTGGTGGAAATCTTTGAAGTCTTGGCGAACGAGACCAATTATCCGATGGTGTTCCACTGTGCCATTGGTACCGACCGTACAGGCTATATCGCATTTTTGATCAATGCCCTGTTGGGAGTAGAAGAAGAGAGTCTGTATCGGGATTATCTGTTTTCTAATTACGGGAATATTGGCAATTCCCGAGCGATTACGGGCGTAAAACTGGATTATATGAATCGTATTTTAGAGTATGGTAGCGGCACGGGCGCCGAGAACTGCGAGGCCTTTTTACTGGATATCGGGGTCAAGCAGGAGCATATCGATGCGGTGCGGAATATTTTGCTGGACTGAGGAGTAGGCGTGAAAGAAAAGAAGAAAAGCAATAAATGGATCTATGACGTAGCCATTGTGGTATGTATCCTGGTGTTTTTGGTGTCGGGATTTTTCTTGGGGCGTTGGCTCTACGAAAACTACAAGACCAAGCAGTTGTCCGATGAGTTGCAGAGCATGGTGGGCATCAGTGAAAGCACGGTAGAGGAAGAGGGGGTAGAGGTACTGCCGCCGGTGGAAGAAGAAAAGCCGGTGTTGCTCTCTGACCTGAGCTTAGAACAGCTTAAGCAACAAAATTCCGATACGGTGGGCTGGATACGGGTGTCGGGGACGAATGTCAATTATCCAATTGTGCAGACGACCGATAACGATTATTATCTCAAACGGGATTTTTACCACCGCTGGACAAATGCGGGCTGGATCTACGGAGATTATCGATGCAATTTTGATAACCTTGCTGCCAATAAGAATCTGATCATATACGGCCACGGACGGTTGGATATGTCAATGTTCGGGTCGTTGGAGTACTGCCGCAGGGCTTGGTGGTTGGGTAACCCTGGATATCATACCATTCATATCACCACACCGACCCAGACAACCACATGGAAGGTATTTGCCGTCTATACCACTTCTATCGATTTTTACTATATCCAAACCAATTTCACGACGAATGGATCTTTTATGAATTTGGTAAATGAAATGAAGACCCGTTCC
Source organism: Eubacteriales bacterium (assembly GCA_045631845.1). GTDB lineage: Bacteria > Bacillota > Clostridia > Oscillospirales > UMGS1783 > CAKSHC01. The sequence goes on along the minus strand of JAZQVM010000075.1, from coordinate 3,675 downwards.
ATTCATGATTTTGGGGTTGAGGTGGGAGAGAATGATACCATCCTAACATTGTCTACCTGTGTCGCCGACGCCGATCGTTTAGTCGTCAATGCCGTTTTAGTAAAATAAGAAAAAGGTTGATGCGAAAGCATCAACCTTTTTTGTTAACCTCTTATAACATCAATGGGTTTTTGGGCGGCCAGCCGAGCCGTTGGGATAAGGCTGGCCAGTGTGGTTACCAGTAGTGATAGGCCAAAGATCAGCAGTATTTGGCGCAGCCCCACGGTGAGCAGAGAGGTGAGGATGCCAAATTCGGCCTGAATCAAACGATTGCCGATCATGGCGGCGCCTGTCAGCAGTACGTCTGTCAATATGGCTGAGCCAAGTCCGAGCATCAGGCTTTCGCCAAGGAAAATACGGCCGACATCCCAGCCACCCGCACCCATGGCTCGCATGATGCCGATGGGGCGGCGGCGACGGTGGATGCCGTCTCCTGTGAAATGCCAGAGCATGGCAAAGGCAAAAACGGCCAAAGCCAAACCGACATAACGGAAGATGTTTGCCAATGAAAGGAATATCTCGTCCAGAGCAGTAATTTCATAGGTGATGCCGCTGGATAGGTTGTAGCGGATTGCATCACGGTCGGTTGCTACCGATTGAGTAAAGGCGGCGATGTTGTTCCGTTCCTTAGGCAGAACCGACACGGCGTAGGCATATCGCCCTTCCCGTCCTTCGGTCAGTTCTTCATACAGATCGTCCGACACCAGCACGAAGGAGCCGATGGGGTAGAGGTATGCGCCCAAGGCGGTGCGGGGTTGGATATTGCCGATGCGGGAATAACCCGAGCCGAGGATGCGGTTGTGCTCGTCATCATAGGTGGCGGTCATTTTCAGATTGACAAACCGCTCGTCGGGCGAGGAGGAATTATAATTGTCATGATAGGTGTGGGCCATGCAGGAAATAAATTCGTTTTCCTTGATGTCGGTATGGGCTTCGCCCTTGATGTCAACCAGTTGGTTATCCTCGGTCAGGATCAGTTTATCGCCAATCCATGAAACCTGAAGTGCGTCCCAATCGACCGAGGAATAGCGGCCGACGGTATTGGTTTGAAAAGTAATGAATTCGTTTTCGCAGGTAAAGGTCAGCCCCTCCACGGTGGTGACGGCGGGGTGGTATTTTTCGATGGTGGCAATCATAGCGGGGGCGACAAAGGCGGCGCAGGCCAGCCCGTATTGCCGTTCATATTCCAACACGTTGGCATGCAGGGTATCAAAATCGGCGGCTGTCAGATCGGCGTATCGGCTCTCGTCAAAGCCGGTGTCGATAATGCCGGTTATGGTATAATTGCGGTAGTCAATAAATACCGTCTTACCGATCAGATCATCGGGGGTGCGGATGGCGGTTGATGTCATGGTCGTTGCTGACCTGTTGAGATTGATGCCGATTTGGTAGCGGGCTGTGTCGCTGTATTGGGTAGGGTCGGCCAGATAGTCCTCAAAAGGAATGGTGACGACTTCCGGCAGGGTAGGGTCGGTAATGTCGGTCACGGTAATGCCGGGACCGGTGAAGTTACGGTAGCCGGCGTGCAGGAAGGATTGGTAGACATAGTCGGTCAAGACCAATTCATATTCCTTCTCGGGCAGGCGTCCGGCCATCATGGCAAACCCGAAATCAGACACATCCTGTTCGGTAAATTCGATCAGTCCCGACAGGGCGGGGACATATTCGCCGTAATGTTCGTTCATAACATGGGTTGAGCCGTAATTGTTTTCCAAGGATAGGTCGGTAAAAGATGGAATATGGATTCCTTTGGTAGGTTGGCCTGTTTGCTCGGCCAATTTCTGAATATCGGCATCGGAGAGTTTGAAGCTGTTATTGTACCAAGCGCCGTCTATATTTTTCTCCTTAATCAGAGTGACGTAGGGGGTTTGGTTTTCGTAAAGAGAGGAGATAATGGCTGTTTGCTTATCGTAGGCCGAGATCAGGTCGGTCATGCCGACCATGAGCAGGGCGGCCACCGAAAGCAGCGCTACCACGGCGGCACGCAGTTTGCGGGATGCGAGGTAGTGCAACGCCAGTTTGAGCGTAGTGCCGATTTTCAGGCGGCTTTTAATGACGGGAGGGGGTGCGGTGTCGGTATCGGTTTGCGTGGCAGTGTCGGACAACAGTTTGCCGTCGGCCAGTTCGATGATGCGGTCGCCGTACTCATTGGCAAAATCCCGATCATGGGACACAATGAGAATGAGGGTGTCACGGGATAGAGTCTTAAGTAATTCTAAAATTTGACGGCCGGTTGTTTCGTCAAGGGCGCCCGTCGGTTCGTCGGCCAGTAGGATGCGGGGCTTTTTGATCAGGGCACGGGCAATGGCCGCTCGCTGTTTTTGCCCGCCGGACAGTTCCTTGGGATAGCGGCCGCCCATGCCGTCCAGCTCGACTTGGGACAAGACCTGTTCGATGGTGGCGGGATCGGGCTTTTGGCCTTGGAGCTCTAAGGCTAAAGCGATATTTTCGGTAACCGTTAATTCTTCGATTAAATTAAAGTCCTGAAAGACGAAGCCGACCATGGTGTTGCGGTAGGCGTCGAAATCTCTTTGTGTAAATGTGCTCAACGAGCGGCCATCAACAGTGATCTCACCGCTTGTGGCGGCATCCATGCCGCCGATGAGATTGAGCAAGGTCGTTTTGCCGCAGCCGGAACGGCCGACCAGAAAAACCAGTCCCCGTTCCCCGATCGAGAGGGACAGATCGTGGATGGCGGTTACGGTGTTGTGCTTACTTTGGTATTGCTTGGTTATGTTGTCAATGCGGATCATGTCGGTCCCTCCTTTGTATTTATGTTTTCATTATATCATAAAAACCACTAAAATCAATAAAATAATATAAAACAAGTTGACAAAAGTAACAAACACTGGTATGATTAAGTTAGAAAAAAGCAGAAAGGAGAGTGGAGAAGATGAGAAATGTTCGGTTCGGGATCGGGTTATCCCCTATGGCGAATTCCTCTCCTTTATGCAGAAACAAGAGGTATCACCTGCTGAATGTCAGCAAACGGGCATAAACCGATCGAGAGATTGCGGTTTATGCCCTTTTTTGAAATATCTTACCATGTATGTATTAAATGAAAGGATTTATTAGCATTTAGTGGGAATGCATAATTCTATAATAATATGGTCAAAAGGGGACTTTGTATAACATTACTATTTTGTTTGTTGCTTTTTGGTGTGGTAGGATGTTCGGATAATTATGATTTAACAGGAAAAGAGGTATTAGGATTACCTGAAGAGTTTGTAACGTCCTACACAGTGCGTCACGCCGGACAATCTTTGTTCTTTAGTTATGAGGAGCCGTTATCAGCATCAAAGTATAGGAATTTACTCAATAGTGTCATGATGCGAAAAAGCAATCGTGAGGGTGCTTTAGATTCTGACATTTATGAAATTTATACCATGTATACCGTTGACCATTTCGAGGAAAATTCGGCACCAACATTTGATGTCTGTCATGTTAATGTAATCGTTAGCGGAGATATGATACGGTATAACGATCAATGGTATGAGGCAGATACGTCACGGTTGCTGCGGCAACTGGAACGCGATTTTGATGACGTAGCGTAATTGGTAAGGGAAGAGGAGGATTCTCTCCTCTTTCCTGAATATAGGAGATGTAGTATATGAAACGCACGATTGCTGTTGCGGT
>JAZQVM010000074.1:0-9175 GCA_045631845.1 Eubacteriales bacterium | reverse complement strand
AGATGAAAGAGAATGTCCCTGCTTTCGAAGTGGGCGATACGGTTGCCGTCAGCGTCAACATCAAAGAAGGCGCTAAGGAGCGTATCCAGATGTTTGAAGGCACTGTAATTTCCCGCAACGGCGGTGGTCTGACTGAGACCTTTACCGTTCGTCGCCTGTCCCATGGCGTAGGCGTGGAGAGGGTTTTCCCTGTTCATTCGCCCAATGTTGTGGATGTTAAGGTGGTTCGTCGCGGTAAAGTTCGCAGAGCCAAGCTTTACTATCTGCGTGATCGCGTTGGTAAGGCTGCCCGCGTTAAGGAAAGAATCTAACGCATGCGAGGGGGACAGTGATGTCCCCCTTTTTCATTTTTTAGGAGGTAGCCATGGAAAGGATAAACGACGAAAAGAAAACGCGTGCCGGTGAACTCTACGAGTGGGTAGAGATGCTGGTGTTGGCCTTGGTGGTCGTTGTCTTTGTGTTCTCCTTTATTTTGCGTGTTGTTACCATCTCCGGCCCGTCGATGACCCCTACGTTATTGGATGGTCAGCGTGTGATTGTGTCTAATTTTCTGTACCAGCCAAAAGTTGGCGACGTGGTTGTTTTCTCTCTGCGGGAGCAGTCGGAGCCGTACATTAAGCGGATCATTGCCGTGGAAGGGCAGACGGTGGATTTCGACAAGAGGTCGGCCAAACTGATTGTGGATGGCCAGCCCTTGGATGAGCCGTATATCAATGAGGTCATGGCGAATTACGATATGTGGTATAACGAGTCCTATTTTCCTGTCACGGTGGGAGAGGATCAGTATTTTGCCTGCGGGGATAACCGCAACCATTCGTTAGATTCCCGCTATCAGGCGGTGGGTTTGGTGGATCGGGAAGAGATTGTGGGTCGTGCGCTGTGGATTCTCTATCCTTTTGCCAATTTCGGTGCAGTATAATGGAAGAAAACAGAAATACCATCAACTGGTTTCCCGGGCACATGGCCAAAACCAGGCGGTTAATTACTGAAAATTTAAAAATGTGCGATATTGCCTGCGAGGTGGTGGATGCCCGCATTCCCAATGCTTCTCGCAATCCGGTATTGGATGAGTTGCTGGGCGGCAAGCCTCGGATCACGGTATTGAACAAGTCCGATTTGGCTGACCCGAATATTACGGCTTCTTGGCTCTCCGCTTTGAAAAAGCAGGGGCAGTTTGCGGTAGCGGTGGATTGTCGGGGCAAAAAAGGTGTGGCCGATTTTGTGCGTACGGCACAGGCGGCGGGTGCTGATATTTTGGCTCGGCGTGCCGAGAAAGGCATCGCCTCCAAGCGGTTGCGCGTTATGATTACGGGGATTCCCAATGTGGGAAAAAGTTCCTTTATCAATATGTTGGCCGGCCGTAAAGCGGCGGTGGCGCAGGATCGTCCGGGTGTGACTCGCGGCAAACAATGGGTGAGCGTGTCGGGTGCGCAGGGGCTGGATCTTTTGGATACGCCGGGTATTCTCTGGCCCAAGATCGATACCGAGGAGCAGGCGTTGCTGTTGTGTTATACCGGTGCTATCAAGGACGAGGTGCTGGATACCGAATATATTGCTCAAAATCTTTCGGCGGCCATTGCCAAGACGGCGCCGCAGGCCTTGGTGGATCGGTACAAGATCAAAGATTTTGAAGGTCTGCAGGGGTATGAAATTTTAGAGAAGATTGGCCGTGCCCGTGGTTTTATCGGGCGGGGTGCCGTGGTGGATACCGAGCGTGCGGGGCATATCCTGCTGGATGAGTACCGTGCCGGAAAATTAGGGCGAATCAGTTTTGAGGTTGGTGCAAATGGCTGATTTTTCAATAGAAACCGAATATAAAGCCCAAGGGTACACGGTCATTGCCGGCGTGGATGAAGCCGGACGGGGGCCGCTTTGCGGGCCGGTTTGTGCCGGTGCCGTTATTCTGCCCGAAGGGCTGGAAGATTTGGGGATCAACGACTCCAAAAAGCTCTCGGAGAAGAAGCGGGAGGCTCTGTATGATGTGATTGTTGAAAAGGCGATTGCGTGGGGTGTGGGGCTGGCTTCGCCTGCCGAGATTGACGAAATCAACATATTGAATGCCACCATGCTGGCCATGAACCGTGCCGTGGCGGCCATGGGGGTTGCGCCCGACTTGCTTTTGATTGACGGAAACCGAAACAAGGGCATTGAATATCCGAGCGTTACGGTGGTGAAAGGGGACAGCAAAAGCCTGTCAATTGCCGCTGCTTCCATCTTGGCTAAGGTGACGCGGGATCGGTTGATGGGGGAATATGCGTTGGCCTATTCTCAGTATAATTTGGCTAAGCATAAGGGCTATCCCACCGCTGAGCATATGGCGCTGGTGAAACAGTATGGCCCGAATGAGATTTATCGCATGAGTTTTCTCAAGAAGATTTTATGAATAGAAGAAAGATCGGCGACGGCGGGGAAACCTATGCCGCCCGTTTGATGGAAAAGAAAGGCTATCGCATCGTGGGGAAAAACTTTACGGTGCGAGGCGGCGAGATTGATTTGATTGCCGAAAACGATGAATATATCGTTTTTTGTGAGGTTAAGTTGCGGGATGGGGCGGCACTCTATCGACCGGCTGAGGCGGTGACGCGGCAGAAGCAACAGCGCATCATTCATACGGCCATGTGCTATTTACAACAGCATCCGTCAGCCCGCCAGCCCCGCTTTGATGTAGTGGCGATTACAGCCATGGGAGGCACGATTACCCATCATGAATGGATCGAAAATGCTTTCACTCTTTGATCTGCATTGCGACACCGCCCATGAATTGGTGGTGCAAAACTGTTCGCTGTGCAGAAATGATTTACATATAGACTTGGATCGGCTCTGTCAATACCAAAAAGCCGTGCAGGTTTTTGCGGTTTGGACGCCCGACGATCTCAGTGGTGCCGCTCGCTTTGATAATGCCTGTCGGGTCATTGAGAATTTCAAGTCCGAGATTGCGCAAAATGAGGAGCGCATAGCTCTTTGTTGCACTTACGATGAGATCGTAGCGGCTCACGAATGCGGCCGTGTGGCGGCCATTTTGGGGATTGAGGGCGGCGGTGCTTTTGATGGCAAAGTCGAGAACATCAAGACGCTGCATAAGATGGGTGTGCGTATTGTCACCATCACATGGAACGGCCCCAATGAACTGGCTTGCGGCGTTCCTGATGACGGGGGATTGACCGAGTTTGGCCGTGCGGCGCTTAATTGCATGGCGGAGCTGGGAATAATCGTAGATCTTTCTCATGCCAATCGGCAGAGTTTTGAGGAGATTACCGAGTATTATCAAGGTCCCATGATTGCTTCCCATTCCAATGCTTTTGAGGTATGCGATCATGTGCGCAATTTAACGGCGCAGGCTCGCAAGAAATTGGGTCTGATCGGGCTGAATTTGTATCCGCCCTTTGTGGGTAAGGATATCTTGCCCCACATACGAGCCATGAGGGATTGTCCGTTGGCGTTGGGGTGTGATTTTGACGGGGTATCGTCCCTGCCCGACGGGATAAGCGGCGTGCAGGATCTGCCAAAACTTCATGCGCGGCTAACGCAGGAATTTGGCCTAACATTTGCTAACCAAGTATTTTTTAATAATGCTATGGAATATATGAAAAACTATCTGAGGTGAACACAATGAATTTTATCAGTACACGGGGTAACAGCCCTGCCGTTTCGGCCAGTGCGGCTATTTTGCGGGGTTTGGCACCTGACGGCGGTTTGTATGTACCTGAGACGATACCGACCTGTGATATGAGCAGTCTGCTCGGACTTTCTTATAAGGAAACGGCGGAAAAGATATTGCGCCTGTATCTGTCGGATTTTACCGATGAGGAGATTTCCTTTTGCGTAAATAACGCCTACACAGAGGCTAAATTCGGCGGAGAAGATCCGGCTCCGATTCATACCCTCAAATCGGGTAAGCATATTTTGGAACTGTGGCATGGTCCTACTTGCGCCTTTAAGGATATGGCTTTGCAGATGTTGCCTCACCTTCTTTCGGTCTCGCTCAAAAAGCAGAAGGAAGAGCGCACGGCGGTGATTTTGGTGGCCACCTCGGGAGATACTGGCAAGGCGGCGCTGGAAGGCTTCTGTGATGCCGAAAGCACCAAGATCTTGGTCTTCTATCCCAGCGACGGCGTGAGCGATATGCAGAAACTGCAAATGATCACCCAAAAGGGAAGCAATGTGGCGTCTTGCGGTATTGTGGGTAACTTTGACGATGCACAGAGCGGTGTTAAGACCATCTTTGCCGATGAGCAGACGCGGGCGCAACTGGATGAGAAGAAGTGCTTCCTTTCCAGCGCCAACTCCATCAACTTCGGACGTCTGTTGCCGCAGATCGTTTATTATATCCACGGCTATCTGAAGCTGGTCTCGGCCGGTCATATTCGGATGGGTGATAAGATCGATGTTTGTGTTCCCACCGGTAACTTCGGTAATATTTTGGCTGCCTACATGGCTTCCCGTATGGGGTTGCCTATTGAAAAATTCGTTTGTGCATCCAACGCCAACGATGTGCTCACCGAGTTTATCAACACCGGCATTTATAATAAAAACCGAGAATTCCATGCCACCATTTCTCCTTCGATGGATATTCTGATCTCCTCGAATTTGGAGCGTATGCTGTGGTATCTCTATGACGGAAATTGTCAGGCTGTGGCCGACCTGATGGAAGAACTCAAGGACTTTGGCACCTACGCCATTTCCGAAAAGGCCTTTGCCAAGCTTTCCAAGCTTTTTATTGGAGATAGTATTGACGAAGAGGGTACCTGTGCCGTGATTAAGGATACCTGGGAGAAGGACGGGTATGTTTGCGATACCCATACCGCCGTTGCCATCGGTGCCTGCCGTAAGGCCGACGGAAAGAATCCCATGCTGGTGGCTTCTACCGCTTCGCCCTTTAAGTTTGCTTCAAGTGTCTTGCGTGCCTTGGGTGAAACTCCCGATGCCGACGAGTTTGTCAATCTCGAGCGGTTGGAGAAGGGTTACGGCGTGGACTGCCCCGCTTCTCTGGGCAATCTCAAGAGCATGGAAGTTCGCTTCCCGCAGGTGATCGACCGCACCGAAATGGCCGACCGGCTCCTGAATTTTGTAAAATAAAAAAGAGGGGCTTTGCCCCTCTCTTTATTTGCCCGGCTTAAAAGTGGCGCAAACGGTATCTGCGCTGGAGAATGCGTAGCCGGGGCCGACGTTGATCTTGGAAGCGGTGCAATGGCTTTTGCCGTCATGGTATTGGCAGTTGGCCACTTCGCAGGAAACGCCGGAATTGGGTTTATCACAACTCATACATCACACATCCTTTCGCTGTTAGTATGAGCGGAAGATGTGGGAAACATACAGGTGAAATTATGTCACTTTTTGCAATTGCTGATCTGCATTTGTCTTTGGGTGTGGATAAGCCGATGGATATCTTCGGTGCACGCTGGGAACATGCAGTGGAAAAACTGGAGAATAATTGGCGTGCCAATATCACCGATGCTGACACGGTCGTCATTGCCGGCGATGTGTCTTGGGGTATGACGGCCGAAGAAGCCTTGCCCGATTTGCAATTTCTCAATCGCCTGCCCGGCAAGAAATTGCTCATGAAGGGTAATCATGACTATTGGTGGAGCACCCTTAAAAAACTGCATGCTCTTTTGGAAGAACATGAGTTAACTACCATAGATTTTCTTTTTAATAATGCCTATCCCGTGGGTGAGAAAACGGTGTGCGGCAGTCGCGGCTGGAACATTTTTGGTGATTCGGTGCAGGATAATAAATTGCTGCGTCGAGAGGTAATACGGTTGGAAGCCAGCTGTAAGGAAGCGCTGCAGGCGGGCGGAGAGCCGGTCGTGTTTATGCACTATCCGCCACTCTCTCCGATGAGTAATTGCACCCTGTTTTCCGATGTCCTTTCCCAGTATGGCATCAAAAAATGCTATTACGGTCATCTGCATTACGGCGGAAAGGGTCGCGCTTTTGAGGGAACGAAAGACGGCGTGACCTATCAGTTGATATCGGCCGATGTGATTCAGTTTAATCCTGTACGTATAGATTAATGTGGTGAAAAAGCCTGCAATTGCAGGCTTTTTTCTTTGTTCATCAAAATAACATACTAATTAATAGTGAAAAGTTGAAAAAAATTATAAAAAGTCACAAAAAAGGTATTGACAAATACCAAAACCTCGGTTATAATAAAACCAGAAAGAGAGAGACAGAAAAGAAAAATAACACCCAAAGAAAGAGGTGGCGAAAATGAGGAAACCGAGAAGCGGTACCAGTGTTGGAGCCCACGGGCTCGCCTCAAGAAAGAAAGTGTTGAAAAAACCCTAAGGAGATCTCGAAACGAGGTACGGTCCAATGAAGCAGTAAATTTCGGCTGAATAGGCCATGGATCTATATCTTAAAAAAGAGGTACGGTCCCATGAAGTAAGATCGGGCAAAGTCCCATAAAATCAAATCGTGTTCTATCGAAATGAAAAGTACCAATAGCGGTCGGATCGCGTGGGTGAAAGACACGGAAGGCCGCAGCTGTCATAGCAACGAAGGGTATCTAAAATTTACGAAAGAGGTACGGTCCACCGAACACATTATAGAAGTTCTTTCATGTAATATATAACCGGTGTGAAAGGCACACAAAGCCATTTGATTTCAGTGAGGAAATTGTCTTCAAGTAGTTATGAAATAAAAATTGCGGAGCGACGAGTTTGTCGCTCCGCTTTGTATTATCCTAAAACATAAACATTGATATCTCGTCGGCCCCATACCCGACATTCGTCTTCGGTGTAGAAATAGACATCTACCATATTTCCCACAATGGCACTTCCCGTATCGGCGGCAATGCAGTAGCCGTAATCTTCCATGCCGGGGGTGAGGCTTTCAATGTAGAGCCAGGTTCCTAAGGGGATAACGCTGGGATCTACTGCGACATAGCCTTTTTGAGTCTTCTGCCCGCTGGCGGTTGTGCCTCTTAAGCAGTAGGCGGTTGACTGACAGGTTAACACCTTGGTATAGTCTTCCGGTTTGCCGTTACCGGCGCCGGGAATGGGTTGTTCAGAATAGAGTACGGTGGTGGTGGGATGGCGCAGAATCTCGCTTTCCAGCTCCACCACATCGGTGATCACGCCGTCCACATAGGTGCGGATTCCCGTTACGCGTCGTATTCCTTCTCTGCCGGGGGAGGCCAGAGTTTGCGTGCCGAGTTCGGGTTGCGTGAGATCCTGCACGGGACAGCCAATAGGTTCTTCGTAGGTCTCGGTCTTGACCTCAACACGGTTGACTGTGACCATGCAGTGTTTTGATAGTCGTTCATCATCCGCCATGGAGAAGCGGTCATCCTCATCCATGACAATGCCGAAGGCGTCCAACACACCCGCCCGATCGGTACCGGCGGCCAGGCGTTTGGTTTGTGTTGTGCCGTCCGCCTGCATGGTAACATCAAAATCGGTATGCACGGTTACGAGGGGGGCAAGGGGAGAGGGGTGCTCCACTTCGATCACATGGTTATCCTTGATGTCCACGCCGCTGTTTCTTACCACCCGTTCGGCATTACCCGAAAGGGAGAGGCGTATCCAGTGTTGATCATTCAGGGTAATGCGATAGCATCTAAGGGAAAGGGTCAGTGCTGTGATCAGCAATACGGCCGCGCCAATAAGAAGCAGTCGAAGATTGGCGGGGGTGAAAAAGGAAACCCATGCAGGTTTTGTTTTCTCCTCATCTGAGGGCTCCTGTATCGGCTCGCTTTCTTGTGCGGGATTCTCTTCGGAATCCTCTTGTATGGGGGATGCGGGAATCTCCTCGGAGTTCTCTTGTGTGGGGGGTGCGGGATCGGTTGAAGATTCGGATGCTTGGTCAATATGATCTATAGCAGAGGATGCATCTTCAGGCTCGTGAGGAGAAGGTGTTTGTGTTTGCAGTTGTATGTCCATGATGATGTCATCGATATGTTCTTGTTCCATAACATGTCCTCCTTACAAAGCATAGTATACTATAAATGCGCCAAAAATGCAAGTTGTCCCACATTTAGGAAAAAAGCATCCGTTTTAAAACGGATGCTTTAGCATTATAGGCGGAACATCATATCAAAATAGGAAGGAAGCGGCCAATCCCGTTCATCCAGATGATCTTCCAGAAAGTCGCAGGGTTCGCGCAGGTCTTCCATGGCAGGCAGAACCGTTTCATGGTAGGCGTGGGCCTGTTCGTAACGATCGGTCATGGCGGCCGCCTTATCGGTAGCGTTTTCCAGTACGGTCAGTTTTTCTTGGATGCAGTCGATAGTCTGCACAAGCATCTGTACCGTATTGCGGTAGGTCATATTCTTGCCGGTGATTTGCTCAACATGCAGGCATTTTTCAGCCAGTGTGCCGCAGGATTCCATGGCGTGAGGCAGAATGGAATGGCGTACCATTTCAGCCATGGTCAGCGCTTCAATATTAATAGTCTTGGCGTATTTTTCCAATTCAATCTCATATCGAGCCCGACATTCTTGCTCGGTAAAGACGCCGGTGCGCTCCAACAGGCGCACATTCTTCTCAGCCAAAATGACAGGCAGGACATCGACGGCGCATCGATAGTTGGGCAGTCCCCGTTTTTCGGCAACTCGTACCCATTCTTCGGTATAACCGTTGCCGTTGAAGATGATCCGCTCATGGGCCTTGAGAGTTTCGGTGATCAGGGCGGTGGCATCCTCGCCGCCTTCCAGACGGTCGGCAAATTCACGCAGCGTGTCAGCCACAATGGCATTGAGTACGGTGCAGGAATCGGCCACCGAGGCGCTTGATCCGCAGGAGCGATACTCAAATTTATTGCCGGTAAAGGCGAAGGGGGAGGTACGGTTACGGTCGGTATTATCCCGAGGAAGCGGCGGCAGGGAATTGACGCCGATCTTCAGGCTCTGGCCGTCGGGCTGTGCGTAGGGCTGGCCGGTGATCAAAGAATCGACCACGCCGCTTAGTTCATCGCCTAAGAAGATGGATACAATGGCCGGCGGAGCTTCGTTGCCGCCCAAGCGCAGGTCGTTACCCGGCACCGAAATGGAGAAGCGAAGCAGGTCGGCATAATCGTCAACCGCCTTCACCGTGGCGGCTAAGAAGACAAGAAATCGGGTGTTTTCATAGGGGGTGGAACCGGGATCGAGCAGAACCTGCCCGTCATCGGTACAAAGCGACCAGTTGTTGTGTTTACCCGAGCCGTGTACGCCCTTAAAAGGCTTTTCATGCAA
>JAZQVM010000073.1:0-13876 GCA_045631845.1 Eubacteriales bacterium | reverse complement strand
GTACACAATAACTTAGGAGGTAAATGTCATGGAAGCAATCGGGTTAATTGAAACCAAAGGTTTGGTAGCCGCTATCGAGGCCGCTGATGCTATGGTTAAGGCCGCTAATGTTAAGCTGGTCTCCAAGGAGTATGTCGGTGCTCAGATGGTTACGGTTATTGTTACCGGTGAAGTTGGTGCTGTTAAGTCGGCAACCGAAGCGGGTGCAACTGCGGCTAAGAGAATCGGTACTGTTGTTTCGGTACACGTAATTCCCCGTCCGCATAATGATGTTGATGGCATCATTGCAACCCTGTAAGTAAGAACGTAAGAGAAAAGGAGAATATATCATGGAAAGAGAAGCATTGGGAATGGTTGAGACCAAAGGTCTCGTAGGTTCCATTGAAGCTGCTGATGCTATGGTTAAGGCCGCTAACGTTGTTCTGGTCGGCAAAGAAAAGGTCGGTTCCGGTTTGGTTACGGTTATGGTCAGAGGCGATGTCGGTGCCGTTAAGGCTTCGGTTGATGCCGGTGCTGCCGCTGCAGCCAGAGTTGGCGAGCTGTTTGCCGTTCATGTCATTCCTCGTCCGCATGATGATGTGGAAATGATTTTACCTCACAAGGACTAAGTTATACATAAATACCGGTTGTGCCGTCTGAATCGGGCGGCACGGCCGTATTGTATATTGAGGTGAGATTATGGAAGGAAATATTTTGACAAATTTAATATCGACCATTATCTCAAAATTGACCGGATACGGCTACAATGTTGTAAACGAAGTATCAATTCCGGTTGGGGTGTCAAACCGCCACCTGCATTTGTCGCAGGCGGATCTTGAGGTATTGTTTGGAAGCGGATATCAGCTAACTGTACTGAAAGATCTTTCTCAGCCGGGACAGTATGCAGCAAAGGAGACCCTTACTATTGTCGGGCCGAAAGGTGCAATCGGAAATGTTCGGGTGTTGGGGCCTGTCCGTAAGCAGACTCAAGTGGAGATCATGCGCTCGGATTGTTTTGCTTTAGGCATTCAGGCGCCGTTGCGGGAATCCGGTGTATTAGGAGGAAGTGCACCCATTACGATTGTTGGTCCTAAGGGATCGGTGTATTTGTCAAAGGGTGCGATTGTGGCTAAGCGTCACATTCACATGACGCCACAGGATGCGGCAACCTATAAGGTAAGCGACGGACAGATCGTATCGTTCCGCACCAACGGTGAGCGCGGTATGGTTTTTGACAATGTGGTTTGCCGTGTCAGCGCAAGTTATGCATTGGAGGCGCATCTGGATATGGATGAGGCCAATGCGGCGGACATCAAAAACGGTGATGGAGTATATCTGATTACCGATGCCTTCGGCGCAAAAGCGGTGGAGAACCGTGTGTCGGAAAAAGCGGTAGAGGCGCCTGTTGTTGCGCCGATGCCGGTATACAACTATGAATCCTTGATTACGGAGGATATGGCCAAGCGTGCGGTTGCAAACGGAACGCCGATTTATGCGACGGCGGATGCGGTATTTACGCCGCTGGCTAAAGATGTTATCCATGAGAATGATCTGGAGATCATTCGGGAATAAAACGATAAGAACAGGTGAGTGTTCATGGCAAACGTAATTACACAAGTAGAAATGATGAAATATCGTGGATCTTCTGTTGCTTGTTTTCCTGCGGGGACGATTCTGACGCCGTCTGCTAAAGATTGGGCAAAAGAGCAGGGGATTACGGTATCTTTTGGAGATTGTGCGGATGCGCCTGCGGCAAATAATGATCTGTTGGATCAGGTTGTGGCGGCGGTTGTGGCGCAATTTAAGGCCAATGGCAGAAGTTTGGATAAGAATGAACTTGTTGCCGCTGTAGAAGAAGTGCTTAAGCGCTTGAATCAGTGATATGGCGAATAAGATTGAAAACAATACAATGGATATAGTGGCATGCGCCCTGAATGCCGGATTAGTCGGCACCGGTGGCGCAGGTTTTCCTATGCATGTAAAGATAAATGCGAAGGCTGATGTGGTGATTGCCAATGGTGCGGAATGTGAGCCATTGTTGGAGACCGATCGGCACTTCATGCTACGTCATCCCGAAAAGGTGATTGCCGGTGTGCGTTATGCCATGCAGGCAAGTGGAGCTAAGCGTGGCATTATCGGAGTAAAGGCGAAACATCAAGATATAATTGATGTTTTTAATGCTTTATTAAAGAAAGAAAAGAATATCGAGTTGTGTCCGCTTCAGAATTTCTATCCGGCAGGGGATGAGCATGTGCTTGTTTATGAAACGACAGGCCGTGTTGTGCCTGCGGGTGGGATACCAATTGAAGCCGGTGCGATCGTTAATAATGTGTTTACCCTTGGTTTGTTGGCGGATGCCGTAGAAGGACGACCTTTTACCAAGAAATACATTACGGTGATTGGCGAGGTCAAGACGCCTTGTGTGGGAGAGGTGCCGCTGGGTATTTCTTTGCGTGAGGTAATCGAACGTTTGGGCGGCGGCATTACGATTTCGGATTATGGCGTAATTGTCGGTGGACCGATGATGGGTAAGGTTTGTACCAATTTAGACGAGCCGGTGACCAAAACGACAGGCGGTATCATTGTATTGCCAGCAGATCATAAGTTGTTTGCCATGAAAAACGCGGATATTCGCAAGGATATGAACAAGGCTAAGTCGGTTTGCTGCCAGTGTAATCTGTGTACCGATATGTGTCCTCGAAATGCTTTGGGGCATAAGTTGTTTCCGTCGCGCTCGATGCGGGTGCTGCCGTATTTGAACGGGGAATTGCAGATGGCGACAGTGGCGCATGCGGCGCTATGTACCGATTGTGGTTTGTGTCAAGCTTTTGCTTGTACCATGCACTTGGCGCCCAATCATGTTAATACTTATTATAAACAGATGATGGTGAAAAATGGCTATAAGCCGGATACTAAGAGTTTTGGCATGAATCCGGTTGGGGAATTTCGTAGCATTCGCAAGGTGCCTACGCCTCGATTGGTAGATCGTTTGGGGATTGGGCAGTACAGCAAACATTTATCTTTTGTTGATGGACTGTTGACAAGTAAGGCTTTGACCTTGCCTTTGAAAATGCATATTGGTGCGCCGTGTGAGCCCGTTGTGGCGGTTGGAGATGCTGTGGCTGAAGGGCAATTGATTGCTAAGGCTCCGGATAAGGCACTGGGAACAAATCTTCATGCTCCAATGTCCGGTACTGTGCGTCGGATCGATGATGTGATTGTAATTGATAAGGCTTGAGGAGGAAGAATATCATGATGAATGCTATTGGAATTATTGAAAGCTCAAGCATTGCCAAGGGATATGAAATTTGTGATGCCATGGCAAAGGCGTCTATGGTGCATATTTTGGAAGCGCAACCGATTTGTCCCGGTAAATTTATGATTATTGTGGGCGGTATGGTTGCCGATATCAAGCATTCGGTGGAGACCGGTAAGGAGATGGCTGGGAATAATCTGGTGGATTCGCTGGTAATTCCTAACATTCACCCGCAGGTTTTTGAGGCTATCAATGCTACCAGCACTGTAGATCAGATTGGTGCCATTGGAATTATTGAAACCTATTCCATTGCCGCCGGTGTTTCTGCGGCAGATATTGCTGTAAAGGCGGCGGATGTAGACCTGTTAGAGGTTCGCCTGTCCCGTGGAATGGGTGGTAAATCCTTTGTGTTGATGACCGGAGAGGTTGCCGATGTGCGTAGTGCAGTTTCGGCGGCTTGTGAAATTGTTGAACAGGATGGATTATTGGCCGCCTGTACGGTAATTCCGTCTCCGCATGAAGATCTAAAAAAATATTTATTCTAATTTTTTGCAGAGAGTGAAAGCTCTCTGCTTTTTTATGCCCTTTTCGAATAGGATAGAAAAGGGTGATATAAATATGCTGTCTATGATCAATGAATGGTTGTGGGGACCAGTTTCCTGTGTTTTATTCTTGGCTATTGGTATGATTTTAACAGTAAAAACAAGATTTTTTCAGTTTCTACATATTCGGCGTTGGTTGTTTGGTTCTATATCCTCATTATTTCAAAAGGACAGTAATGGCAAGCAAAACAGCTTTACGGCAATGCAGTCACTTTCAACGGCCTTAGCGGCCACCTTGGGCACCGGAAATATTGTGGGTGTGGCGACGGCGATGGTATCGGGCGGTCCCGGAGCCGTATTTTGGATGTGGATGGCGGCGTTTTTTGGGATGATGACCAAATATGCTGAGGTTTTGCTGAGTATGCACTATCGAAAAAGTGGAATGTTTTACAGTGGGCCGATGTTTGTCCTGGAATATGGATTGAAAAACAAGCCATTGGCCGTCTGTTATGCCTTTTTTTGCTTGATCGCTTCATTTGGGATTGGGAATATGAGTCAAGGTAATTCCATTGCCTTGGCCCTTCAATCTTCGTTTCGTATTCCGCCGATCGTAACGGGAGTAATGGTTATGATGTTAGCGGGCATCGTTTTGCTTGGTGGAATGAAGCGTTTGGGGGCTGTTACGGAAAAATTGATTCCGCTGATGGCCGGATTTTATCTTTTTTTTAGTGTTTTGGTTCTAGTGATGAATCATGAGCAGATTCCGTCGGCCTTTTCAAGTATTTTCACCGAAGCATTCCGATTTCGATCGGTGGGCGGTGGCGCTTTGGGATATACGGCAGTATTGGCTATGCGTTACGGTGTGGCAAGGGGCATCTTTACTAATGAAGCAGGGCTTGGCACCTCCAGCATGGCACATTCGTCTTGCGGGCAAGGAGAAGCCGTTCATCAGGGTATGATGGGGATATTTGAGGTGTTTATTGACACAATTGTTGTGTGCACGATCACGGCATTGGTAATACTGACGACGGGAGTATTAGGAAACGGACAAAGCGGTGCAGCATTGACCATATCCGCTTTTTCTATGGGGCTTGGAAATTTTGCCGAATGGTTTATTTGTATTAGCATTGGTTTGTTTGCTTTTGCCAGTATTTTGAGTTGGTGTTTTTACGGGGAACGGTGTGCGCATTATTTGTGGGGACAACGAGCCGTTACTGTATATCGATGGATCTACATTGTCGTTATCGGTGTGGGGTGCATGATGAGTTTGGATGTGGTATGGAATTTATGTGATATTTTCAATGCGCTTATGGCGATACCGAATTTGACGGGTGTTTTTGTGTTGCGAGGGCAAGTTTGGAGGATTACCAAAGAATATTTATATCGCACTTGACAAAAATTAATTAATAGAGGTATAATAAATAAGTAATCGGTAGGTGAGGCTACCACAGGGATACGGACTGCTGCCGCAAAATGGTGGAGACACTATGAGTTGGCCAACAGAGAATGTCGTATTAAGGCATAATCTAATGCAGTTTCATCGCCCTGCGAAGTTGAAGCTTGAACGATGACGCATACATGATTTCTGTATTTGCCTGTCAAAGTTCCTGCTTTGTCAGGCAATATTTTTATGCATAACGGAGGTGAAAAAACATGGATGCAGGTGGCAGTAGTGGCACGGCGTGTGAAGGTCGAAGTATATACTGCGGTCGGTACTGGGATGCCTGCCGTGTTTTTCGAACCTGAGGATGCTGTGTCGTAACTTCCTGGTAAAGATTATTATGTAAAAAGGAGGAAAACGACATGCAAGATATGATTTTGGATTTAATTGAAAATAAAAAATATCATGCGGTTTCGGATATGCTCAAAGAGCAAACAGCCCCTGACGTGGCGGCGTTGTTGACTGAGATTCCTGACGTGTATTTGTCTACCATCTACCGTTTGTTGCCCAAGGAATTGGCGGCAGAAGTTTTTGTAGAGATGGACGGTGATCAGCAGGAGATATTGATTCATCGCTTTACCGATAACGAATTGCGCGAGATGTTGGACGAGTTGTATTTGGACGATGCGGTTGATATTATTGAAGAGATGCCGGCAACGGTGGTTAAGCGCATTTTGCGAAATACCGATCCGCAAACCCGTGTCATGATCAATCAGCTACTCAAATATCCGAAGGATAGTGCCGGATCGCTGATGACCATTGAGTATGTCAGCTTGAAAAAAGACATGACGGTAGAGGATGCTTTTACCCGAATTCGTCGTACAGGTGTGGATAAAGAAACGATCTATACCTGTTATGTAACCGATGAAAACCGTCGATTAGAGGGAATTATTACCGTACGGGCGCTCTTGTTGGCAAACAGTAGCGATCGGATTGAAGAGATCATGGAAGATCATCCGATCAGCGTAGCCACGACAGCAGATCGAGAAGATGTTGTTAAGATGTTTGATAAATACGATTTTCTTGCTCTGCCGGTTGTGGATCATGAAAATCGTTTGGTTGGTATTATTACGGTAGACGATGCTATGGATGTCATGCAGGAAGAGGCAGACGAAGACTTTGCCAAGATGGCTGCCGTTATGCCCAGTGATGAGAGTTATTTCAAAACGAGCGTATTTAATCATGCAAAAAACCGCATTACCTGGCTTTTGGTCTTGATGCTGACGGGAATTATTACCGGTGCCATTATTACGGGTTATGAGGAGGCATTTCAAGCCTATCCGATGCTGGTGGCCTTTATTCCAATGTTGATGGGGACTGGCGGAAATGCGGGTGCTCAGACATCGACATTGACCATTCGCGGTATGGCGACTGACGAGATTACGCTTAAGGATTATTTCCGTATTGTTTTTAAGGAAGCACGGGTGGCGTTGATTGTGGGAACAGGATTGGCAATCGTCAATTTTGTTCGGGTGTATATTACTTATCAGAACTGGTTGTTTGGACTTGTAACGGGGATCAGTTTGATTGGTACTGTATTTTTTGCAAAACTGCTTGGGTGTTCCATGCCGATGTTGGCGAAGAAGCTCAAGCTGGATCCGGCGATTATGGCGTCGCCCTTGATTACGACACTGGTGGATGCCGGATCGATCTTATTGTATTTTGCGATTGCAACGACCTTGATGCATATTTAATCCAATAAAAATTGACAAAAAAAGAAAAAAAGACTTGCATTTGACAGGAAGATGTGCTATTATTACCTATGCTAATATTCTATAGGAGGTGAATCGAAGTGAAGGAAGGAATCCATCCTAAGTATGAAAAATGCGTAGTCAAGTGTGCATGCGGAGAGACTTTTGAAACCTCCTCCACCAAGCCCGAGATCCGAGTTGAAATTTGCTCGAAGTGCCATCCGTTCTATACGGGTCGACAGAAGCTTGTTGATACGGGCGGCCGTGTTGACAGATTTAAAAAGAGATATAGCATGGACTAATGAAAAACGGGCTGATATCAGCCCGTTTCTTATTTTCTTGTCTTGAAAAAAGAGGGTAAATATATTATAATAAAAGAAAAAGAGTCAGGTAGGTGAATGGGAATGAAACGAATCCCCGCCACAGAATGTCCCAAATGCGGATGCACCATCATTGGGCGTGGTTATCATTTAAAAAACGGTGCCATGATCCCCTATGGCGGCATGTTTAAAGCGTCGGCTGTTTTATATGAAATTTGCACCAATTGCGGCTATATTATTGCCGGCTATGTGGATGAGCCGGAGATTTTTTATGTGGATCAGAAGAGAATCAAGAGAGATCAGGAAAAGGCAAAAAAACAGAAAACATTTTTTTAGTGAGGAATCATGGATTATATCATATCGCAAAACCGAATTACTGTGCCGATTATTGCCCTGCGCGGTCTTGTGCCGATGCCGGGCGTGACGATACAATTTGATGTAGGAAGAAAGAAAAGCGTCATGGCGGTAGACGGTGCCATGAAGAATGATCAGCTTGTTTTTTTGACGGCACAAAAAGATACGTTTGTAGATGATCCGTCCTTTGATGACCTGTATGCGGTGGGAACGGTTTCCCGCATAAAGCAGGTAATTAAAATGCCGGGCGAAAACATGCGGGTATTGGCTGAAGGCTTATACCGTGCCTGTTTAATCAACGGCTCGATGGAAACCCCGTTTTTTGTGGGTGAAGTAGGCGAATTGTCGGATGATGATTCTTCTCTTACCAAGACGCTTGCATCTGCTTATGTGCGTTTGTTGCGTGCGGCATTTGATGAGTATATTCCGTATGTGCCCAAGATGCCGACGGAAGTACCGATGCATGTGTTTAGTGAAGAAAATCTATCGTTACTATGTGATTATATTGCCAACAACATACCGTTGCCTGTAAATGAAAAGCAGGCCATTTTGTCGTGTCAAAATGTTGAGGAACGGGTAAAAAATTTGCTTCGTATCCTCCATGATGAAATTGAAGTTTGCAAAATAGATAGTGAGATTGCCGAAAAATTAAAAGAGCAGATCGATAAAAACCAGCGAGAATATTACATGCGTGAGCAGATCAAAATTTTACAGACAGAGCTGGGTGAGCAGGATGGAAATGCTGCGGTTGCTGAGGAGTATCGTCAGAAACTTGAGCAGATTCAAGTTTCCGATCAAGTATACGCTATCTTGGAAAAGGAAATTGATCGTTTGGCTAAGATGCCGTTTGGTTCGCATGAGGCACCGGTCAGCCGGTCCTATTTGGATCTTTGCTTGGATCTGCCTTATGGCATTTATACAAAGGATCGAAAGGATATTGCTCGTGCCCGTGCCATTTTAGATAAGGAGCACTACGGATTAGAAAAGGTAAAAGAAAGAATTATTGAGTTTCTGGCTGTGCATCATGCGGCTCCCGATTTTCGCGGCCAAATTTTGTGTTTGGTTGGTCCTCCCGGTGTGGGAAAAACCTCGATAGCCAAGTCGGTAGCTCATGCCTTGGGGCGTAAATTTGCCCGTATGTCGCTGGGTGGAGTTCGGGATGAGGCCGAGATACGCGGTCATCGCCGTACCTATATCGGAGCGATGCCCGGTCGGGTAATCAGCGCCATTAAGGAATCGGGGAGTATGAATCCGGTCATTCTGCTGGATGAAATTGATAAACTGGGTGCGGATTATAAGGGAGATCCTTCGTCGGCACTGTTAGAGGTGCTGGATCCCGAGCAGAACAAGACATTTCGAGATCATTTTGTCGATTATGATTTTGATTTGTCTAATGTGATGTTTATTACGACTGCCAATACAGATGATACCATTCCGCCTGCGCTGTTAGATCGTATGGATGTTTTGTATCTTACCAGCTATACACAGCAGGAAAAGTTGCATATTCTGAAAGAACATTTATTGCCCAAGCAAATGAAGAAGCATGCACTAACAAAACGTCAGATGGATATTACCGAGGATGGTATGGAATGTTTGATTTCTCAATATACCCGTGAAGCGGGTGTGCGAAATCTGGAACGGCAATGCGCCGCCCTTTGCCGCAAGAGTGTGGTAAAACGGCAAGAGGGTGTAAAGAAGATTAGCATTACAGAGAAGAATCTTGCGGATTTTCTTGGCGTGCCTAAGACGATACGGGATGCGATTCCGTCGAGCGATCAAGTGGGTATTGCTAATGGGTTGGCTTATACGACAGTTGGCGGTGAACTGCTTTTTGTTGAAGTTAATGTGATGGACGGAACAGGTAAACTGGAGTTGACCGGATCGTTGGGTGATGTGATGAAGGAGTCGGCGCATGCGGCGCTTAGTTATATTCGTTCACGATGCGATATCTTAGGGATTGCCTCTGATTTTTATAAGACGAAGGATATCCATATTCATGTGCCGGAAGGTGCGGTGCCCAAGGATGGGCCGAGTGCGGGCATTACGATTGCGACAGCCCTGATTTCGCAATTGACGGGACGGCCGATTGATCGATATGTAGCCATGACCGGTGAGATTACCTTGCGTGGTCGGGTGTTGCCGATCGGAGGGCTAAAGGAGAAGACCATGGCGGCCTATAAGGCAGGCATTCGCACGGTTATTATTCCTACCGGCAATCAATGCGATGTTATGGAGTTGGATGAAGTAATACGCAATGCGATTCATTTTGTACCGGTAGAGCATGTGGATGAGGTGCTGGAAACGGCGCTTTTGCCAATGAAAGAAGATAAGAAAAGGGTTGCGGTGGTGCAGGCGGCCGGTACGGTTTCCAAAGAGCAAAGTGCGCCGCCTATGATGGCTTAAATATGATTAATTTTCATAATGTTGAATTAAAGAAAACAGCATACAAGCCGGGGGATTATCCGATACAGCTGCCGGAAATTGTTTTTGTCGGGCGCTCGAATGTCGGAAAGTCGTCTATGCTTAATAAGCTATTGGGACGTAAGAGTTTGGCTCGTGTCAGTGCCAGTCCGGGTAAGACCAGAAGTATCAATTATTATTGTGTGGATAAGAAGATGTACTTGACGGATCTGCCGGGTTATGGATTTGCTAAAGTTGGATTTGCTGACCGAGAAAAATGGCGTCTGTTGATTGACGATTATTTTGCAGCCGGACGGGATATTCGCTTGGTGGTCATGCTGGTGGATATTCGTCATGCGCCAAGCAAGGAAGATCGGCAGATGGTGGATTACTTATGTCAGCTGGGTTTGGATTTTATGATCTGTGCGTCTAAAAGTGATAAGTTGTCCAAGACGACGGCTCAGAACAACTGCACAATGATTGCGGATGAATTAGATGTTGAAGCCAACATTATTCCGTTTTCTTCCTTAAAGGGAGATGGGGTTTCGTTGTTGATGGATATTATAAAGGAGCGGTGTGACATTGATTACGGGCAGAGTGAAAAAGGGTGCTGAGGTTTTTCAGGTCCTAATTGAAGATGGCAAGATATATGAGGCTGTTGGTAATGTTTTTGACGGATTGACTCGGACTGACCGTCAGTTTGATCCTGCAGAGATCACCTTTTTGGCTCCGATTATGCCGAGGAAAATCATGGCGGTGGGTAAGAACTACTACGCACATGTGAAGGAGTTTGATTCGAAGATACCGACATCGCCTATTATTTTTATGAAGCCGTCTACCGGTGTGATTGGTCCTAATGAGGATATTATTCGCCCCTCTATTTCCGAACGAGTGGATTATGAAGGGGAGTTGGCTCTCGTAATCAAGAAGCGTGCACGAAATGTGAAAGCGAAGGATTATCGGGATTATGTACTGGGCTACACGATCTTAAATGATGTAACGGCCAGAGATCTGCAATTTGCGGATGGACAGTGGACCAGAGGGAAAGGTTTTGATACTTTTGCTCCTATCGGTCCCGTGATTACTGATGAAATTGATCCGGAATGTGTTAATATTAGAACATCGCTAAACGGTAAAACGGTTCAGCAGTCCAATACCGAAAAATTTATCTTTCCTTTAGGGGGGATTTTTGAATTTGTTACTCGGTTTACGACATTGGAACCGGGTGATATTCTTACAACGGGGACGCCTGAAGGGGTAGGTCCGATGGTTCATGGTGATGTTGTGGAGATTACCGTTGATGGGATCGGGACATTGCGGAATACGGTTCGGGATGAGTAAGGAATGAAAACATATAGTTTTACAGCGCTTGGATGTAAGGTAAATCAGTACGAGATCCGTACTATTGCTGCACAACTGCAGGATTATGGCATGCAGATGGTGCCTTTTGGCGAAAAGGCGGATCTATGCATTATCAATACTTGTTGTGTGACTGCTGAAAGTGAGGCAAAATCAAGAAAAATTGTCGCAAGGGCTCGACGAACTTCGCCGGATGCAGTTCTTGTGATCACCGGTTGCTATGCGCAAATTGTAAAAGAATGTCCGTCCGGAGTGGATCTATTGGTGCCAAACACGGAAAAAGACCAATGCGTAGATAAGATTGTTGCCTTCTTGGCGGATAAAGGTGTTGTTTTGAAAAAAGAACACAGTCCGCATTTTCATTATCTTGCCAACGACCGTACCCGTGCTACGGTTAAGGTGCAGGACGGGTGTGATAGTTTTTGTTCGTACTGCATTATTCCTTACGCCAGAGGGCCGATTTCGTCCAAACCCATGGAGGCGGCAGAAGCAGAAATTCGCCAATTGGTTAGCTGTGGATTCAAGGAAGTTGTGTTAACCGGCATCCATTTGACCCGATACGGTCGTGATGTCGACGATACAGCGGATCTGACTGAACTGATTGAGCGAGTGAACGGAATTGATGGATTAGAGCGGATTCGGCTGGGGTCTATGGAGCCCGGTTATTTAACGCCTGATGTAGTGTCTCGACTTGCTAAGATACATAAACTTTGCCCTCATTTTCATTTGTCGTTGCAAAGTGGTTGTGAGGCAACATTGGCACGAATGAATCGAAAATATACTCCCGAGCAATATTATCAAGAAATACAGTTGCTTCGTCAATATTTCCCCAACTGTGCGATTACCACTGATGTAATGACGGGATTTCCCGGCGAATCGGAAGATGAATTCGCCGAGTCGATATCCTTTGTGGAGAAATGTGCTTTTGCCAAGGTGCATGTTTTTACCTATTCGGTACGGCCCGGTACGGTAGCGGCACAAATGGAACAGATTCCTGAAACGGTGCGGCATGATCGTTGCCGTGAAATGATAAAAAGGGCAGAAATCGGGCGAAAACAGTTTCTCCTCAATGCAGTTGGGCAGACACATACTGTGCTGTTAGAACGAGTACAGGGGGATGTTATTCATGGTTTAACGCCAAACTATATTTCGGTGACGGTGCCGGCTGAGCAAGGAAAATCCAATGAATTAATACGCATTAAGATTACTGCGGTTGATGAGGATGGCTGTAAAGGTATAAAAATTTAATCTATTATAGATGGGTGAATATGGAAGAAATCAGATATTATGCTCCGTGCCTATTTGGTATAGAGGGTATTTTAGCGAATGAATTAAAACACATGGGATTGCAACAGGTCAAAGCGGAAACGGGCGGAGTCATGTTTGTAGGAACAGCAGACGATGTGGCTCGGTGTAACCTGTTTTTGCGCACGGCTGAGCGTGTATGTATTGTCGTGGGGGAATTTACGGCACATACTTTTGATGAGTTGTTTGAAGGGGTAAAGCGTTTGCGCTGGGAGCGGTGGATTGGCCGCGAGGATGAATTTCCCGTTACCGGATATTGCTTAAACTCCAATCTTCACAGTGTGCCGGACTGTCAGGCGATTATTAAAAAGGCAATAGTGGATCATCTGGCGGGGCATTATGGAATTCGGTGGTTTTCCGAGTCGGGCCCCCAGCATAAGATACGGTTTTCCATTTTTCAAGATAAGGTTACGGTTATGCTAGATACATCCGGTGCGGGCCTGCATAAGCGTGGTTACCGTCCGATATCCAATCAGGCACCGATTCGGGAAACCTTAGCGGCCGCTATCGTGGACATATCGAGATATCGGCGTGCCGAGCGATTCTGTGATCCGATGTGCGGAAGTGGAACTTTTGCTATTGAGGCTGCGCTTTTTGCTTCTAATACAGCACCGGGACTTGGACGCAATTTTATAGCCGAGCAATGGCAACAGTTGCCCGGTGGCGTGTTTGATGCGGCTCGTGCTGAGGCTCGGGATAAGATTTCGCAGATGCCGTTTGAAGTCTTAGGTTATGATATTGATCCGCAGACGGTAAAGATAGCAGAAGAGAATGTAAAGCGTGCCGGCTTTGCAGGCAAGATTCATTTGGGTGTGGCGGATGTTAAGGATTTGCGCTTGGCGGAAGGGCGTAGAAATGTGATTGTTTGTAATCCGCCGTACGGAGAACGTATGGGGGATATGCAATCGGTTCGTAAGCAAACAAAGTTATTGGGAAAAGTTTTTTCAAGCCAGCCGGATTGTCGTGCCTATGTAATATCGTCCAGTGAAACATTTGAACGAGATTATGGGAAAAAGGTCAGCAAAAAAAGAAAACTTTATAACGGTATGCTTAAGACGTGTCTTTATCAATATTGGAATGTTTCAAAATAAAAAAATGATGCTCACACAAATTGAAGGTGTAAGATAAAAGTAGACACAAAAAAGTGTCTACTTTTTCTTATGTGTTAAAATAAGATGGGAGGGAAACAAATGAAGAGTAGAAGATATACAGCAAAAGAGAAAATAGAA
>JAZQVM010000072.1:0-39021 GCA_045631845.1 Eubacteriales bacterium | reverse complement strand
AAGCACCCCAAGCGGGGTGCTTTTTTGGTGGTTGTCGTAGATTGGACGGCCAACGACCGACGGGTTCCCGGAGGGGAGCGAGGGGAGCGCCGCCGGTGGCGGGAGAAGCGACCCGAGCGAGTGGCCGCGGTCGAAAAAATGGAGGAACGCGCCTGCGCCCGAACATTTTTTCGGGCACCGCAACAGGGCGTTGGTTCTCGTCGTCGCAAACTGCGCTCTGTTCCTTCGCCGTTATGCAGCGAGGGCAAATCCTTCCTCCGCAACCACGAAAAAGCACCCCAAGCGGGGTGCTTTCTTCTTATTTTTTTACAGACCCATATTTTGTTTGAGCAGAGGCAGGAGGTTCTGGGCAATCCGGTTAAAGCCTGTGGTGCTGGGATGAACCTCGTCGGGGTTGAAGTTTTCCCGCTTGGGCGGGATCAGCGTGCGGCCGTCGATGGCCTTAAAGCCGAATTTCTCTGCGACTTTGATGTACGATTCCACAAAGTCGTCGCCCTGATTCTCAAAGGGGGTGATGACGGTGACGGGCACATTGGGATAGAGCTGAGCCACCTTTTCGTAATAGGCGGTGGCGTTTCTCTCGATCGAGATGAGCGCATAGTTCTGGTGCTTATCGTTTGTACCCAAAGCGATGACGATATGATCGGGCTCAAAGGGGACATCCTCGCCCAAGGCATCGACACGGAATTTTTCACCGCACACGGCCAAATTCAGATAGTCGGCACCCAAGGCACGGCTGACCTGATCGACATAGCCGTCGGACGGCTTATCGGCGTACAGACCCTGCGTGATCGAGTCGCCCAAGAAGAGGATCTTGTGGCTGTCCTCGGTATAGGGACGGTAGTTGCCCAGTGACAGATCGGAAATTTTGGCCTCGTGGCGGGTGGGGAACAGAATGGTGATGCGGCTCTCGGCCTCGGTCGAGGTGCGGGTATAGGTTACCTCTTTCACGCTCGATTTGTGAGAGGCGGCCACGCTCTCCTTATACTCGCCGTTTTCAAAAATATCAAAACTGTCCTGAGGGATGGTGGCGTTATCGTCGTTGCCGAAGGTGCCCAGATTAAAGGAGAAGGAAATCTCCTTGGCATCGGTATAGAAATCCATACGGACGCCGGTGGTGCACTTGGAATAGGGGATGGTTGGCTGGCGCTGATAATCTTTAAGCTGCTCATCCGAGAAGCGGAGCGGGGTATAGGTTCCCTCTTCCTCGGTCACACGGATGACGCCCTTGAAAATCTCAGTCAATTTCTCCAGCTCGCTGACCGGCTGCTCCGACTCGGACGGGGAAACACCGCCGCCGCAAGCGGCCAGGGAGATAAGCAGAATTACACTTAATAAAAGGGCTAATACTTTTTTCATAGCAAATACCTTCCTTTTTTCTTTTATTGTACCATGTGCAAAGGGGTGTCACCATTGTCATATTCACCCTTTTTTATGCACAATATCCATCAAAAAAAGAGCCTTCATATAGAAGGCTCTTTGAAGTTTTATTGATTGACTTCCTCGTCCTTGGCGAAGCCGTAGCGGGAGATGATATCGAACACCTCGGCACGGATTTTTTCGCCGTTGTTGGAGGTGTAGCGGAGCATCTTCTGCAGATCGTCGAGCCGATCGTGGAAGTTCTCCACATCCACCGTGGTACCCGACATGATGAAAATCTTTTCATGGCTGGTGGCGTCGACTGTTTCGGTGGTCTGCACCAGTTCCTCATACAGTTTCTCACCGGGGCGAAGTCCCGTAATGACGATCTTGATATCTTCTTCGGGGATGAGACCCGACAGGCGGATCAGGTCGCTGGCCAGATCGTAGATCTTGACCGGCTGGCCCATATCGAGCACGAAGATCTCGCCGCCCTTGGCCAGCGTACCGGCCGTCATCACCAGCGATACGGCTTCGGGAATGGTCATAAAGTAGCGGGTCATATCCCTATGGGTAACGGTGACGGGGCCGCCGGCCTCGATCTGCCGCTTGAAGGTGGGGATAACCGAGCCGTTGGAGCCGAGCACGTTACCGAAACGAACGGCCACGCAATCGATGCCGCAACCGTTGTAGGACTTGACCAGCAGTTCGCACATGCGCTTGGTGGCGCCCATGATATTGGTGGGGTTGACCGCCTTATCGGTGGAGATCAGAATGAAGCGTTTGACGCCGCCGACGGCGCAACATTCGAGCATGTTTTTGGTGCCGAATATGTTGTTTTTCACCGCTTCCATGGGGTTGATCTCCATCATGGGCACGTGCTTATGGGCGGCGGCATGGAAGACGATATCGGGCTTGTGCTGTTTAATAATCTGTTCAATGCGACGCTTATCCCGTACCGAGCCCATAGCCAGCACATAGCGGTTCTGATCAAAGCGCAATTTAAATTCTTCATTGATGGCAAACAGGCCGTTTTCATGGATATCGAAAATGATGAGTTTTTTACAGCCATGAGTCAAGGCCTGACGGCACAACTCACTGCCGATACTGCCGGCACCGCCGGTGACCATAATGGTCTTACCCCGCAGGTAGTTGACGACTGGTTCCATATCGGTTTTCACACTCTGGCGGAACAACAGGTCTTCAATCGATACATCACGCAACGCGTGCTTATCGCCCGACATAAAGCCTTGGAAATCCACCGCATTTTTGAAGATACGCAGGCGAATCCGTAAGGTTTTGCAAATATCATAGATCTCGTTGACCCGCTCGGAGTGAACCGAGGGGATGGCCAGTACGACCTGTGCGGCACTGTACTTGCGAACGGTATCGGCCAACTTATCATCACCGCCCACGACGGGGATACCGGCGATGCGCATGCCGTGCTTGGTTTCATCGGCATCGATGGCGGCCACGGGGTAGATGCTCTCGTCGTGCGATTCGAGCAGACGCTTAATGAGCATGGCACCGGTATCGCCGGCGCCTACGATAACGGCACGTTTATTCACACCGTCTTTAGAATGGCGGGAAGCCGAGAACCAATGGCGCAAACGGGGAATGATACGGATACCGACGGTAAAGCAGAAAACGAAGACGGCATAGATGACGGGCACCGTACCCGAATTGACAAAGCCCAGCAGGCGCATGATCAGCAAAATCGTGCCCGAAATGCAGGCCGAGGAGAGCTGACGGAAAACATCGGAAAAGCCCATATAGGCCCAGATGCCGCTGTAACTATCCAGCGCAAAGGAAGCCGCTACCAAGGTAATGGGGGCGCAGACCGCATACAGCAGGATGCTGGTCTGGGTGAGCATAGAAAAATCGCCCTCGGTGCGCAGGAGTATGGCCATAAACACCGCAACCACGGCCAATAAAATATCACCGAAGATGTAGGACCATTGTAAATGTTTTCTTCTCATTGTTCTTTCCTTTCCTGCCACGAATAGCGGCAACCGCACCAAGACTGGCGGTACAGTCCGTACTGCTCGGACAATTGCAGGGAGCGCAAAAATCCGTTCTTCTTTTTAAAATCTGAGGGCAACCAGCCAAGACCGTACCGTTCGGCCATAGCCTGTCCCAACTCATTGAGCCATGCCGCATTTTTATGCGGGGAGACCGACAGGGTGGTACAAAACCAATCAAAGCCATGGGCGGCGGCATACCTTGCCGTATGTTCCAACCGCAGGGCATAGCAGGCTTTGCATCGGGCACCGCCTTCGGGCTCCTGACCCATACCGATATCCTCAAACTCGGACGGCACACATTCCGCCTCGATCATCGGCACGCCCAAGGTTTCTAACAGACGGGCCTGTTCATCGGCGCGGCGGCGGTACTCGGTATCGGGGTAGATATTGGGGTTATAATAATAAACGGTCAGATCAAAATGCTCGGACAACCGCTCCAGTACCGAACTGGAACAGGGACCGCAACAGGAGTGCAACAACAGACGGGGACGACCCGACAGTTCGGACAAGATGTTTTCCATTTGCTGCTGATAGTTTTTTGTCATCCCATACCTCTCCTATTTTAAGATATTGTAACACAAAAAAGCCATTTATGCAATCCTAAATTGTAAACTTGCATTTCCTTTTTTTCTATGATATAATATGTAGAAAATCTCGATAGAGGAGAACCGCTATGCAAATTCTTGATCTTTCGGATCTGTTTGCCCGCAAAGAGGCGCTTACGAACACCTCGGTAACGGTGCAAGGCTGGATCCGCAACCACCGCAAACAGAAGACTTTTGGGTTCATTGACTTTTTTGACGGCACACAGCTGGAGTCGATTCAGATTGTGTACGACGATGCCAACCCCGATTTCGGCCGCATTGCTGCTCTGCGCAACGGCTCGGCCGTGACCGTAACGGGCAAACTGGTGCTCAACGATCGGGGCAACCATGAAATTTTAGCCGAAACGGTGGAACTGGAGGGCGACTGTCCCGAAGACTATCCGTTGCAGCCCAAGCGTCATTCGATCGAGTTTTTGCGCGAGATCGCCTATCTGCGCCCCCGTACCCGCCTGTTTCAGGCGGTGTTCCGTGTCCGTTCCGAGGCGGCGATGGCCATTCATAAATATTTTAACGATCGGGGCTATGTTTATGTGCACACCCCGCTGATCACCGCTAACGACGGCGAGGGCGCCGGCAACACCTTTACCGTGACCACGCTGGACATGGCGAAAGTTCAGGGCGAGCCCGACTTTACCCGTGACTTTTTCGGCAAGCAGGCCTCGCTGGCCGTGACGGGACAGTTGGAAGGCGAAACCTTTGCGCTGGCCTTTAAGAAGATCTACACCTTTGGTCCTACCTTCCGTGCCGAGAATTCCAATACCAAGACACACGCGTCCGAGTTCTGGATGATCGAGCCGGAGATCGCCTTTATGGAACTGGACGGGCTGATGGATTTGGAAGAAGATTTCCTCAAGTTTGTGATCGGCTATGTGATGGAGTCCTGCAAGGCCGAACTGGCTTTCCTTGATAAGTACAGCGGCGGCGGTCTGATTGAAAAACTGACCACCTTCCTCGCCTCCACGGCGACACGTATGACCCATGAAGAAGCCATCGATGCCCTGCTGGGTTCGGGTGTGAAATTCGAGTTCCAGCCCAAGCATGGCGAGGATCTGGCCAAGGAGCATGAGAAGTATCTGACCGAGGTGCACTGCAAGTCCCCTGTTTTTGTCTATGACTGGCCGAAGGATATCAAGGCTTTCTATATGCGCCAAAACGACGACGGCAAGACGGTGGCGGCGGTTGACCTGCTGGTGCCGGGTGCGGGCGAGTTGATGGGCGGTTCTCAGCGTGAGGAGCGGCTGGATCTGCTGGTGAAGCGCACGGCGGATATGGGTATTTCGACCGATGAGATGGATTGGTATCTCAACCTGCGCAAGTTTGGCGGTTGTAAACATTCGGGCTTTGGCATAGGCTTTGAGCGGTTGCTGATCTATTTGACGGGCGTGGACAACATTCGTGACGTCATTCCCTATCCCAGAACACCGAATAATTGTGAATTTTAAGGATATTACCTATGAAATATTACTGTGCGATTGATATCGGCGCACCCGAAGGCCGTCACATTTTGGGCCGGGTGGAGAATGGCTGCATTATGACCGAGGCGGCGACGGGGCTTCCCGTAACGGCAGGACCGACCGAGGGCACGGCCATCGGCAATCTCATGGCGCAGATGATCGCTTTGGGAGAACTGACCGATCTGACGCAGGCTCGCTCACACATTGACTGTTCGATGTAATGTCGTGACTGGCCTGCATAAAAATTTACGATAAAGAACCGGCTTTTGAGTCGGTTCTTTTTTCTTGACATTTTGAGGGAAATACCCTATAATAAAAACAAGAATATTGAGTGGAGGATACCAGAATGAAGCATATTGTGACCATTGCCACCCGCAATCTGTGCGAGAGCGCAAAGAACGGCGGCTGCGGCGAGTGCCAGACCTCTTGCCAGTCGGCCTGCAAGACTTCCTGCGGCATTGCCAATCAGGCTTGCGAGAAGAAAGACAACGAGTAAAAAAATGCCGCCAATCGGCGGCATTTTTGTTATCACCCATACAAGTATAGAACCTTGATGTGATACCTCCCCTTGCGAACAAGGGGAGGTGCCCTGCAAGGGCGGAGGGGATGGAATTGGCTAACTACCCTATTGGGACAGGGCTATGTCCATCTTTCCATCCCCTCAGTCAGCTGACGCTGACAGCTCCCCTTATTCCTAAGGGGAGCGTAAGCAAGGACAATATTACCTGAAAGGAATTCAAATGGTTCATCAATACAAACTCAACGGATACAACATTATTATCGATACCTGCTCGGGCGGAGTGCATGCGGTGGATGAGATGGCGTATGACATCATCGGGCGGTTTGAGAGTGAAAGCCGAGAGTCCATTTTGGCTGACTGGCCCGATGGCGGCGAGTGCTACGACGAGATTGCGGCCATGAAGGCGGCGGGGCAACTGTTCACGCCCGACACCTTTGAAGACAAGGCGGGGATGCTGAAAGCCAAGACGGCGGGGGTGGTGAAAGCCCTGTGCTTACATATTGCCCATACCTGCAACCTCAACTGCGCCTACTGCTTTGCCTCACAGGGCAAGTACCAAGGCGAGCGTGCCGTCATGTCCTTTGAGGTGGGCAAGCGTGCCCTTGATTTCCTGATTGAAAACTCGGGGACGCGGCGCAATTTAGAGGTCGATTTCTTCGGCGGTGAGCCGCTGATGAATTTTCAAGTGGTCAAGGACCTTGTCGCCTATGCCCGTTCGATTGAGAAGGAAAAGAACAAGAATTTCCGCTTTACCCTCACCACCAACGGTCTGCTCATTGACCGTGATGTGATCGAGTTTGCCAATCGGGAGATGAGCAATGTGGTACTCTCCCTCGACGGACGCAAGGAAATTCACGATAAATACCGCGTGGATTATGCGGGGGTCGGCTCGTATGACCGCATTGTGCCCAAGTTCCAAGAACTGGTGCAGGCGCGGGGCGGCAAGAACTACTATATGCGCGGGACCTTCACCCATCGCAACCCCGATTTCCTCAAAGACGTGCAGACGATGCTCGATCTCGGCTTCCGTGAACTGAGCATGGAGCCCGTGGTGTGCGCCCCCGGCGATGAGGCGGCGCTGACCGAGGAAGATTTGGCGGTAGTCATGAAGCAATACGAAGACTTGGCCACCCTCATGCTCCAAAAGGACGATGAGGGCGATCCCTTCACCTTCTATCATTACATGATTGATCTGCAGGGCGGGCCTTGCATCTACAAGCGCATTTCGGGTTGCGGTTCGGGCACCGAATATATGGCGGTGACCCCGTGGGGCGACCTGTACCCCTGCCACCAGTTTGTGGGCGATGAGGCCTTCAAACTGGGCGATATTTGGCAGGGCGTGACCAACACCGCCAAGCAGAACGAATTTATGGACTGCAACGTATACGCCCGTCCCGACTGCAAGGACTGCTGGGCGAAACTCTACTGTTCGGGCGGTTGTGCCGCCAATGCCTACCATGCCACAGGCTCCATCAAGGGCATTTACGAGCCGGGCTGTCGGCTCTTCCGCAAGCGCATGGAGTGCGCCATCATGGTAGCGGTGGCGAGGGCGATGGGACGATGAACACCCCCATCTGTGATTTTGTGCGGCAGTATGACCGCAAGCGTTGGCACATGCCCGGACACAAGGGCGAGGGCGTGCTTGGCGTGGAGAAATACGACATCACCGAGGTGGTGGGCGCGGACAGCCTTTACTCGGCCGAGGGAATTATTGCCGAGAGCGAGGCCAACGCCTCCCGCCTGTTCGGCTGCCCCACCTTTTACTCGACCGAGGGGTCAAGCCAGTGCATCCGTGCCATGCTTTACTTAGCCACCCGCCAAAACCGCAAGGTGTTAGCCTTTCGCAACTGCCACACCGCCTTTTTATCGGCGGCGGCTTTGCTGGACTTGGATGTTACTTGGGTGGAGGATACGACCGACCCGCCTGTCACATCCGAGTATGCGGCGTTGTATGTGACCTCGCCCGATTATTTGGGGCAGATGGCCGATATTCCAGCCCTTGCCGAGCGGTGTCGAGAGGTGGGGATAAAACTGCTGGTGGACAACGCCCACGGCGCATACCTGCGCTTTTTAAGTCCCTCTTTGCACCCGATGGATCTGGGGGCTGACCTGTGCTGTGACAGTGCGCACAAGACCTTGCCGGTGCTGACGGGCGGGGCCTATCTGCACACTCGCACAAGCGATGGGGTTAAGGAGGCGCTGGCCTTGTTTGGCTCAACCAGTCCCTCTTATCTGATCCTGCAATCGCTGGATGCGGCCAATATTTTTTTGGAGAAGTTCCGCCCGTCCCTGACGGTGCCCGACCTGCCCTTTACACGGGTGGGAAATGAGCCGCTGAAGGTGACGCTGGCGCCCAAGTCGCGGGGGTATACGGGCTTGGAGATCGCCGAAATTTTGCGCAAACAGGGCTATGAATGTGAGTTTTCCGACCAAGATTTCGTGGTTTTGATGCCAAAATCGGGCGAAGATCTGAGCGTTCTGTCTTCCCTGCTGGATCTTCCGAGCCGTGCGCCGATTCTCACGGCACCGCCGAGATTGGCAACGCCCAAGCGTGCCATGAGCATCCGCGAAGCGATGTTTTCGGAGAGTGAAACCGTTGATGTGTCACAGGCACTGGGGCGGATCTTGGCGCAACCGAGCGTCTTTTGCCCGCCGGCCATACCGATTCTGGTGTGCGGTGAGGAGATTGACGAGGCGGCCATCGAAGCCTTTACCTATTATAATATAAAGAAAATACGAGTAGTCGTTTGACTGCTCTTTTTTCTTGCCTTTTGGCGGTGGAACAAAAAAAGTGTAAAAATATTCATTTAGGGCTTGCATTTTGTCGAAAAAGGGTGTATAATCACTCCCATAGTTGAATATTGACGGATGAAACCGGCAGGACGTAAGGACTGTTGGCGGACGAAACTTTGGAGAATCCTGCTTCGAGCAGGTGCTGAAGGGGCAACGTTGTCGGGTGCGACGACGAATCTCTCAAGCGAAAGGACAAAGTAATGCGATGCGATTAACCGCAGGGTATTATTTTGCCCTGCGGTATTTTTGTAATCTTTATTCTTTAGGAGGATATTATGTTAGAGCAAATCACAAACGTAAACAATGCGGTTAACGGCGTTGTATGGGGCGTGCCCGGTCTGGTGTTGCTGATCGGTACAGGCCTGCTGATGACGCTGGTGACCAAGGTGTTCCAGGTGTCCCGTCTGCGGCACTGGTGGAAGAACACCATCGGTTCGATGTTCCACAAGGATGTTATCAAGCATACCAAGGACAAGGCTTCCATCTCCCCCTTCCAAGCACTGTGCACGGCGCTGGCCGCTACGGTGGGTACCGGTAACATTGCCGGTGTAGCCGCCGCTATCTGCGTGGGCGGTGCGGGCGCTGTGTTCTGGATGTGGGTCGCCGCTTTCCTCGGTATGATGACCAACTATTCGGAAAACGTGCTGGGTATGTATTTCCGCCGCAAGAACGCCAATGGCGAATGGTCGGGCGGTGCGATGTACTATCTGCGTGACGGCTTGGGCAACAAGAAGGGCTGCAAGCACATTGGTAAGATCTTGGCCGTTCTCTTCTCCATCTTCACCATGCTCGCTTCCTTCGGTATCGGCAGTATGGGTCAGGTCAACAAGATCGTGGCCAACGTATCGGCCGCTTTTGACATCAAGGCTCTGTCTTCCATTTCGGTATTTGAGGGTGTATCCCTGTATAATGTGATCATCGGCGTGGTCATCATGGCGCTGACGGCGCTGATCGTACTGGGCGGACTCAAGCGCATTGCCAACGTGGCCGAGAAGATCGTGCCGATTATGGTTCTGCTCTTTATTGCCGGTTCGCTGGTGATTATCGGCGTTAACTACGCCAACATTCTGCCGGCGTTCAAGGCCATCTTTGCTCATGCCTTCCAACCGATGGCGTTTGTGGGCGGTACGCTGGGTGCGGCTATCAGCCTGGCCATGACCCAAGGTTTCAAGCGTGGCGTATTCTCCAACGAGGCCGGTTTGGGTTCTTCGGTTATGGTTCACTCCAACTCCAGCGTAAAAGAGCCGGTTAAGCAGGGTATGTGGGGCATCTTCGAGGTGTTTGCCGACACCATGATCGTTTGCACCATGACGGCGCTTGTGGTACTGACCAGCGGTGTGTTCAATTTTGAAACGGGTCAGTTGGCGGCCGGACTTACCGATGCGACCTTGGTTGGCGGTGCTTTCAACTCGGTCTTTGCCTGGGGCAATATCGGGCAGAAATTCGTGGCCATTGCCATGTTCCTGTTTGCTTTCACCACTGTGCTTGGCTGGTCGCATTACGGCTCCAAGGCGTGGGAATACCTCTTTGGTGCCAAGAGCGTTTGGGTGTTCAAGGTGATTCATGTTTGCACCATCATCTTCGGTGCGGTACTCACCTCTTCCCTGGCTTGGGACATTTCGGATACCTTCAACGGCCTGATGATGATCCCCAACTTGATTGGTGTGGTGGTGCTCTTCCCGCTGGTGGTTAAGATTACCAAGAACTATGTTAATCGAAAGATTAAGAATAAAGACGAAGCGCCCGTTCTCTCCTACGATGCTGAGATTCAGGCGGAAATGGCAAAAGAAGACTAATGAAAAAGGAAGTTGCTTAAAGCAACTTCCTTTTGTTATTTGACAATGTTTCTTAGCCATATTCCCTTTTTGATGAGGATGGCGCCGACGGTGGCTTTGAGCAGGTCGGTCCCCTGCACGATGGCGAAGACGGCCAAAATGGGTAACTGCGTATGGCTGGAGAGCAAGTAGGCAACGGGGACATAGACCAGCCAGGAATAGACGCAATCGAACAGGACGGTAATGCCGGTGCGCCCGCCCGAGCGCAGGGTGAAATAGGCTGAATGGACATAAGAAAGGACGGGCATATAGCCGGCGGCGATGCAGATAAAGCCTGCGGCCATGCTGCGGATTTGGTCGGTCGTATCGTACAGTTTAGGGAAAAGACCCGAGCAGGCGGCCATGACCGCGCCGACCCCGACGCCCAGCAGTAAACCGAAGGTGATGAGTTTGCGGTTGTTCTCCCGCGCCTGTTCCATCTCCCCTGCCCCGAGCAGTTGCCCGATCAGAATGGCGATGGCGTTACCCATGGCCAAGGCGATAACATTGAACAGCTGGGTGATGGTGGAATTGATATTATAGGCCGCCACCACCTCGATCCCTCGCACCGAATAGCAACGCAGGATCATGGCCATGGACATGCTCCACAGCGCCTCGTTCATCAGCAGGGGCAGTCCCTTTTTGGTGATCTTGCCCACGGTTTCTTTGGGAATGAGCAAGGTTTTATAGAGGCCTTGGGCAAAGATGTTGCGCCAAGCATTCACATGCGTCCATACCGCGATGATGGCCAGTTCCACAAAGCGGGAAATGACGGTGGCCACAGCGGCGCCGACGACGCCGAGGGCGGGCGCGCCCAGTTTCCCGAAGATGAAGACCCAGTTTAAGAACAGGTTGACGCCCACGGCGATCAGTCCCGAGAGCATGGGGACAAAGGTCTGCCCCGTTTCCCGTAAAGTAGAGGCGTAGATTTGGGTTAAGGCATAGGGCAGAAGCCCGATGAGCATGACGGCCAGATAGTCCTTGGCAAATCCGAGGGTGATGGCATTTTCCTCTGCCGTGCCGTTGAGGTAGGCTGAAATCAGCGGGGTATCCCATAACAAGAAGATGGCGATGGCGCCTAAGGTGATGATGACACTGGCCCACAGTTTATACCGAAAGGCCTGCCGTACGCCCTCGTGGTTTTCGTCGCCGTAAAACTGGGCGCCGAAGATGCCCGCGCCCGAGATGGCACCGAAGATGCACAGGGTAAAGACAAAGATCAACTGGTTGGCAATAGCCACGCCCGACATGGGGTAGGTACCCACCTGCCCGACCATGATGTTATCGAGCATGGACACGAAGTTGGTAATCAACTGTTGCACCACGATGGGCAGGACGATGGCGATGACCTTTTTATAAAATTGTCGGTCTCCGAAATATTTTGACATAATTTCCTCACAAAAAGGTATCGGGCATAAAAAAGAGCAGTTTTCACTGCTCTTTTTTAGTGATTATTCTTCGTTAAGCGTACCGTCGGCTCTTCTGCGATAGTAGTCATCGCCCCAGGCATTCTTGCGGCTAAACCAAGCCTCATTGTCCTTCTCATCCGGCCAGAGAGTGAGGATGGTGAAGGCTTCGGTGGCGGAGCAGTTGTTGATGTAATGCTGGGTACCGGCAGGGATATACAGTACAGAGCCGTGGCGCATGACGACCTTCTCGCCGTCGAGGTACACATCGCCCTCGCCCGACATACCGATATAAATTTCGGCCTTTTCATGAGCTAAGCCGTATGCACGACCGTTCTCATCGATACACGCCGTGCTCTTGCCCGGGGGGATGGTGCCGTGGTTAACGTTGATGCAAGGCTCGCCCGCCATTTTGCTATCGAGCATCAGGCGGCTTTCATAGTTGGAATCGCCAAAAAAGGCTACTTCGTCAGCGTGCCAAATGTACTTCTTATTCATTTCGGATTCCTCCAATATTTTATGTTATCTTCATTATCTGCCTATTTTCATCATTTGTCAAGGCTTTTCGTGAATTTGCCAGTTGATTTCACCAAGACCGTGCTCCCGCAAAAAGGCATTGCATTTACTAAAGTGCCGACACCCGAAAAAGCCCCGATGGGCCGACAGTGGCGAGGGGTGCGGCGCTTCTAAAATGAGGTGTTTGGGGTTGGTAATGAGCGCCTTTTTGGCTCGTGCGGGTGAGCCCCAGAGCAAAAAGACGATGGGCTGTTCCCGCTCATTTAAGCGGGCGATGACGGCATCGGTAAAGCGTTGCCAGCCCAAGGCCGCGTGGGACATGGGGGCGTGCGCCCGCACCGATAAAATGGTGTTGAGCAACAGTACGCCCTGCCCTGTCCAGTCGGTCAGTTCCCCATGCGAGGGAATGGGCAGGCCTAAATCGGCGTGGATCTCCTTATAGATGTTCTGCAGGGACGGCGGGGCATCCACTCCCTGCCGCACCGAGAAGCATAATCCGTGCGCCTGCCCCTCATTGTGGTAGGGATCCTGCCCCAGTATCACCGCCCGCACATCGCCATAGGCGGTAGAGCGCAGGGCGTTGAACACCAATTCGGGCGGCGGAAAGCAGGAATACTTCCTATATTCTACATTCAGTTGTTTTATGATGTGGGAGAAATAGTCCGAATCGAGTTCGCAGCGCAGGATATCGTCCCAATCATTACCGAAGCGCACCATGTTCGTGGTTTCCTTTCTTGACAGAAAGTCTATTCTTTACTATAATTTTCTTATAAAGTGATGCAAATGTCAAGGAGAAAAATTATGAATTCATTTCATTTATGCAATCCTACTCACATAGAGTTTGGCGTAGATGCCTGCGATAAGGCAGGGCATCTGTGTGCCGAGGCG
The DNA here is from genome assembly GCA_045631845.1 of Eubacteriales bacterium. Classification (GTDB taxonomy): domain Bacteria; phylum Bacillota; class Clostridia; order Oscillospirales; family UMGS1783; genus CAKSHC01. The sequence continues at coordinate 25,642 of JAZQVM010000072.1, read as the reverse complement.
GGCGCCAAGCGTGTCCTGCTTCATTTCGGCGGCAACCATGCCCGCCGCGTGGGTTTGGTGGAGCGGGTACGCAAGTCCCTCAATTTGGCGGGGATTACCGTTTTTGAACTGGGCGGTGTTCAGCCCAACCCCCGCGTGGAGTTATGCCGCAAGGCCATTGAGGTTTGCCGTCGGGAACGGATCGACTTTATTCTGGCTTTGGGCGGCGGCAGCGTGATTGACAGCGCCAAGTGCATTGCGCTGGGTACGATGTATGATGGAGATGTGTGGAATTACTTTGACGGCATTGAGCGTGAGGTGGGTCCGGTTCTGCCTTTGGGTGCCATCGTTACCATGCCGGCCAGCGCCAGCGAGAACAATAACTGTATGGTGATCAACAACGAGGCACGTGCCCGCAAAAAGAGTTTTGCCCACGACAGCCTGTTCCCCAAGTTTGCCATTCTCGATCCGGCACTGACCGCTACCATCCCCCCTTATCAGACGGCGGCGGGCAGTGTGGACATCCTCTCCCATCTGACCACCTTCTACTTTACCAATCTTGCCGAGAACGATATCGTTTATAATCAGATTGAGGCGGTGTCCCGTGCGGTAGTCAAGCATGCGCCCATCGCCATTGCCGAGCCGAACAATCTCGAGTCCCGTGCCCAGATCATGTGGGCGGCCACCATCGGCTTTAACGGCATGCTCTCGGTTGGCTGTCCGGCTGACTGGACGGGGCATATCATCGAGCACGAGTTCGGCGGCATTTACGACATCACCCATGGCGCCGGTCTGGCTATTGTCACGCTCGGTTGGCTGCGCTTTATGAAAGAGGAAGCCAAGGACAAGATCCTGCGGTATATCAAGGCCGTTTTTGATGTGGATACCGATGATGTGGATGCGGCCATTCAGGTTTTGGAGGATTATTTCGTATCCATCGGTATGCCGGTGCGCTTCTCGCAGGCCGAGATCGGCAACGACTCCTTTGGGGAGATTGCCGTGCGCTTGGAGCGGGAAAACGGCGTTTACGGTTCGATCAAGCCCATGGATAAGGATGGCACGCTGGAGATTTTGAATCTGTGCTTATAAATTCAGAGGAAGCGGAGCTTCTCCGCCATTCAAACCCTAACTTCTTTACCTCCCTCTGACGAGGGAGGTGGCAAGGCGGAACGCCTTGACGGAGGGAGAGAAAGGACTCGGTAAAAGGCAATCTCTCCCCCTGTCGGCAAAGCCGACATCCCCCAGCACAAGGCATAAGTTCCGCTGACCAATCGTGCTGCGCACTCTTGGAGCGTCACTTATCGTCAGAGGGGGATAAAGAGGTTTGGATAGAAAGGGGAAGGTTTCTTTGAAAAAGTATGCTATTACATGAATATTTGAAAAAAGAGTATGGTGAAAAACTCTACAAGATTTACTTGCACAGCGGCTGTATGTGTCCCGGCCGCTGTGCTTTTTGCGCTCACGGGGGCTCATCGGTCTCTCCCGATGCCGCACTGCCTCTTGAGGAGCAGTACAGACAGGCGGTAGCGGCCATTTCGCGCAAATTTAGGAACGGTTCTTATATTGCCTATTTCGGCAGTTATACCAACACCTTTGGTGATGTGGCGACCTTGGAGTCGCTCTATCGGCGGGCGCTGGAACTGGACGGGGTTAAGATTTTGTCGATCGCCACCCGCCCCGACTGTTTGGGGCCGGAGATGCTAGATATGCTCTCTCGGTTGCGGCAGATGGCGCCCGTTTGGGTGGAGTTGGGGTTGCAGACGGGCAACGAGGCGGCGGCCGAAGCCTTCGGGCGGGGGTACGACAACGCCCGCTATGTGCGGGCGGCGCAGGAATTGCGCAAGCGGGACATTGTGGTAATTACCCATTGCATCCTCGGTCTGCCCGACGATGAGGATTTTGCCCCGACGGCCGCTCTGTTAAATGCCTATACCGATGGGGTCAAGTTTACCCAATTGTATTTGGTTCGGGGCTCGGTGTGGGCCGATGCCGACATCCCTACCTTGTCTTTAGAGGAATACACCGAGCGGTTAATGGGTGCCATCGGGATGCTGGATGAGCGCATTGTCCTGCATCGGCTGACGGGCGACCCACCGCAGGATGCTTTGATTGCTCCCAAATGGTGCAAGGACAAGAGAAAGGCTAATAATACGATAAGAAAAAGGCTCTCGAAATGAGAGCCTTTTTTATGTGCCACTTACGTACATGATCAACCCGTGAGGCAGAAGCTTGCACAGAACGCGGTAAAATTTATAAAACAGGGTGGGGGTGTAGATGCCGCGCCCCGCCTTGGCGGCACGCAGGGAGCCTTTGGCCACCCGATCGGCATGGCAACGGGGCAGACCCTTTTCCAAGGCATGGGAACGGCCGACGATGCCGCCTGCCTGGAAAAATTCGGTGTTCATCGGACCGGGGCAGGCCACGCAGACCGAAATGCCCTGCTTTTTCAGTTCCCGCCGCAGGGTTTTGGAGAACTGGAAGACATAGGCCTTGGTCGAGCAATAGACGGCCATGCGGGTATTGGGGGCAAAACCGGCAATCGAGCCGACATTGAGTATGACCGCACCCTTTGTCATATAGGAAAGGCAGAGGTTGGTTATGCCGGTCATGGCTCTTACATTCAGGTCGGTCATGCGGGTTTGGGAGGACAGATCCATATCAGCGAAATCGCCGACGGTGCCGCAACCGGCGTTGTTGATGAGCAGGCGGATGTTGGGCTTTTCCTCGGACAATTTCTCGGCGAGGGCGGCGAAGGCCGACTCCAAGGTCAGGTCGAGCGGAAGGGGAACGATCTCCTTATCGGGGTAGGTGTCGCAGAGGGTTTGCAGGCGGTCGGCGCGGCGGGCGACGATCCAGATTTGGTCGAGGCTCTCGTCGGCGGCCAGCAAGCGCAGATATTCTTGGCCCAAGCCGGCCGAAGCGCCGGTTAAAATGGCAATATTCATAAAAAACTCCTTTATTTGATGGTATCTATAGTGTATAATAAAAATAAAAAAAGGTCAATGTTATGAAGAAAATACTTTGTGCTGTGCTGATGCTTCTGCTGGTTGCCGGCTGCGCCTCCCGAGCGGTCATGACGGTGGACGGGTTTGAGGTATCGCAGGCGCTCTATCACTATTATTATCAATCGGCGGCCGCCGAATATGAGGGCGATACGGCCGCGGCCGAGGCGAGGGAACTGCTCCGCGCCCATGTAACCGTTATCCGCTTTGCCGAAAAGTACGGCATTTCCCTCTCGGCGGATGAGGAAAAGGAAATCGACGGGCAGATCCAGTCGGCCAAGAAGCGCAACGAGGATTTTACCGAGATGCTCGAAAAACAGGCGCTCACCGAGCCGCTTTATCGGGAGTTGTGCCTGCACGATGCCCTGCGGGAAAAGCTGATGGAGCATCTGCACGCCCAGGTGTATGCCGTGGATGAGGCGCAGATGCGGCATATTATTGAAACCGAATTTATCTGCGCCCGTCATATTTTCTTTGAAAATACGGTGGAGGGTGCGGCATCGGCGGCGCAGGCGGTGGCTGAGCAACTGGCCAAGGGTGCTGACTTTGATGCTCTATTTACCGAGTATATGGGCGAGGATTATTCGACCCAAGCCTATCTGTTTGGCAAGGGGTACATGGTGGAGGAATTTGACTCGGCCGCCCGAGGGCTTGCCGTGGGGCAGGTCAGCGGCGTGGTGCAGACGGCCTACGGATGGCACATCATTCACCGCCTGCCGCTCGATTGGGACGATATTGAGAAGAATTTAGATACCATAACCGAGGAATATATTCAAACGCAAATCTCTCTGGATATGGCACAAGCGGCGTCCCAATATGAAATTTTAGAAAAATAAAGAGTCATCTTCCGATGACTCTTTTTTGATGGAAAAATAGTAAAAGGATGGTGGTTTTAGTATTAGCGAATGGCCTTAATAAAGGTATCAATTATCGTATGAATATAGGGCAACCTATCCTTGTCTATATCTCCCAATTTCTTATTAATTGCCAGTAGTTCCTGATCATCGGCTGACAGGTCAAGCAACCCTAACAGATAGTCTGCCGATGTATTTAATACCTTACATAATCGAGTTAGCGTTGCTAAGGAAATGCCCACTTTCCCAGCCTCAACATCAGCTAAAAAACGAGTACTGACATCTAAGGCCTCCGCCAAACATTCACGGGTCATTTTTTTATTTAATCTAAGATGTTTAATGCGAGCTCCTAAGGAGTTGTTTGATGGTTCGCTCATAATTTTCCCTCCTCGCTATTAATACTTCCAGTATAAAATGAATTGTTAATTCAGGAAATGATGTGGCATATCACTTGACAAATGATGTAATACATCATATACTAATGGCAGTATTTTGCAAAGAAAAAGAATTTATACCATGAAAAAAGTGTTAGCACTGATTTTAATGGCAAGTTTGCTGTTAGCAGTCATCGGCTGTGCGAGCACCTCATCTGCTCCCGAAAGTCACCCACAAGATCAAACGGTACAAAACAGCGAAAAGCCTTCGCAGTCTTCGTCATCATCCGCACAGTCCTCTCAATCATCCTCGGCGCAAACCTCTAAGCCCTCGACTACAACGCCGAGCAAGCCTTCGACATCTCAGTCCTCGCTGACTCAGTCCTCGACCGCCCCGACACCGGCCCCTTCCCCTACACCCACTCCAACCCCTACTCCAACCCCTACTCCTACACCAGAGCCTACACCTACTCCTGAACCTGAACCGGAGCCGACCCCTGATCCGCTCAAAGTCGAAGATATTTATGGTATATATCGAAAATATAAATTTGAGGATGAGGCAGGAATGGTGTTAAATTGCCTTGTCTTGGAAATTTCTGATTCCTCATTGACGGAAAAGGACGAACGTTATGAAAGATTTGACACATATTTTGAAACCCTCCCTGATAAGCAGTCAGCCGAACAGGCATGGGAGGAAATATTGATTCAAAAGCGTGGCTTAATTTTCCAAGGAGAAAAGTATGTGGCACAGGGTGCTGCGATAATGCAATGGGATGCTGTAGTATCCCTTGACGGCATTGTCTATACAGCAGATGCGATAACAGAGTACGTAATTTCATTGCAATACGACCGTGAAAATAAGCAGTTAACGATTGTTGATGATAGTCATCCTTATAGTTCAAAAATAGGGACTATTTATAAAAAAACATCAGCATAAAGAGAAAAGAGTCATCTTCCGATGACTCTTTTTTGATGGAATTTTTTGCGGCGCCATACCGACGGGGAGAATAACAACAAAATGGGGAAGATCTCCAATCGTCCCAGCAACATGATGAAACTGAGAAGCATGGTTGCCCCATCGGAGAAGATGGCAAAACTGCCCAGCGGGCCGACCTTAGACAGGCCGGGGCCGATATTGTTCAGGCAGGCGGTTACCGCCGTAAAATTGGTGGTAAAATCAAAACCTTCCAGACTGATAAGGAGAATGGAAACGATGAAGATCATCAGATAGACCACGAGATAGACATGGGTACCGCGCACCACGTTGTCGTCCAAGCGTTTGCCCTCAAAGTGCACCGTTTCGACGGCGTTGGGGTGGAGCGTGCGGCGCAGGTTGCGCCCTGCCGTTTTGAAATAGATCACCAAGCGGGAGATTTTGATGCCGCCGCCGGTGCTGCCGGCGCAGGCACCGAAGAACATGAGCATCACCAAAATAAATTGGGAGAAAGACGGCCACAGATTAAAGTCGACCGAGGAAAATCCGGTAGTGGTGATGATGGAGGCGACCTGGAAATAGGCGTGGCGCAGACCCGTCCAGAACGAGCCATACATCTGCATGATGTTCACGGCGATCAACACCACCGCCGCCGCAATGATGCACAGATAGGCGCGCAATTCTTCGCTCTTGAAAATATCCCGTATCTTGCCGATGAGCAGGAAATAGAACAGGTTAAAATTGATGCCGAAGAGCAGACAGAAGGTGCCGATGACAACCTCATAATAGACATTGTTATAATGCCCGATGGAGAGAGCGTAATTGGAGAAGCCGCCGGTGCCGGCCGAGCCGAAGGAGTTGATACAACTGTCATACAAACTCATGCCGCCGCACAGGAGCATCACGATCTCCAGTACCGTCAAGGCCAGATAGATGCCGTACAAAATACGGGCGGTGGCGCTCATTTTGCTGACCAGTTTACCGGCCGTAGGACCTGGTACCTCGGCACGCATCAAGTGCATGGCCGAGCCGCCCGACGAGGGCAATACCGCCATGACAAAGACCAGTACACCCATACCGCCCAGCCAATGGGTGAAGCTACGCCAAAAGAGAAGCCCCTTGCCCATGGCTTCGACATCGGTTAAGATGGAAGCACCGGTGGTGGTAAAGCCCGACACCGTTTCAAAGACAGCGTCGATATAATTGGGGATAGCGCCCGACAGATAGAAGGGCAACGCCCCGAACAGGGAGAGCAATATCCAAGACAGGGCGACCGTGACCAGTCCGTCACGGGCGAAGATGGCGGTGTTGCGGGGGCGGTTGGTAACCAGCGTAAGACCCAGCGCCAATAAAAAGGCAATCATGACGGCAAAGGCGGTAAAATCCCCTTCGCCGAAGTATAGACAAACCCCTGCGGGCAGAACCATGGCCAGCGCCTCGACCAAACAGATTTTGCCCAAGACATAGCCGATCATTTTGACATTGAGCATAGCGTTACCTCAGAATGTCGCGCAGGTCGATCAGTTCGGTATCGGTGGTGACCAGTATCACATCGTCACCCTTTTGCAAACTGTCGTTACCCGAGGGAATGATAATCTCACCCGAGGGGCGCACGATAGCGGCCAGCAGGACTCCCTCTTTGATGGGCAGGTCCTTGAGCGGCATACCCAGATTGGGGAAGGATTCGGTGACGGTAAATTCCAGCGCATCGACCTGACCGCTAATGAGATGGTGCAGGGTTTTGGCGGGCAGTCCGTCGGCATTATGCATGGCACGGACATAGACCAAAATACGCTCGGCCGTAACCTCGGCGGGCGATACCACGGTATTGAGCAGTCCCGTCTGGTCAAGCAGGGTGCGCAGGGATTGGCGGTTGACTTTCGTGACCACCTTACAATCGTTATCGTGCGATACATTCATAGACATAAGGATGTTGGTTTCGTCGATATCGGTCAGCGCCACGAAGGCATCGACCTCGCCAACGCCTTCCTCGGCGAGCAGTTCACTGTCGGTCCCGTCGCCATGGATGACCAGTGCGCGGGGGACCATCTCGGCAAAGTGGCGGCAACGCTCCTCATTTTGATCGATAACCTTAATGGACATGCCGGCATCGGTCAGCGCTTGTGACAGGTAATAGCCGGTGGTTGACGCGCCGACGAGAATGGCCGAGCGGGCACGGCTATGGCGCATGCCGATGGCACGGAAGAATTTTTCCAGCACCTGCGGGGAGGCCGTCAGATACACGGTATCCTCGGCCTGCAGGGTGAAATTACCCGAAGGAATGGTGACGCGACCTTGGCGCACGACGGCACAGATGAGCACCTGCACGCGCAGTTTCTTATTCAGATCCATCAGCTTGATGCCACACAGGGGCGAATCGGTATGCAGATGGTGTTCAATCAATTCAATACGGCCTTTGGAAAAAGCTTCCACCTTGCTGGCGCCCATCAGGCGCAGGACGCGGGCAATTTCACGGGCCGATTCTTTTTCGGGGTTGATGGCCATGGTAAGCCCCAGTTCCCGACGCATGAAGCGCAACTGCTTCTCGTACTCGGGGTTGCGCACACGGGCAATGGTATGGGCCGCGCCCAGTTTCTTGGCTACCAAGCAGGCGATCATATTGATCTCGTCGCTATCGGTGGTGGCAATCAGCAGATCGGCATTGGCCACGCCCGCCTCTCGCTGGATATCAAGATTGGCGCCGTTGCCCTCAACGCCCAGCATATCATAGGTGTTGACCAACCGATCCAGCACCGCGGCATCGGTATCTACCACCGTTACATTGTAATTTTCCCGTGCCAGTTGAGCGACCAACGCCTGCCCGACCTTACCGGCACCGACAACAATAATATTCATGATATCCCTCACTTTACTTATCTTCTATTATATAACATTTTTAAGAAAATGCAAGTATCTATATATGGCCTGTGGTCATATATCCTACCGCAAGGTTTATCATCCATAGGATATCCGCCTACGGCGGTTGATATATGGGCTTTGCCCATATTTCGGTAGAAAACTTACGCCTTCAACGGTGTAAAAAAGAAACCGAACTTAGTCGGTTTCTTGCCATGCTTGGGCAAACAACTTCGAGCCCAATCGGAATCCGTTACAAAAACATTGCTCCACATACAGATCATAATACTCGTGAATACAAGTAATATATTTGTCCAATTGCTGTCGTTGATCCTCGTTTAGCATATTCTCCATCTTCTCGGCGTTGATAGCCATAAGTCGTGATAATTCCTGTAAATCCTTGTGTTCCACATTCATTTGCGCCGGTTGTATATTCCCACGCCATAATTCAATCAGTATATTTTCCATTATATTTGCCTCCTTGTAATATATTTTAACCTAATCCAGGTTAAATGTCAATAACCTGAAACAGATTATTGTAAAATAGAGTTGAGGTGATCGTATGTATAAACGTATCCGCGATTTGCGGGAAGACCGCGATCTGACCCAGACGCAGGTGGCCAAGATGTTGGGGATGTCGCAAACGGGTTATTCGAAATACGAAACAGGAGAGAATGACATACCGACGCAGGTGCTTATTCAGTTAGCCGATTTTTATCAAACCAGCGTGGATTATTTACTGGGACGCAGTGATAAATGATAGGGAATATTTTGTTGTTGAAATAACAACAAAGATGCGGTATAATGAAGGAAGTGTACGAAGTTAGGAGTATGATTTGTGAACTACATTATACTGGATATGGAATGGAACCAGCCGCCGCATCCCAAGCGGATGGTGCGCAAGCCGGTGGTGCTGGTGGGCGAGGTCATTCAGATCGGAGCGGCCAAGGTCAATGAGGCGTTGGAGGTTATCGACACCTTCAAGGCAATGGTGATGCCCCAATTTTACACCCACATGCATAAGCATGTGACCCGCGTGACGGGGCTGACCGATGATGATTTGATTCAAGGGCTCCCCTTCCCCGATGCTTTTGACGATTTTGCCAAGTGGTGCGGGGAGGATTGCGTGATTCTCACTTGGGGACCGGACGACATTCCGATGCTACGCACCAACATGATGCTGCATGGGCTGAACTGTCCTCTGCCGCCCTGCTATGACTTGCAGATTATCTATGACGGGCAGATTACCCATGAGAACCGCCAACATTCGCTCACGGCCGTTATGGAGTCGCTGGGTGAGCCGGCGCTCGATGCCCACGATGCGCTCAACGATGCCCTCAACACCGCCAAGGTGTGCAAGCATTTGGATATGGTTAAGGGGCTTGCCGAGTACCCTGTGCCCACCCGCAACGGGCAGGAGCGCAAGGGACAGGCTTTTGCCAACAAGGAAGAAGCCATACGGGAGTTGCGAGAGGTTTACTGCCCGTTTTGCGGGCGTCCTTTAATACTCTCCGTATTTAAGGAGCAGGATTCTCGCCACACGGTATCCGAGGTGGAGTGCGAGGGCGGGCATAGTTTAACGGTGACTTTCCGCTTTACCAAGTGGCCCGATCGGCTGTATACGGCGTCCCGTATTCTGACCGAGCGCACGGCCGATTCCTCGGCTGAGCCGCCGCAGAAGAAACGGCGCCGACGGCGCAAGAAGAAAACCAATACCGAGCAGAAAAAAGAGCAAGCCTGACGGCTTGACAAATGGAGCGAAAAAGCGTATAATAATAGCAGAAAGGCTACCGATAGACGGTTGGCCCAAAGATTAGTTAAGAAATAACCGCACTTTTGGACGAGGGGCGGTTATTTCTTTTTTGTTAGCTCAGTAACAAGTGCGATAATTGATACAAGAAGGGATCCTAAAAGGAACAGCGCTTCGTAAGTAACCATATGGCACCCCTCCTTTCCGGAGGGAAAAGTGCCCTCCGACTGGAGAGCCAACCGCCTACCGTTATGGTAGCCTTTAAGGGTGCTGAGCACCGTTTCTATATTACCGCATTTGACAAGAAATGTAAAGAAAGAGCAGGCGTGATGCCTGCTCTTTTACCTTTACTTTTTCTTTTTCTTTTTAAATTCTTTTTGGCCGTTGGTGGAACCGCCATCGACCAGCACGTCGACGCCGGCGAGATAACCGTTGCGTTCATCGGCCACGCTCCACAGAGCGAAACCCAGTTCTTCGGGCTTACCCATACGCTCCTCGGCCGAGAAGCCGATGAGGAAGCCGCCTTCCTTGGCTTCAAGGTTGCCCATATCGGTAGCGATCAGTCCGGGGCTGAGGGAGCAGACACGGATGCCTTTTTTGCCGTACTCAAACGCGCACTTCTTGGCATACCAAACCACGAAGTTCTTGGAGAGTGAGTAGGCGAAGCCGGCCTTCTGGTAGTCCGAGTGAGCCATGCCGGCTTTCTTGACGATCTTATAGACGAAGGCGGTTTCGTCGGTTTCAGCCAGCAGGTACTGCTTCTTATTGATCAGAAACGAGGGCAGGACGTAGGCCGAGTTGGAAGACACGTCGACGATAACGCTGCCGGGCTTCATGACCTTGGAAAATTCCTGATTGACATAGACGGTACCCAGCGCATTGACGCGCACGATGGTTTCGGGTTTGGCCATAGCGGGAGAGAGGCCGGCCGAGTTGATTACGCTCTTGATCTCGCCCAAGGAAGCGGCAAAGGCCACCAATTCCTGCACGCTGGTGCGGGAGGAGGTGTCGCAGGTTTTATAGGTAGCGGCTACGCCGAGCGCCTTGAGTTCTTCGCAGGCTTTGCTCAATTTCGACTCGGTACGCCCCGACAGGACGACCACCTTATCTTTCATGAGTTTGGCCGCTTCGAATCCCATGCCGGAGCCGCCGCCGGTAATTACACATACGTTTGCCATGTTTGTTCTCCTTTTTTTCTTTTATTGTACCATGATTTTCCTGTAATAGCAAGAGATTCCCTGCATTCTATCTCTGATTTCTCTTACACGCCCTCGCTTCCTGTTTCTTCGCGCTTTGGCGTAAACTCCATGAAAAAAGGACTCCCGAAGGAGTCCTTTTCCCTTATATTAAGCAATAATTACTTAATGGAAGCATACATGAAGTACTTGTAGCCCAGAGGAGAAGCGAAGAAGCCGTCGATCGACGTCTTCGCTTGAGTCAGATATGCAAAAAAGAGAGTCACCTTGCGGTGACTCTCCCTTTTTGCATCAATTACTTGATCGAGGCATACATGAAGTACTTGTAGCCCAGAGGAGAAGCGAAGAAGCCGTCGATCATCTCGTTGCACATAAAGATATCGGTGTAGTAGTAGATCGGGCAAATAGCGCCGGTCTCCATGAGGATATCCTCAGCGTCGTGCATGAGCTCGAAACGCTTCTCGGCATCGGTAGAGGTCTTAACCTCAGCGATGATCTTGTCGTAGGACTCAGCCCAGGTCTTGTCGCCATAGCCGGCATAGGAAGCATGAGCGCCGCGGCCGAACTGGCAGTCGTTGTTACCGGAGGTACTGTACCACATATCGAGGAAGGAGATGGGATCGTTGTAGTCGCCCAACCAGCCGTTACGGGCAACGGAGTAGTTGCCTTCTTTACGGGTATTCAGGAAGGTAGCCCACTCCTGAACCTGGATCTCGATCTCGATGCCGTATACGCCCCAAGCCTGCTGCAGATACTCAGCGATGGCTTCGTGGCCGGAACCTTCGTTGGTGAGGTAGATCAGTTTGGGGAAGCCAACCAGCTTGTTGTCTTCGCCAACGGTGTACTTACCGCTCGACTCGGCAACGCCCTTGGGCAGAGCCATAGCTTCGTCGCAGTTCTTGGTGTAGTCTTCCTTAGCTACCGAGTAGTAGCCCGCACCGTCGCCGTTGGGGCCGTTCTTCTCGATGAACTCTTTGCCGTCGGGCTCAGTCAGACCCATGGCAACGAAGCCGGCAGCAGGAACCTGACCTGCCTGACCGATCTCTTCGCAGACATAGTTACGGTCGATCATCAGACCGAGAGCCTTACGGATGTCAGCCTTTTCAGCCTCGGTGAAGTCCTTGAGGGCCTCATCGTTGACGTTGAAGGAAACGTAATAAGTACCCAGCTGGCCTTCTACGAAGAAGTCCTTCTGGCCGGACAGGGACTGGATTTCGTCGTTCGGGACGGAATCGATGAACAGGTAAGAACCGTTCTGATAGTTGGTCAGCAACGAAGAGTCATCGTCGTTGAAGGCGAAGACGATCTTGTCGGACTTAACAGCTTCAGCATTGTAGAAGTACTCGTTCTTCTCCAGAGTCATCTGAGTCTGGGTGAACTCGGTTACCTTGTAGGGACCGTTGCCGATGTAGGTTTCAGCCTTGGTAGCCCAGGCTTCGCCGTTGGCATCGATGATGTCCTTCTTAACGGGCATGTAGGTCGGGAAAGCGCACAGCTCATGGAAGTACGGAACATCCACGGGCAGAACGACAGTCAGCGACTTGCCGTCTTCAGAAGCAGTAACGTTGAGCTTGGCATCGGGGTTAACCAGATTGCCATCGTCGTCCATCTCGTTCATCTCAGCATAACCGTCGATGACTTCGAACATGTAGCCGTAGTCAGAGCCAGTAGCCGGATTAGCGGCACGGTTCCAAGCGTAAACGAAGTCTTCGGCAGTCAGAGCCGAGCCATCGCTCCACTTGAGATCGTCGCGCAGAACGAAGGTGTAAGAAACGGTGCCATCATCGTTCTTAACGGGGGCAGGCAGTTCCTTAGCCATTTCAGCCTTCAGAACCAGTTTGCCATCGGCATCCTGCTCATAACCAACCAGACCGGCAAATACGTGGATGATGTAGGTAGCACCATCAACAGCCGAGTTGAGAGCGGGATCCACGGTGTCGGGATAAGCGCCGACGTTCAGAGTCATGAACTCGGGCTTTTTGGATCCGCCGCAAGCAGCCAGAGAAACCAGCATAACAACGGCGAGAACCACAGCAAGGATCTTTTTCATTGGGGTTTTCCTCCTAAAAAATTTTTTAATTAGCGGGTTTTCCGCTTAATTACAGATTGTGGCAGGCCACGAAACGGCCTTCCTCCACCTCACGCAGAGGCGGCATGCTCTCAGCACAGGCGGCCGTCGCTCTCGGGCAACGGGTGCGGAACGGGCAACCCGAAGGCATGTGCAAGGGACTGGGAACGTCCCCTTCCAGCAGGATGCGCTGGTTGGCACGGGCGATCGCAGGATCGGGCACCGGCACGGCGGAGAGCAGAGAAATGGTGTAAGGATGCTTGGGGTTGTGATATAGCTCATTGGCAGGGCCGATCTCAACCAGCTTTCCTAAATACATTACGGCGATGCGGGTGGAGATATGCTTGACAACCAGCAGATCGTGGGCGATGAACAGATAGGTAAGGCCCAGTTTCTTCTGCAAGTCCTCAAACATATTGATAACCTGCGCCTGAATCGACACGTCGAGCGCCGACACCGGCTCGTCGCAAATGATGAACTTCGGATCTACCGCCAAGGCACGGGCAATACCGATTCTCTGGCGCTGACCGCCCGAGAATTCGTGGGCGTAACGGCTGGCGTGCTCGCTGGAGAGGCCGACCAAGTCCATCAGATATTTAATCTTTTCTTCTCTTTCCTTTTTGGTGGCATAGAGTTTGTGCACATCCAAGGGTTCACCGATGATGTCCGACACGGTCATACGAGGGTCGAGCGAGGAATAGGGATCCTGAAAGACCATCTGCGCCTGACGGCGGAACTCGCTGATGTCTTTACCGGTCTTGATGGGTTTGCCGTCGAAAATAACCTCGCCGGCGGTGGGCTGATACAGGTGCAGGATGGAGCGGCCGACGGTGGTTTTACCGCAGCCCGATTCACCGACCAAACCTAAGGTTTCACCCTCTTTGATGGTGAAAGACACATCATCGACGGCCTTCAAGGTTAGCGAACGAAGAAAGCCGTTGGGGATCTTGAAATACTGTTTTAAGCCCTTAACTTCGAGAAGATTTTTATTTTCACTCATTTTTATACATCTCCTCTACTTCTTCTTTGGTTAAGCGACCTTCCGCAATGGCATCCTTGATATTGTACCAGCAGGCGGCGCCGTGATCGTCGTTAAGTTTGAGTTCTTTGGCTTTGCAGGTCAGACAAATTTTCATGGCCGCATCGCAACGGGGGGAGAAGGGGCAGCCATCGGGCATGTTGAGCAGGTCAACAGGGGTGCCGCCGATGGGCTCCAGTCTACGGTCGTCATCGCTCACGGTAGGAATCGAGCGCATCAGACCCTTGGTATATTCATGCTTGGGGTTGTAGAAAATCTCGTCGGCCGTGCCGTGTTCGCAGATTTCACCCGCGTACATGACGATTACCTCGTCGCACATTTCGGCGACAACGCCAAGGTCATGAGTAATCAGGATAACCGACATACCCAGCTGCTTTTGCAGATCCTTGATCAGGTCGAGAATCTGAGCCTGAATGGTAACGTCGAGCGCGGTAGTAGGCTCGTCGGCAATCAGGATATCGGGTTCGCAGGCCAGAGCCATGGCGATCATGACACGCTGGCGCATACCGCCCGACAGCTCGTGCGGGTACTGCTTGATGCGCTTTTCGGGCTCGGTAATGCCGACAAGGCGGATCATTTCAATGGCACGCTCACGGGCCTGCTCCTTGTTGCGATCGGTATGGAGCATGATGGCTTCCATGAGCTGGTTGCCGATGGTAAATACCGGGTTGAGAGAGGTCATGGGGTCTTGGAAAATGATCGAAATCTTATTTCCACGGATCTTGGCCATCTCTTTTTTATCGGCGCCGACCAGTTCCTGACCGCGGTACTTGACCGAGCCGGAAACGATACGGCCGGGGTTGGACAGAATTTGCAAAATGGAATAGGCAGTGACCGACTTACCCGAACCGGACTCACCCACGATGCCCAGCACCTTACCTTCATCCAGGAAGAAGGACACGCCGTTGACGGCCTTGACCTCGCCGGCGGGGGTGAAGAAGGAGGTATGCAGGTCTTTTACTTCTAATAATGACATGATTAACCCTCCTTATTTCTTCAGTTTGGGGTCGAAAGCATCGCGCAGACCGTCGCCCAACAGGTTGAGGGACAGGACGATCAGGCAGATGGCCACGGCCGGAATGATCAGACGATGGGGATAGGAGCGCACGCCGTCGAGCGCCTGAGACGCCAGCGAACCCAAGGACGGCATGGGCTTGGACACGCCCAGACCCAAGAAGGACAGATAACTCTCGGTAAAGATGGCCGAGGGGATCTGCAGGGCGGTGGAGATAATAATAACCGAAATGCAGTTGGGCAACATATGCTTTTTAATGATATGACCGCCCTTAGCGCCGGTCGATTTGGCGGCCAGCACATAGTCCATCTGCTTAATCGAGAGGATCTGACCGCGCACCAATCTTGCCATCGATACCCAGTAAAGCAGGGCGAAGACGATGAAGATGGAAATCATGCCCGTACCCAGTTTAGACAGGAAGGGCACCGAATCGATAAAGGGTTTGAGCGTTTGGTTAAGTACAGTAGAAAGCAGAATAATCATCAGCAGGTCGGGCAAGGAATAGATGATATCGACAAAGCGCATCATGATCATATCGACCTTGCCGCCGTAGTAGCCCGAAATCGAGCCGTAGGTCGCGCCGATGATGAGCACGATGATCGAGGCGAAGAAGCCGACCAAGAGCGATACCCGAGCGCCGTAGATGACACGGATGGCATAGTCACGCCCCATGGCATCGGTACCCATGATATGCGGGAAGATCTTTTCGCCCGCTTCGATACGGGTCAGTTCGGTAGAGCCATACTCGAAGGGCTCCAGATTATTGTAACTGGGATCGACCGGCTGACCGGGGGTGATACCCAGTTGCTGTTCATAGGAATAGGGATAGAAAGCGGGGACGATAAAGACGATCAAGACGATGGCCAAGACGATGCAAAGGCAGGTCATGGCGATCCAGTTTTTACGAAGTCTGCGCATACCGTCCTTAAAGAAGGTGGTAGAGGGGCGCATACGGGCCTGCAGGCTCTTCTCCTCGTCGCTGGCACGCCCGAAGGCGGCCTCTAAATCGACCTGAGAGGAGAAAAAGTTTTTCTTTGGTTCCATGTTCTTTTTCCTCCTTTACGACAAGTCGACACGAGGGTCGAAGATCTTATAGGCGATATCGGACAGCAGGTTCATAATGACCATGATGGTGGCCAGGAAGATGGTGGTGCCCATGACCATGGGATAGTCACGGTTGATGATGGAGGAGAAGAAGTATTTGCCGATACCGGGCACGGCAAAGATCTGCTCAACGACCAGCGAACCTGTAAGGATAAAAGCGATCATCGGACCGACATAGGTAATGACCGGCGTGACCGAGTTTTTCAGCGAGTGCTTGAAGATGACCTTGGGAGCCGACACGCCCTTGGCACGGGCGGTGCGGATATAGTCCTGTCCCATGACATCGAGCATGGACGAACGGGTAAGTCTGGTGATATAGGCGGTAGGATACATGGCCAAAGCCACCACGGGCAGTACCAGACCCGCGCCGGTAGAACCGTTGGACGGGAAGATGGGCAGAGCCACGCAGAACAGCAATAGCAGTATCGTAGCGATAACGAATGAGGGCATAGCCACCGATGCGGTGGAGAGCACCATGATCAGCTTATCGATCCATTTATCGTGGAAAACGGCGGCGAGGGCGCCCATCGTCAGCCCCAAAGCGATGGCGACGCAGGCGGCGATGATGCCCAGTTTACCCGAAGTTTGGAAGCCTTCCATCATCAGATCGGTGACGGTGCGGCCGCGGTTCTTGATCGAGGGACCGAAATCGAAATGCAGTACATCATTTAAATAGGTAACATACTGCTCCATGAGAGGCTTATCCAAGCCGTATTTGGCTTCGAGCTGTGCCGTGACGGCGGGGGTGGCCGCTTTCTCCGAGAGGAAGGGACCGCCGGGGATGGCTTTCATGGCAAAGAAGGTAATGGTTATGACGAGAAATATCGTAAATATGGCAAGCAAAACTCGCTTGACGATATACAGCGCCAGTTTGGAATCCAATGCGTTCATCTCCTATGTATCATATTCGTGGGTGTAGTACACGCACTTTAGACTATACTACCACATTTTTTTGCAAATGGCAAGCATAAAAATACAATTGTGCACGATTTATGCACAAAATTTTTGAAAGCTTCCCACATTCAAACCCTAACCGCTTTACCTCCCTCTGACGAGGGAGGTGGCAAGGCGGAACGCCTTGACGGAGGGAGAGAAAGGAACTCGGCAGGTGTCGGTCTCTCCCCCTGTCGGCTTCGCCGACATCCCCCTCGTCAGAGGGGGATAGAGAGGTTATGATAGGAAAGAACGAATAGGACTCGGCAAGTACCGATCTCTCCCCCTGTCGGCTTCGCCGACATCCCCCTCGTCAGAGGGGGATAGAGAGGTTATGAATTTAAAAAAGGGCACTAAAAAATGAGAGCCGAAGCTCTCATTTTTTGAATATGATGAGTTTGGAAAATACATAATTGAGTATGATCACAACCACGGTCACAATCGCCTTGGCACCCAGTCCCTCTATGCCGAGGATCGGTTCCCCGCCCCAGGCGGCAACCAAAGGCACGCCTACCAATTCCAGCACGCCCGTAACCAGCCGTGCCGACAGGAACTTAAGACCCTCTGCCCATACCGTTTTGCCGCTCCAGTCCTTACTATGAAAGACCCAAAGTTTGTTGGTGACAAAGGCAAAGGCGACAGCACAAAGCCAAGACAGGGCGTTGGCCAGCGCTATATGACCCGTCAGCCAAACAAACAGGCTGTAGGTCAGCCAACTGACCAGCGTAGTCAGCACGCCCCAAAAGAGATAGGAAAGAATTTCCTTTAATCGCCGACTCATACCGTTGTGCCGAGGAAGCGGGAGAGGAAGTCCTTGGTTTCCTGCTTTTGCGGGTTGCCGAAAATCTCGGCGGGTGCGCCCTGCTCGTGAATGACGCCGTTATGCATATACACCACGTGGCTCGACACGTCGCGGGCAAAGGCCATCTCGTGGGTCACGACCAGCATGGTCATGCCGTCCTTGGCGAGATTTTTCATAACGTCGAGCACTTCGCCCACCATTTCCGGGTCGAGCGCACTCGTGGGCTCATCAAAGAGCAGGACTTCGGGCTCCATGGCCAGGGCACGGGCGATGGCCACGCGCTGTTTCTGACCGCCCGAGATCTGAGCCGGTCTTGCCTTGACATAAGGGAGCATGCCCACCTTTTCGAGGTAGAACAGGGCGCGCTCCTGCGCCTCTTTTTTCTTGCGGCCGAGTACCGAGGTCTGGCCGATGACGCAGTTTTGGAGCACCGTCATATTATTAAACAGATTAAACTGCTGAAAGACCATGCCGACGCGGGCGCGATAGCCGGTCACGCCGCCCTTGATGGTCTTGATATTCTCGCCGTGATAAAAGATATCACCAGACGTAGGGGTTTCCAGCATGTTGATGCAACGAAGCAGGGTCGATTTGCCCGAACCGGACGCGCCGATGATGCTGGTCACATCGCCTTTTCTTACCGCAAAGTCAATATCCTGCAATACCTCATGGGTGCCGAAGGATTTGGACAGATGCTCGATGCGTAAAATTTCTTCCATCATCTCGCCCCCTTCTTCTTGACATAGGTGGTCATACCGCTGGTGTGGGCCAAGGTATCGGTGGTGGACACGTCGTAATTCTTATGCCCATCCATCATCTTCTCCCACAAGCGCAGCAACAGCGAGAAGAAGATTGTCATGCACAGGTACATAACCATCTCGATCACGGCCGAGGGGAAGTACAGGTAGTTGGAGCCGGTAACCGCCTTATGTACGGCGAACAGTTCGGCATAGCCGATGACGAACATGACCGAGGTATCCTTGATATTGATAATCAGATTGTTACCGATCTGCGGCAGGATGTTGCGCAACGTCTGCGGCAGAATGACATGGGTCATGGTCTTAACATGGTTCATGCCGATGGCTTTGGCACCCTCGGTCTGACCAGGGTCGATGGACAAAATGCCGCCGCGCACCGTTTCGGCCATATAGGCTCCCGTATTGATGGACACCACCAGGTAGGCGGCGGTGATCATATCGACAGGAGCATTAAAAAAGTACGGGATACCGAAATAGACGAAGATGGCCTGCAAGATCATCGGCGTGCCGCGGAAAATCTCCACATAGGCACGGATGATGCCCCGCACTACCCAGATAACACCCTTTTTGAAGGGGTTATCCGATTTGGCATAGGGAATCGTTTGCAAAATGCCGCAGATCAGGCCGATGATACAGCCCACGGCGGTAGCCACGACGGCCAGTTTGATGGTGTTCCATGCGCCGCCGAGATATTGGGGGGCGTAGGTTGCCCATTGCTTGCCAATGTCGGCAATCAGTTTTTCAAATACGGTCATACGCTTACTCGCTCAGGGGCTGAACGGCGATGGCTTCGGCCATCATGGTGTTGAAGGCGGCCTCGTTCATGGTGGACAAAACGGCGTCGAGCTTGGACTTGAGTTCGGTGTTGCCCTTCTTGACCGAGATGCCGATGTTGACATCCTCGTCCGACACCTCAAAGCCGTTCTCGCCCTCAAACTCGATGAGCTTAAATTCGGGGAAGGCGATCAGAGCGGCGGTAGCGGTGGGCATATCGGTGCAGACAAAGTCCACATCGCCCGTGCTCAGCGCCATGAGCATGGTGGAGGCGCTGTCCTTAGCCGTTTGGATATCGGCGCCCTCGATCTGAGGCAGGCAGGAATCGTACCAGATGGTGCTCATCTGGCTGGTGCAACGGTAGCCCGAGAAATCGCTGATCTTAGTGGCGGAAGCCAGCGGGCCGTCGGCCTTAACCAAGCAGCAGATGGTGGCATACAGATAGGGGCCGGCGAAATCGACCTGCTCCATGCGCTCGGCGGTCATCGACTGGCCGGCGATAACGGCATCGACCTGACCCGACATAACGGCGGGGATCAGCCCGTCCCAATCGAGGCGAACGACCTCGAGGGTCCAGCCGTTGGCTTCGCAGAGTTTCTTAGCCATCATGACATCATAGCCATTGGCGTATTCATTGGAGTCCTTGATGGGCACGGCGCCGTTGGCATCGTCGGCCTGCGTCCAGTTGTAGGGGGCGTAGGCACATTCCATGGCCACGGTGAGCACACCGTCTTCCACGCCGGTCTTGGGCGCGGCGTTGCCGCAGGCGGCAAGAGAGAGGGCCAGCAGGGCCACCAAAATGAGGGATACGATCTTCTTCATGATTGTTCTTCCTTTCAAAATAAAAAGGACAGCGGTGCGCTGTCCATAGATTACCACACATAGCACAACGCAAAAGCGACAGTCTGCAAGGTATTTCCCCGCAGCCCAGCGACTCGGCGCTTGGCGGCACCGACCGCTTCGGCGGCCTCCCCTTTCCCGCCCGGCATTTGCCAAGCACGAACGGTACTGATGAAGCCCGCACCTCTATGGTGTTTTTATTATATAGGTAAGAATCCCTCTTGTCAACAATAAATTCAGGGAAAGCGAAGCAGACGGATGAGGTGCTTACTGGACGGATCCATCTTTGTTGCCCCCTTAACTGCGAATCTCATAGGAAAAGTCATTAAAATGCATCTTTTTTCGCCATTGCTTTTCTCGTTCTAATATTTCATGCATTTTAGCTAAAGACATATCGAATTCCTTGGGCATAGTATGCTCGCCGGTAATAATGACCCGATCGGCATCACACTCACTCCATAAAAGATCCCAAAAGGCACTCCAATTTTTCCCGTACCATTCGGGAAAGTCAAAGGCCACTCGGATGCGTTCGTGCAGATCGTATAAATGCTTGCAGTCTGTTAAATCCAAGTATACGGTTTTCATGATTCTTGCCTCTCAATTTCTGATCTCATAGGAAAAGTCATTAAAATGCATCTTTTTTCGCCACTCGCTTAACTCATCTAAAGTTTCGTGCATCATAGCCAACTGCTTATCAAACTCCTTGGGCATAGTATACTCGCCAATGATAATGACCTGATCCGCATCACACTCGCTCCATAAAAGATCCCAAAAGGCGTTCCAATTTTTTCCGTACCATTCGGGAAAGTCAAAGGCCACTCGGATGCGTTCATGCAGATCGTATAAATGCTTGCAGTCTGTTAAATCCAAGTATACGGTTTTCATTTCGGGTTCTCCTTTAGGTGATTTCATAAAAGGTTTCATAGTGATCGTAGGTCACAAACATCAATCCGTCATTAGAATAAAGAAAGCGACAGTTGTTTCGTCTACCCGTTTCATAATTGATATCGGCTTCATACCAAATTCGGCCGGATGCTTCAGGCAAGTGCCCATCTTTATTTTTGTATATCCCGCCACCAATCATTTTATCGGAAATAAAATTGCTCGGCCATTTCCCCGCACGCCAACCGGCTTGTTCGGCCTCCTCTTGTGATACATAATAATCGGGCAATTCGCCTGTCTTTTTTACTACCCAATCGGCACCGGCTTGTCCGTGCATGGTTGCCGTTCCGACAGAAATCGCCCCCATTGGTACAATTTTACAACGACCGTTTGGGTGCATCGGTGGCTCAATGTCCGGCATCTCATATATGTGCCATATCTTTCCATGCATATCCCCACAAGCAAGACACCGATGGGCATCTTGCTTGCTAAGCCAATGTTTATAATTCGTACTTCTTTTGAGTTGCGGCCGCCATATATATCCCTTCTCAATGGCCTCCATCATTGCTGCATGTATACTCATGCTATCTCCTTTATTTTACCATAATTTTTCCTTGGTGACAATTCCTAACCTCTTACTTCTTACCTTGCCACAAAAAGAAGGCCATAACAGAGACTCTTATATAGCGATATTGTGAGACAGGTCTCACAGCGATATATTTGCCAAGGCAAATGCGATATAAAAGCCTTGCGGCTTTTGCGATATGATATTCGTGCCCGTCACACGGCATAAGCCGTATATCGCACGGGTTACCGTATATCGCAACCTTGGTTATATCGCTCGTGCTTGCACGAATATCGCTGAGGCACACTCCATAAGGATGTGTGCCTCAAGCACTCCTTTTATGACAGATAGACCGTTTGCCCCACATAGATCAAGTTCGGATTTGTGATCTGCGGATTCAAGGCAATGATCTGCGCCAGCGTCAGCCCGTTACGGGCGGCAATGGCCGATAGGGTATCGCCGGCCGCCACGGTGTAGGTTTTGCGGGCGGCGGTGGGGGTGTTGATCCAGCCGGTCACCTGCCCTGCCACGCCGATGCGCTCGGGGGCGTTGGTGATGCGGATGCGGCCGCCGATGACGGCATCGTCCCACCGCCAATAGGTGCCGCTGACATAGCCGGCAGGGGTCGCCGACGAAGCCGAGGCATAGAGCGGTTCTTTGGTCAGCGTCAGCGCCGACGGATCGGGCTCGGGTTGGGGCGTCGGCTCGGGCAGGGACTGCACCCCGCGGCTGTCGGGGTCAACCTCTTGGTCGGGGTAGAGATAGGTAACGGTGCGCGGATCGACGGCGTACTGCGCCTTATCGCTCAGGCGCCAGTTTGTGTAGGCGGCGGGGGTCAGCCAGGTTTCGTAGTGCAGATGCACGCCGTTGGCCAGCCCCGTATCGCCCATGATGCCGATGCGCTGACCCATGGTCACTGCCTGCCCCTGCACCACGTCCAGCGAGCGCAGATGCCAGTAGAGGGTATAGCACCAGCCGCCCTCCCGCTCGTGGCGGAGCACGGCGTAGATGGCGCCGTAGGTGGGCTCGGTGCCGCAATCGACAACCAGCCCGTCGGCCGCCGCCAGAATGGGGATGGCGGTGGTGATGTGCCAGCCAAGGTCAATGCCCCGATGCCCCGATGAGTAGTATTGGGTAATGCCTACATAGTTTACCGGATATCTAAGATTCATATGGTATTCCCCCTTGCTTTATTCACTCGGCTTGTCGTAAGACAAAGCCCGACTGCTGTCTTTGAGTCCTGCGGTGGTGGGGTCGTTGACGGTGTTCCACACCGACAGGAGCATAGCCACCACCGTGACGGGGTTGGAGAGCCCCTGCAAAATCACCTGCCCCAGCATACCCCACGTGGTGATCTGATCCCACACTAACCCCATTTGGGTGAGCATGGGCACGAACAGCGCCACCACCACCTGCCCCCAAAAGACGGGGTTCTTGATGCGAACCAGCCAGTTGATTCCTAAAAAGTGTTTCATAATTTTCTCCTTTCTATCCAAACCTCTCTATCCCCCTCTGACGATAAGTGACGCTCCAAGAGTGCGCAGCACGATTGGTCAGCGGAACTTATGCCTTGTGCTGGGGGATGTCGGCTTCGCCGACAGGGGGAGAGACCGGTACCTGCCGAGTTCCTTTCTCTCCCTCCGTCAAGGCCGTTGGCCTTGCCACCTCCCTCGTCAGAGGGAGGTAAAGAGGTTTGGGTTTTATTAAGAGAGCCCTTGGATATACCACACCACAAATCCCAAAAGCGAGGCCAGCAGAGTACCCGAAATACCCCACAGGGCACGGACGAGGGATTTGAGAGAAGCGTCGAGGGTGTTGAGTTTTTCATGCATACGGGCGTTCATCACCGCCATATCCGAAAAGCGGGCGTTCTGTCCTGCCTCGGCCTGTTCGAGGTGATGCAGGCGGGCGTCGATGCGGTCAAAATGCTGTTGGCAAACCGCCAGTTCTTTGGCTTCCATCTCTTACACCACGATATCCAGCAGTTTGCTGTAGGAATCGATATCCAGATCGCGGTAGGCAATATCCAGATACTTCTGCGCCTGCGTACGGATGCGGTTGCGGGGATTGTCCTCACCGGGCATAACACTCCAAGCCAGCGCCGTTAACTGCTTTTTGAGCCAGTTGAATTTGGTCTTCTCGTCGCCGTTTACAGGATAGCCGGTGACGGTTGTGGCGGTCTCCTTCTTAGCGCTGCCGCCGGCGCTTTTGTTGGCTTTGGCGGCCGTAGCCGCAGCCTTTTGGGCTTGCGCTTCCACCTTAAGCTGGTACTGGCGGTCGGCCTCGGCCTGCTTGGCCGCCGCTTCCTGACGGCGGATATTTTCTTCTAATAATAAAGTATATGCGTTATCGCGGGCTTTGGTGTCGGCCTCATCGAGGGCGGCCAGCGCCTTTTGCTCCTGTTCGCTCAAAGAAGCCAAGGCCTCGTCGGTCTGGTTGCGAATGGCCGAGAGCATATTCTGATAAACATTGTAATAGCCCACCTTGGCCGTTTCGGTCTTGCCCGAATCCTTGAGTCCTTTGGCGGCTATTTTTTCCGACTCCACGCCGGTGGGGTCGATATTTTTAGCGTAATCGGCGTAAGCACCGCGGCTCAGTTCCTCCCGCTCGGCCTTAGCCGACTCCCGCTTTTGAGCGTAGGCGGCGGCCGTCTGTTCCCGTTTCTTTTCCAGCGTTTCCAAAGCCGCCTGCAATTTTTTCTCGATCAACTCGTCGATTATCTTTTCGTAGTCCATGTCCTTCTCCTTTACTTGATTCTTACCCACATACACACGCTTAAGTAGGGCGGCATATTGTTATGGGACTGCCCGCCGCCGGCACCGCTACTGCGCCCGTAATTGGCGTCCTCGGGTGCCGTACGCAGGGCATAGGGCAGGTCGGTATCGGGCACTGTAGTCCAGGTACGGACCTGATGCTCGGCATTATCCGTCCCGCTGTGAAACACACTGGCCAGCAGATAGTGCTTATGGTGAGGCATTTGCCCCTCTGTCAGCGCGACCCGCTCCTCGCCGCCGCGTTCTCCTGTCGGGTGGGCGGAAGATGCCGCCAGCAAAAAGGCATTTTCGATGCGCTCCCACACGCCGCCGAACAGGACGGCAGGCGATACCTCGTTGACGCTCATGTAGATACTGCCGACGGGATATATCCGATTCAACAGCCCGTTCTTTTGGAGCAAAGATAGATCGTACTCCCGTTTGATGCGTTCGTAATCGGTCATCGTGCCGGCCCCCATACTCCGTTTTTCCGAACCATAACCACCGCCGGCGACCGACCCACATACAGAAGACCGCGGCGCCACATGCCGCCTTGGCGCAGGTGGATATTCCCCAGCCCGCCCGATGCCATGGTATAGTCACTCCGGCCTATCCCCACCCCTTGCGCTGTGACGGTGTGCAGACGAAGGGTAATACTTCCCCCACGTCCCAGCGCACGGTACAGTGCCAGCAGTTCGGCCGCGCTCAGCGTAATGGGAGCACCTGACAGGTTACCTTGGCGGCTGAAAATGAGCTGTCCGCCCGCATGCATCTCCAGCACATAGATAAAGTTGCTCGAGGGCCGACTATAGAAGACCACCAGCCCCTCCTCGATCCCCTGCCCGCTCACCGCGACCGACGAAATCTCGCCCTTGCGGGGAATGGTAGGAAGTTCAAAGGAAACGGCAGAAATACTACGCTCGGAAATGTAGGTATCATCATACCACGCCGAGAGGGTGAGCGCACAAGTGCCGTTCTCGTTATGGGACACCCAAAACTCCTTCTCGAACACCACATGCTCGCCCACATACTGATAACCGCCCGACGACCCGCCGCTCCACGAATGGCTGAGCGTCCCGCCCAAAGAGGCCGAGGCCGAGTCGTAACGGTACCCGACATTGGAATACTGCCCGATGATGTTTCGGGTCAGTTTGACCATCACCA
>JAZQVM010000071.1:0-2962 GCA_045631845.1 Eubacteriales bacterium | reverse complement strand
ACAACGTCTACAAACTTATTGATGATTATATTTATTATTTTAATCATCATCGCTTTTCTGTTAAATGCGGACGGAAAAGCCCTGTTCAATTTCGCACTGAACAGGGCTTTGGTTAAAAATCTTTTTTAGTGTCTACTTTTGCTTGACACTTTCATTCGAGTCCGGATTTTTCTTTATTTCTTTTTACGGGAACGCAGCCAGTTTCCAATGCGTGTCCGCAAGGAGCGCTTGCGAATGGTCTTTCCGTTATTGGCCGCCTTCTTGGCCCGCAACCGAGCCATATGCCGCAAATGCAGCAGGTAAACGACACCGACAGCCAGCAACAGTACAATCAGCACAATCAGGAGGAATGTCCCAAAGGAGAAGCCGCCTCCCTCTGTAACCATAACGGGTGTTACGGCCGCCGTTTTATAGGTGAGCATGCCGTCCTTTACTGTCCCGACCGCCTTTACGATCTTGGCGTCGGTGGCTTGCCACACCGTCAGTTTCTTGCCTTCATATGCCGTGTTTACCCGAAGGCTTACCGTTATATTTCCCTTGTAGGAAGCCAGCGCCCCTTGTGCGGAATGAGCATCCAATTGCAGGGTCATGGCGTCAACTACGGTCCTATTCTTGACCTTGGCCTGCAAACGGCTATAAGCATCTCCTTCGGTCAGATCCCCAACCGTAACGGTGGCGTTGTAATAGATATTGCCGCTTACACTCACGCCCGCATTGTTGTCTCGTACGGTGCGCTGGGTATAGCGATTGGAGGGAACAAAATAGGCTTTAACCGTTACATCCTGTCCCGGTGTGGGCATAACCAGCGTGCATTTCTCTTCGCTGACACTGGACAGAACCCCTGCCGAGGTTGCCCAGCCGCCAAAGGTATATCCCTTATCGGGGGTGGCGGTGATGGTCACACGCTCGCCGGCTTTGTAATAGTTACTGCCGTTGGTGCCGGCGCTACCGCCTGTCTCGGCTTCAAACTGTACGCGGAAGGCATCTCCGGCAATGCAAAGCCCCGTGATCTGGGCATGATCACCAATGGTGCCGATTTCGGTCAGTTCTCCCGTTGCCGTGTTGATCTCACATAACATAGAACTGCCCAACGAATAGCGGGCCCAGTATAATTTGCCGCTTTGTCTGTCAAAGCACATGGATTGATGCCGATCCAGCACATGTCCCGTCGCGCCGATTTTGGTCGGCGTGCCGGAGGCGGGATCAATACTGTAGAAATCACCCTGATTATCAATCGCATACAGCTTGCCGTCGGGATCAGCCGCTAAAGCATGAATGACCAGCTCGTTGCCGATTTGGCAAAGGGTGGTGATGCCGGCTGTTTGCACATCCACAGCATATAGTGTACCGGTGCGGACATTGGTTTGCAGATTGTGCGCCAGCATCAATAAACGACCGTTTGCATAGTCATAGGTCAGTTCCGCTGCACGCCATTTTTCGGTATCGGTAATGACGGTGCCGATATAGGTGCGGGCAAACTCGTCCAGAGGTGAGGAGAATAAGTTTCCCTCTCGGTCAACGCCGTAGAAAAGCCCCGAAGCGTAGGTGCCGGCATAAATGGCAGGCGGTTCCGATTGTTGTGCCACTACTGTTGTATTTGACGGATCATCGGCATCAAACTTCAGGAAGGCTTGAGGCGCATCGGCAGTTGTCCCCGATAGACGGAAACCGTAAATTGCCGTTTTCTCCTCATTGTCCACAGGGGTGGCGGATACTCCCGTCAGCAAAAGTGAGCAGGAAAGGAGAGCGCATAATAACAGAGATAGAATTTTCTTACACATAATATACCCTCACACGGTTTTTATCTTATTATATCATATTCTTTTCCAATATGCGACACTTTTTTTAAAAAGTTTGTCGGCTTGCGCATTGACTTTATTATCCATATTTGATACAATTGAAAACACATATACATACGAAAGGGTATCTACAAATGGGAAATACATTAGGTATTGATATTGGCGGTACTAAAGTCGCTTTCGGTCTGCTTAATGAAAGCGGTCAATTGGTTCGCCAACATTCCATCAAAACACCGGAAAGTCTTTCTTCGTCGCTGTTTATGGATGCGCTTTGTGCTGCAACATTGGAATTTTTGGATGGAGAGGTGCCCGATGGTTGCGGCGTCGGCATCCCCGGTGCGGTTGATCGTGTCCACGGCATGGTGCTGGATACGCCGAATATCCCTCATCTGAAAGGATTGATGATGGGTGAGGTGTTATCCGATGCTCTGGGTTGCAAGTGCTGGCTGGATAACGATGCGAATTTGGCGGGCCTGGCTGAATACGATGCGCTTGACACCAGCCGCATCCGCAACATGATTTACATGACCGTGTCCACCGGTATCGGCGGTGGCATCATCATCGGCGGCAATTTGTTCTATGGTGATAACGGTTTGTCCGGCGAGTTCGGCCATTCCGTAGTTACTCCCGGCCAGGGTATGCCTTGTGCATGTAATAATATCGGTTGCTTTGAAAGTTATGCCGGCGGTGCTCATATTGATGCGTGGGTTCGGGCGCTAAGCCATCAATACCCGAAGTCCTCGTTGGTTGAAATCTCCAAGACAAGAGCCGTGGCCGGCCCCGATCTGATCAAGGCGGTTGAAGAGGGAGATGCCTTTGCGATCATGCTGAAAAATCGCATGACCAAGATGGTGGGTATGCTTTGTTATAATATCTATCAGATCATGGGCATCAATACCTATGTCTTTGGCGGCGGTCTGATGACTCATAGCGATTTGATTTTTGACGGTGTCATTGAGCAGTTTAATAAGCTTAACCGTCGCGGCGTTGGCGGCCCTACTTTCTTGCGGGCACAATTGGGCGGTGATAGCGGCGTTATTGGTGCCGCGGCACTGGCGCGCAGAAAAGTTCGCATGACTTTCTAAAAAATGCTTTACAAATTCGTGCTTTCGTTCTATAATAGAAAGCACGGAAATGGGGATATGGCTCAGTTGGTAGAGCGC
>JAZQVM010000070.1:0-14439 GCA_045631845.1 Eubacteriales bacterium | reverse complement strand
ACCCGCCGAAAATCGACGGGTTTTATGTTAAAACACTTGAAAAAACCAATAAATTAATCCGTAAATGACGCTAGCGACTATGCCGTAGACGATGACCGGACCGGCAATGACAAACATCTTGGCCGCCACACCAAGCACCAGCCCTTCTGCTGCTGTCAATATAGGACACAGTAATCTTGGAAAGAACTTTACACCGAAACCGAATTGTAGTATAATTATTAAAATCAACTTATAGGAGGTTTGTCTGATGCATTCGTTTTTATTGATCGGGCAATCGAATATGGCAGGTCGTGGTTATTTGAACGAAGCACATGAGATTGACACAAAACGGATTCATACACTCCGAAACGGCCGATGGCAAAGAATGTTCCGTCCTATCAATCCGGACAGAAGCTTTTCCGGTGTGAGTCTTGCCGAAAGTTTTGCCGAGGCTTATTCAAAAAAACACAACGTAGAGGTTGGATTGATTTGCTGTGCAGACGGCGGAACCAAGATTGATCAATGGATGCCGGGAGAGTTGTTGTTTGACAATGCGATAAATAATGCAAGGCTTGCAGCACGTTCGTCCGAAATTGTTGGTGTGCTTTGGCACCAGGGTGAAAGCGACTGTAAGGATGAACTTTATCCTGTCTATCAATCAAAGCTTGAAACTATGATACGGGCTTTGCGAAAGATGCTGAATCTTAATAACGTCCCGTTTGTTTTGGGCGGCTTGGGCGATTATCTTGAACGTTACCCGTTAAAAAACCATATTTATATTAACCAAGCTCTTCAAAATACTGCATCTTGTAACGAAAATGTTGGCTTTGTTTCGGCAGAAGGGCTAATGTCGAACCCCGATAACCTTCATTTTAACGCTCAATCTCTTTACGATTTTGGCCTCAGGTATTTTGAAGAATTTGAGCGATTGAACACGCGAAAAGATTCGGCTGAAAATAGTAATATAAAAGAGGATATCTTCCGTAGCGAAATGGAATTGTTGTAACGCAAAAGGCTTGACCAATCGGTCAAGCCTTTTTTACAGGATTTGCAGGAGCCAGTAAATCAATCCGTATAAGACGCTAGCGACTATGCCGTACACGATGACGGGGCCGGCGATGACAAACATCTTGGCCGCCACGCCAAGCACCAGCCCTTCCGTCTTGAACTCCATGGCGGGCGAGACCACCGAGTTGGCAAAGCCGCTGATGGGCACTACACTGCCGGCACCTGCATATTTGGCCAGTTTATCATACCACCCAATCCCCGTAAACAAAGCGCCTAAAAAGACGATGGTGCAGGAGGCAATGGTGTAGCCCATTTTCTGTTCATACCCTTGTGCCATAATAAAATTGGCAATCAACTGCCCGATCACGCAAATGCCGCCGCCCACCAGAAATGCCAAGATGCAATTTTTCCAAGTCGGTGAGGACGGCGTTTTGCTTTTTGCCAGTTTATCATAACTTTTTCTATCCATAAAAAAATCCTCTCCTCTACCGTTAGTATGAGAGGAAAGGATAAAAATATACATTTTTAATCAAATGCCAAACCGAAATAGGAAGGCTTGGGCATCTCCTCAAAAAAGAGACCCATGGCAAACGGAGTATTTCCGTTGGGAACTCGAAATTCGCCCGATGCACATCCCAATGCCCCGACAAGGGCCGAAGCCTTTTCGGTATTCCCCAGCAACTCCAACCCACTCAGCCGATCTCCCTCTTTGCGGGCGGCCAACACAAAATCGCTACCACGGTAAAACTGCGCCTGTTTCTCCAAAAAGGCGAGATTTTCTCCCTCTTGGATAACGCCGCCCTGCGGCAATAGTTGCCGACGAAGTATGGCATATTCCCTCTGATCGATGGGTACACAATCGGTGAACCCTCGTGACATGACCGACAGTTGACCGACACAGGTACAGGGTTCATACCCCATATCGGCATACAGCCTGACCAGTTCCCTACTGCCCGGTACCAGCAATGCCCCTGCATACCCTTGTGACCGCAACAGCCGATGGGTATTTTCCATCAACCGATGGCACAGACCTTGGCCGCAGTGGGCCTTGGCGGTGGCTACGGCATAGATATAGGCGAGTTTCTTCTCGGCATATTCACAGTCAAACCAATAGAGGGCGGCGACCGTTTTGCCGTCGATCTCTATGCTGTTGGTACGCTTGTCGGCATAGGCAGTAGAAGCAAACAGATCCAGAAACTCATCGGTATCGCCAAAGGCCTCTTTCCAGAGGTTGCGCCGATCAATATTCATAGCAATCCTCCAGTAGACACGCCCATTGCTTTTCGACCATGTGATGGGGATTGTAACTGAGTTTGGCCTTGCGCAATCCCTCTATTCCCAAATCCTCCTCCCGATTGAGGAAGCGGATTTGGGGTTGTGTTTCACGGACATAGCGGGCAAAATAACAGTTGATGGCGGCATAGGCGCCGTCAACATCCCATCTTGCCTTTTCAAACTGGACATCCACCGTATCGTCGGACAGTATACTGCCCATGGTGATGGCCAGCACACGGTCGCCGTCTCGCAACATCAGACCCAGCATGCCTAGTTCCTCGAAATGGCGCATCGTCTTGGCCAGCGCCGCCTTTTCCATGTGGAAATCGCTTTGCGGGTTTTCGGCCGTGCGATCGGCGTACCATTGCGCGACCATGCCTTCAACCAAGGCCATATTCTCCTTGGTGATCGGCTCAGCAATACAATCGGGGCAGGCGGCCTCGAAGCGGTGAAGATGGTTGCGTTTTTGATGATATTTTCTCCCCTTTAGGTCGGCCAGATCATCAATATCATAGACATAGTCATGAGCATCCCGATCGTGATGGATACGAAATTGCTCGGGATATAATCGTTCCAATTCCTGCCGATCCTCCTCGCAGAGTCCGACCAAGCGACAGGCAATGCCACGTTCTTTGGCATCGGCGATCACAGCATCCAGTACCGGTTTCTTATCGCCGCGTCCTGCAGGAAAGGGGTAGACGCTACGGCGATTGAACTGCGAAAAGACGACCAAATGATCGGCCACAATGGCGGCGCTTTGGCGTCCCCATGCGTACAAATTCGCAAAAGAGTAGCCACAGCCACGCTCCCGGCCGTCCTGCAGATAGGATTGATAGAGATCCTTTTTATCTATAGAAATGGGTATAAAGTCAATCATTTTTCCCGCTCCTGACTCTTATTCTGTTTCTATTATAAAAAGGATGTCGGTTTTTGTCAATTATATCCGCGTATCCCACAAGCCGCAAAAACTGTCGATCGGGTCTTTTCCCTTGAAAGCTGACGGGCCTTGCAACAGGCACTCGACCAAGGCGTCCAGTGTATCAGGCTTGGCATCGTAGGCATTGATATAGGTGCGAAGCTGCGGCACATCGGCCAGCATGGTGGGAGAATTGACACTAATACCCACAACAGGAAGCTCAAAGACATACCATGGAATTTCACCGCCGCCTTTAGACATCCCGAAACTGGGTCTGCCGTTGGCCACATCAAATAGGGTAATGACCAAATCCTGTTCTTTCTTAAAATCGGCAATGGCGTTTTTACCGGCAAAATAGAGATTGAGCGTGGGTTTTTCGCCGTTAGCCGCCATCTGCTTCATTTTATCCATGGGGCTGACATAGATAAAGGCATCAAATCCTTTTTCTACCAAACGGTCCCGCAACTGCTCGGCGGCCGATTTTTTCTTTTGCCCCTCTCCCGACAACATGCCAATCAGCAGATCCATGGCACCGGCCGCCCCTTTGATAGGCACGATCATAATGCGCCGATACTTCTGTGGTGTCAACGGCAACACCGCCGCATCCTTATATTTGACCAGCGTAATGCAGTCCTGACTGATCTGCTTAGCCACTTCCTGAATCGGTGCCGCATCCACGGAAGCAGTCGCCTGTACTCCTTTGTGAAGTCCCATGTGTGCCTTTAGTCCAAGGATACGTATAAGTGCCTCTCTCATACGCTCTTGACCGATTATGCCTGTTTGATAAGCCTCCAGCATCGTCTGATAATCCTCCCGCGGATCGTTAAAAAAGAGGAACATATCACAACCGGCATTGATGCTGGCGGGCAGCATTTCTTTTCGGGTCATGCGGTTGGTCATGGCCACCATGTGACTGGCATCGGTGACCACCATACCGTTAAAGCCCAGTTTATCCCGCAAAAGTCCGGTCATAATTTCGGGGCAGAGGGTGGCGGGTAGCATTTCCTCATCGCTTATATCGGGATTGACCTGCCGCATATAGGCGGGCATCATGATATGCCCACCCATAAACGCCTCGACATCGGCTTCGATCAAGGTGCGGTAGACCCTACCGAAGGTATCCATCCATTCCTGCTCGTTTAGGGGGTTAATATTATTGGATAAATGAGCATCACGAAAGTCGATGCCGTTACCGGGAAAATGCTTGGCGGCGCAGGCATACCCTTCAATTTGATGGGCGCCTTCCACATAGGCTTTACTCATGGCGGCCACACGCTCGGGATCGTTACCGAAGGCACGGGTGACCACCTCGGTATTTTGCCAGTTATAATGAATGTCGCACACGGGAGAAAAGGCCATATTGCAACCCAATGCTGCCGCCTCCCGATTAGACAGTTCGCCCAAGGCTTTGGCATATTCGATCTTACCCGTAGCGCCGATCTTAATGCCCGACCCGATATAGGTGCCGTCCTGAGCAGCACCGTTGCCGCCCATTTCGGTATTGCAGGCAATGAGCAGGGGGATTTTGGCGTATTTCTGCAAGATTTCATTTTGTTTCTTTACCTGTTCCCCGCTCATCGGGTTATACCGACAGCCGCCCAGATGGTATTTCTCCATCAATTCTTTCAAATATTCTTCGCTCGTATCGGCCGTTAATTGAAAAAACAACTGGCCGACCTTTTCTTCATCGCTCATATTGGCAATGGTCTGTTCCACCCATGCCACATCGTCATCCGTCAAATAATACGGTCTGCTTTTTAAATCTACCATATCGATTCCCCTCGTATCCCTAAATTCTCATGAAAGACTTTTATCTCTTCCGCCTCATATTCAGCGTACCGTCCCGATACCAGTCGGCATAAGGCATGATTTATAAACTCAGCCCAACTTTCCGACTCATGCCCTGCCACAATCGGGAAAAACCACACCCCATTGGCCTTGGCTGCTCGCTCATCACCCAAGGCATCGCCGCACATCAGGGTGCGATGGGCGGCATATCCCCTGTCAAGTAAAGATGCTATACACTCTGCCTTTTTGCCCGAGTCCTGCGCCATGGTATATTTGACATAGGGCATCAGCCCGAAACGGCTCCACTCCTCGGTAATGGCCGCCCGATTGGCACTGGACACAATAGCCATATCGGCCACCTGCGATGCTTCCCGTAGGGCTTCTCTTACGCCGGAGAAGGCTTGAATGGCATCGGGCGGCAGTTCCTGAATGGCTTGGTTGACCTGCTGACTCCATTCTAGCGCTTGTTTTAGACAAGGCGAGTCATTTCTTTCTGTTTCGGACTCCAAGGCTCGTTCCGACAGTTCACTGCTATTGCTTACCCACGCTTCCAACACTTCAATCCCGTCAATGGGCGTATAGTTTTGATGGATTTGCCGTAGCGCCACAGCAAGTCCATGAAACCGATTGATGCCGCGGGTGGCGGTATACAGATTGGTTTGATTCCATGCTTGCAGGATTTGTCGCTCATATTCATGCAAGCTCCACTGCTTTACAAGGCAAGGACCAAAACATTGGATATGTTTGACCGTCATGGAATCGATGGCGCACCCGTCGCTGTCTATACCGATCAAAAACGGCTTATTTGTCATGCTCGTCCAGTTCCTTATTCATGCGTGCGAGAGTCTTTTTGTCCAGATTATAAATAAAGGCCATACCTATCAACATCATGAGTGCACCGAATAAATACAAGGCAGGCACCAGATAGCGGATATTGCGAGCCACCTCGGGCAACTGATTGCCTTCGTTGGCACCCACATACCCAAGAGCGACCATGACCAGCAACACCAAGGATGGGCCAAAGCCTTGCGCCAGTTTACGGAAGAAGGAATGGAGAGAATAGACCGTACCTTCCTCGTGCGCTCCTGTTTTCCATCGGTTATAGTCGATGGCATCGCCCATCAGCGACCAGCTTACGGTGGAGAAGATACCAATGCCGAAACTGTTGATTAACTGGCAGATAATATAAATAATGATACCGTTCCCGTCGGGTGTGATAGGCAGAATCAGCATAGCCACGGCCGCTACAATACTAATCAAAGCACCGACGACACTCAATTCCTTTTTACCGAATTTGGTTACCATTTTACGGGCAAAGGGGGTAAAGACAAAGACGGGCAACAGTGAAAAGACCTGAACAATGCCCGAGATGCCGACATTGCGGAAGTAGGACTGGAATAAGACGGTCACGGCCGCTACGCTGGCCTGCACACCGATGATCATGCCCATGGCCGCTACCGTAGCCCCGACGGCGGGGCGATTTTTGATGAAATTGCCAAAGGCTTTGACGATACTGAATTTTTCTTTGCGCTCATGTGTCCGTTGATCGGCTACTCGCACCACGGTGGTGCGGATCATAAACAGGAAAGCAAAGAAGCCGATAACGCCCATAATAAGTGCGGCAATAAAGGCATTTTTACCGATCAGGTTTTCATTACTGTCATAGATCAGAAATGGCAAAACGGCGACGGGCACCATGTTACCGATCATCGAGCCAACCGAGCGCCAAGCTGAAAGGGAGGCACGATCGGCAGGGTCTTTGGAAATTACCGACAACAGCGAGCCGTAGGGAACATTGGCCATGGTATAGAAGATGTCCCAGATGACATATCCCACCACAAAGATAATAATCTTAATCGGCAGAGAGGCTTCTCTAAGCGGCAAAAAGCAAAGCGCCCCTGCCACGATCAAGCCCATAGCGCCATACAACATATAGGTTAGAAACTTATTGCGTTTATGCACGCGCCGATCGGAGTCAACCATAGCGCCGATGATGGGATCGGTAATGGCGGCCCACACCTGCACAATAACTAACAATAAGGCATATAACTGGGAGGACATTCCCATAAACTGAGTCCAGAAGATAATCAATGTCGGGCGCAGAGCAAAACTCATGTTACTTCCGATATCGCCGGCGGCGTAGGAAATGCTGTCGAGTATGCCGAATTTGCGATGCCCGTCTTTGTTTTTCATACAATCACCCTTTCTTGTTTGTCGTTATTTTGGATTGTTTTTTCCTAATTATGAAAAGATACTTGAAATTTTGCCCATAATACAATAAAATAAAAGCATAAACACTTAGGAGGAAATTTATGAAAAGTTCATTCCGCTGGTATGGTGACAGCGATCCTGTTACACTTGCCTACATCCGTCAGATTCCCGGCATGCGTTCCATCGTATCTGCCGTGTACGACGTCAAGCCCGGTGAGGTATGGCCGGAAGAAAGCATCAAGCACATTGCCGATGAATGCAAAAAAAACGGGCTGGTCTTCGACGTAGTCGAATCCATACCCGTTACTGAGGAGATCAAACTCGGCAAGCCCGAGCGTGATCGTCATATTGAAAATTATTGTGAAAACATCCGCCGTTGCGCCAAGTACGGCGTTAAGTGCGTGACATACAATTTCATGCCCGTTTTTGACTGGACCCGCACCCAGCTTGATAAAGCCGGTGTTGACGGTTCGACCAGTCTGGTTATGTACTGGGATCAGATGAGAGGCTTAGATCCGCTTAAGGACGACATTCATCTTCCCGGTTGGGATGCCAGTTACAGTCAGGACGAGGTGCGTGAGCTGATTACCGCCTACGGCGAACTGGGTGAAGAAGGATTGTGGGCTAACATCGAATACTTCCTTAAGAAGGTCATTCCGGTGGCTGAGGCTTGTGATGTAGTGATGGCCATTCATCCCGACGATCCCCCCTATCCGATTTTCGGTCTGCCTCGCATTATTACCAACGAAGAAAATCTCGATCGTTTTCTGAAATTGGTAGACAGCCCCGCCAACTCGCTGTGCTTGTGCACCGGCTCGCTGGGTTGCTCGCCCAAGAACGATATTCCCGCCATGGTTGCTAAATATGCCAACATGAACCGCATCGGGTTTATGCATCTGCGCAATGTTAAAATTTTGGAAGATACCAGTTTTGAGGAGTCTGGCCATCTGACCCAAAAGGGCAGCTTGGACATGAATGCCATTGTCAAGGCGCTGGTGGATGCCAACTTCACCGGTTATTTCCGTCCTGACCACGGCCGCATGATCTGGGGTGAAACGGGCAAACCGGGCTACGGCCTGTATGACCGTGCTTTGGGCAGTGCCTATATCAATGGTCTGATCGAAGCCAACGGCGGCACAATCGAAGACTGATTTACGCATAAAAACAGGAGGCAATTGCCTCCTGTTTTTATTTTATCTCTCTGACAAGGGTACTTGCCGTCTGCATGGCCACGCCTTGACCGGCACCGGCGTGCTCGGCCAGCATGAAAAAGGCTATCGGCAGGCTTTCATCGGCCACAAAACCGGTAAATACCGAGTGCGGTGCCTTATCGTCCTGTTGAGCCGTACCCGATTTGGCTCCCACAGCAAGACCGCCGAATCGCCACGCACCGTATTGTTTCTCTACATTATTTTGCATATACTCCGACAGGATTTGTGCCGTTTGGGCACTCATGATCTCCTGTGATTTTTCTGTTTTCTCTGTTACCACGGCACCGTTTCCCTTCACCGAACTGCCGCACAGTCGCATCGGCACGGCAACGCCGCCATTGGCAATTGCGCCCACATAGCGCAGAAAGGCCGCTGGATTTACCGTGTCCAGATGTTGCCCGATGCCAGACCATGCCAATTGCGCATCGGCGCCATCCTCCACCGTGATCTCTCCCACCGCCGTCTTCTGCCAATCGACAGTAGCCGCCGTTGTCAGCCCAGCCCGCTGGGCCGTTGCGATAAGTTTTTCCTTGCCAACAGCCACCGCCAGCTCACCAAAAGCACAGTTGCAGGAATTAGCAAAGGCCTGTTTGACATCCTGCTGACCGTGAACGCCGGAACAGGTGATCACTTCCCCACCAATCTCGCATTTGCCTTTACAGGTAAAGGTCATCTCCTGCCAATCGGGCAAATTCTCAACCGCCGCCTGCAATGTCACGATCTTATAAACCGAACCGGGTGTATACACCGCCGATAAAAACCGATTGAGATACATCCCCTCGCCCAGCGACTCAGGAGCAAACATCGGATCAAAGTTGGAGGCGCTGACCATGGTATAAATCTCACCCGTTTGATAGTTGAGCACACCCACTACGCCGTCATATTTTCCCAACGCTTTGGCCGCCGCGGCACACAACCGAGCGTCCAGATTCAACAGCAGGGTTCGGCCACCATTAACGTAGCGGTACACCCCGCCAAAATGCCCGAAATCAATCCATTTTTCCCGATATTGATGAATGACACCGCTTCCGATATTCCCCTGCATATCACCGATGGCGTGCACTACCGCACGGCGCACCGCCGCATCTTCATGCCACACAACCTTGCCATTTTCCGACGAAAACAGCAGCGCACCGTTTCGATCGGTGATCCGCAAATCATCTAAAATTCCATTGGTGTATAGGTGCGGATTACGGGTCTGTGTCGCCCATGTCCGTCCCTGCACCACATACTCAAACAAGAAAAATCCCACGCCGCCCAATAAGAGCGCCGCCAACACCAAGGCCACGATACTACGACGAAATACTTTATTCATTTGCGTTTCCTCCGTCGCTTCTGCGATACCTGCTTGATGGCAAAACTGGCCCCCGGACGCACATCGGCCGCCTTAATAAAGGCCAACAATCCCCACGCACATAACATACTCGATCCACCATTGGATACAAAGGGGAAGGTGACGCCCGTTAGGGGTAAAACGTCTATACTGCCGCACACATTGAGCATCGTTTGTACCAGCATCATACACACCGCCGCACAAGATGCGATGGTATAGAAGGTTGAACGCCCGCTCGCCGCCTGCTTAAAGGTAAATACCGCCATGAGCACAATCACCGACACGGCACAAACCGCCACCAAAATGCCCCATTCTTCACAGAGCATACCAAACACCAAATCGGTATCGGCCGCCGCCACATGCCGCAGCCAGCCCCGACCGATCCCCAGCCCCAGCACACCGCCCGAGGCCGCACAAGCCAGCACTCTCGTCTGCTGATATCCGAGCGAATCGGCGTATGCCCACACGTTACGCCATGCCTTGAAGCGATTGAGTACATAAGGCCGAAATTTCAGCACCATCAATGCCGCCAAACCCGCCGAAGCCGAACCCAGCAGAATCGCCGACAACCGCCCCGACCGCAAGAAGGCCACCGCCAAAAAGGTGACAAAAAAGATCAAGGCTGTGCCAAAATCATTCATCAGAGCCAATAACCCCACACAGGCACCGCTAAACAGGATATATAATAATAGATTTCGCTTGGTCAACAACCGATCCAGCGTCGCCGCCCCCGCATAGACAAAGCAGATCTTGCTAAGTTCCGACGGCTGTATGGACATCCCCCCGATAAACAACCAGTTTCGTGCCCCATTGATGGTTTCGGCAAAAAGGAATGTGAGCAATAACAGCCCAATCCCAACCGCCGACATCACCCATCGCATCACCTGCGACCGCTTGAGATCCCGCAAACACCATCCAACAAACAGGAATAGCAACACACCGATCACAAACGCCGCAAACTGCTTGAGCAGACTGTACGGTGCCGCACTGGCCGCCGTGCAAAAACCAAGAATGGTAAGCAGAAAGGCCAAACTCTCAATTTCGAACCCACTGCGGCGAATCATCCGCATCAGCCCGTAATACCCCCACATCACCCCATTGATTCCGCTAAACACCGTTAGCAACAAATAGGGATTGACACGAGCATTGACCAATAACGCCAACAAACACAATAACGAAAAAAGACTAAGGAAAATCTGGGTAATCAGCGGCATCACCGTCACCGAAGATGTCTGCGATACCTGACAGTCATCCATCACTTCGGTCGCAGTCGGCGCCACCAAGGTCAATTCCACTCCGCCTACCGCGATCCGATCGCCGAATTTGACCTGCTTTTGCTTGTCGATCAATTTGCCGTTGACCAGCACGCCGCCCTTGGACTCGGCATCAAAAATATACCAGATCCCCTTTTGCCGACGGGTTAAAACCGCATGCTGACGGGACACTTCAGGCATAGCAATACGCACATCGGCACTCCGAGAACGCCCCAATAAATTCTCCCAATGCCGCAACGGCACATAACTGTCGTTAGGAAATTTTAGGTAGCCCCACAACTCCTGATTCTTACCCCGCAACAGCGAGTAGGCACACCGCCCCACAATAAAAATCAGCACAGCGGGAATGATCCAGCGCAATACCCCATTGACGGTATTGGCAAACGCTGGGTTAACCGATAAATAGGCATCCTCCGCCGAGAAAGCCTCCATAATCCAGTTGTATATATCCCGTATATTCATATTTCTATTATACCATGTTTTTCTCCATAGCGCAATCCCATCTGTTTTTATATAAAGAAAGGATTGAAATTACTGGTAAAGTGGAGTATAATATATGATTAGTAATGATGAAGGTGGTATCCATTATGGACAAGAAGACATTTTATATTACGACTCCGATCTATTATCCGTCGGACAAGTTGCATATCGGTCACTCGTACACCACGGTGGCGGCCGATGCCATGGCGCGCTATAAGCGGGCTCGGGGCTATGACGTGATGTTCCTGACCGGCACGGATGAGCACGGGCAGAAGATCCAGCGCAAGGCCGAGGCTAAGGGGGTAACTCCTCAGCAGTTTGTGGATGATATTGTGGCATCCATTAAGGATCTGTGGAAGTTGCTCAACATCAGCAACGACCGCTTTATCCGCACGACAGATGATTATCATGTGGCCAGTATTCAGAAGATCTTTAAGAAGATGTATGACAACGGCGACATTTACAAGGGCAGTTATGAGGGCTTGTACTGCGCCCCTTGTGAGTCTTTCTGGACCGAGACCCAGTTGGTGGACGGCAAATGTCCCGACTGCGGCCGTCCCGTCGAGAAGGCCAAGGAAGAAGCTTATTTCTTCAAACTTTCCAAGTATCAGGATCGTTTGATCGAATACTACGAGTCCCATCCCGATTTCGTACAGCCCGAATCCCGCCTCAATGAGATGATCAACAATTTCATCAAGCCGGGATTGGAGGATTTGTGTGTATCCCGTACTTCCTTTGACTGGGGTGTACCGGTGGATTTTGATCCGGGTCATGTGGTCTATGTTTGGATCGATGCCCTTTCCAACTACATCACCGCTCTTGGTTATGGCAACGAGCAGTACAACGATTATGACAAGTACTGGCCGTGCGATGTGCATTTGGTGGGCAAGGAGATCATTCGTTTCCACACCATCATTTGGCCGGCCATGCTGATGGCACTGGATCTGCCCTTACCGAAGAAGGTATTTGGGCACGGTTGGTTGTTGCTGGAGGGCGGCAAGATGAGCAAGTCCTTTGGTAACGTGGTTGATCCTGTGATTTTGTGCGAACGTTATGGCGTGGATGCCATTCGCTATTTCCTGCTTCGTGAGATTCCTTTCGGTTCGGACGGTATTTATTCCAACGAAGCGCTCATTAACCGCATTAACTTTGACTTGGCCAACGATCTGGGCAATCTGTTGTCCCGTTCGGTGGCGATGGTGAACAAATATTTCGGCGGCACCCTGCCGACCGACCGTAAAGCCGAAGCACTTGACGAGGAACTCTATGCCTTGGCGGCGGCTACGGTGGACAAGGTAGAAGAGAATATGGAGCAGTTGTTATTCTCCAATGCGTTGGCCGAGATCTGGAAGCTGATCTCCCGCACCAACAAGTATATTGATGAAACGATGCCTTGGGTATTGGCCAAGGATGAGGCCAACAAGCCGAGATTGGCTACCGTTCTGTATAACCTGTGCGAGATGTTGCGCCTGTGCGGCGTAATGATTGCGCCCTTTATGCCTGAGACGGCGCCCCGTATGTTTGAACAGTTGGGCGTGACGGACACCGCCCTGACCGAGTGGGATTCGCTCCGCCGTCCCGCTTCCCTGCCCCTTGATGTGACGGTGCATCCCGGTGCGGCGCTCTATCCCCGTATTGACGTAGCCAAGGAGCTGGAAAGCTTGGCGGCTTTAACCCAAAAGAAAGAGGAACCGGTTGTGGAAGAAAAGGCGAATGTAGCCAGTTTGATTGATATTGATGATTTTGCTAAAGTAAACTTGGTAGCGGCCAAGATTTTGGAATGTGAGCCGGTGCCCAAGAGCAAGAAGCTGCTCAAGATTCAGCTCGATTGCGGCGACAAGCGTCAGGTTGTATCGGGCATTGCCAAGTGGTACAAGCCGGAAGATTTGATTGGCAAGGTGGTTGTGATTGTAGAAAATCTCAAGCCTGCTAAATTGTGCGGCGTGGAGAGTAATGGTATGATCCTGGCCTGCGATGCGGGCGAGGATGATGTGCGCGTGATCTTCCTTGACGCTGACATTGCGCCCGGTTCGCAGGTTCGCTAAGATGTATTTTGACACGCATGCCCATGTGGACGATGCCCGCTTTAATGAGGATCGCCATGAA
This sequence comes from Eubacteriales bacterium, assembly GCA_045631845.1. Taxonomy (GTDB): domain Bacteria; phylum Bacillota; class Clostridia; order Oscillospirales; family UMGS1783; genus CAKSHC01. The sequence goes on along the minus strand of JAZQVM010000070.1, from coordinate 858 downwards.
ATGCTTGAAAAGTGCCGTTTGGCGGGTGTTTCGTTGATTATGAATATCGGTGCTCATTTGGAGTCCTCCCGTGCGGCAGTGGCGCTTTCTGAGCAATTTGACGGCATCTACGCAACGGTAGGGTTTCATCCGTGTGATACCTACGATCTGACCGAGGAGCATTACGCCGAGCTGGAGTCCTTGGCCAAGCATGACAAGGTAAAGGCGATTGGTGAGATTGGATTGGACTACCACTACGAGGACACCGACAAGGACAAGCAGTTCGTGGCCTTTCGGCGGCAGATGGCATTAGCCGAGAAACTGGGGTTGCCGGTGGTGATTCACAGCCGAGAGGCGACGCAGGACACGCTGGAGATTCTCAAGGAGTTTCCGAATGTTCAAGGTGTGGTACATTCCTATTCGGGGAGTGTAGAGACGGCCCAGATTCTGCTGAAGATGGGATATTATCTCTCCTTTAACGGTATTGTGACCTTTAAGAATGCGCACAAGGCTCGAGAGGTGTTGGCCACCCTGCCGCACGATCGGGTTTTGATTGAGACCGACTGTCCGTATCTTTCGCCCGAACCGCATCGAGGGGAGCGCAACGATCCATCCTTAGTGCCTTTTGTGGCGGCCAAGGTGGCGGAGATTTGGGGTATGACCCAAGACGAGGTTGCCCAAATTACCTTTGAGAACGGAAAACGCTTTTATGGCATATAAAAAGTGGCTCTGCATCAAGTGAAAGTGTCAAGCAAAAGTAGACACTAAAAAAGATTTTTAACCAAAGCCCTGTTCAGTGCGAAATTGAACAGGGCTTTTCCGTCCGCATTTAACAGAAAAGCGATGATGATTAAAATAATAAATATAATCATCAATAAG
>JAZQVM010000069.1:0-18539 GCA_045631845.1 Eubacteriales bacterium | reverse complement strand
CCGTGCGCTGGGACGTGGGGGAAGTATTACCCTTCGTCTGCACACCGTCACAGCCCAAGGGGTGGGGATAGGCCGGAGTGACTATACCATGGCATCGGGCGGGCTGGGGAATATCCACCTGCGCCAAGGCTGCATGTGGCGCCGCGGTCTTCTGTATGTGGGTCGGTCGCCGGCGGTGGTCATGGTTCGGAAAAACGGAGTATGGGGGCCGGCACGATGACCGATTACGAACGCATCAAACGGGAGTACGACCTATCTTTGCTCCAAAAGAATAGGCTGACGGACAAGATATATCCCGTCGGCAGTATCTACATGAGTGTCAACGATGTATCGCCTGCCGTCCTGTTTGGCGGGGTGTGGGAGCGCATCGAGAATGCCTTTTTACTGGCAGCATCGTCCGCCCACCCCGCAGGGGAGCAGGGCGGTGAAGAGCGGGTCACGCTCAGCGAAGCGGAAATGCCCTCGCACTATCATGGAAACATACACTGCGGACTCGGTCAATATCTATCGGCGCTGTACGGAGATGGCGCTACGGGTAATGCAGGGGTAACGGTGAACGGCGGTAATCCCAATTACCGATATGTGACAGACAGCAAGGGCGGCAATCAACCGCACAACAACATGCCCCCATACCTGAGCGTGTGCATGTGGGTAAGGATCAAATAAAGGAGAAAGATATGGACTGGCTGATTGAATTGTTGGGTGGAGCTATGGGGGCTGCTCTCGTGACGGGATTGTTTGCGCTGATCAATACGAGAAAAAGCCGTAAGGACGCCAAAGCAAAGGCTCTGCGGTATATCATGTTGTATATTATCCAAGAACGTGCGAAACAGTACATCAAGGATCAATGTATCACGTTGGAAGAACGTCGAAGTCTGCATCATTGGCACGATCTGTACCATAACGGTTTAGATGGCAACGGTGACGCCGATGCGCTGATGGCGCAGGTGGATCACCTGCAGATCGACTATGAAAATTAAAGGAGTTCTATCATGAGAAGAAAGCCGAAAAAGAATACCGTCCTCACGCAGGATGTTTACAAGAAGAAGGCGATGGAAGATTTCCTTGGCTCGATCGGCGCCGAGGAAATTATCCGTGAGGAGAAAAAGACACCCGAACCAAGACGGGCAGTGAAGGCTACACCGATCAGATCTGCTGATAGGGAGGATGTTCTCAAGACCGAGGAAACCTGTGTGGGTATTGCAGATATTGTGCAAACCACCGAGAGTGACGAAAGTGGCGGTATCAATGTCCTGACAATTAAACTAACCGATGGTACAACCAAGGAATTCAAGGTTCGTAACGGATATCGGGGTGTTGGCGGCGGTCGAGGGGCGCCGGGCAAACAGGGGCCGAAAGGTGATCCTGCGTCTGTATCGTTCCGTTATGAAGAAGAGACGGGAAAAGTGTATTATCGGGTATCCGATGCTGAGGTCTTAGATGAGGAGGCGTTCTGATGGGGCAGGGATTTATAAGCAAACAAATTCTGCGAGATATTGCAGACTTCATCCGTAAACGGAAAGGCACAACGGCAGATATTAAGCCTGTTGACATGGCGGCAGAACTGGAAAGTATACCGACCTTTGAGGATGGCAAACAAGCCGAGTATGACCGCTTTTGGGATAACCTTCAAAAGAATGGTGCTAAAATTTCGTATAGTTATGCTTTTTATAGTGATATGTGGTCGGATGACAATTACAATCCTAAATATGATATTGACTGTTCTGGACTAGCCACACACAGTATTTTTTATGCAAACAAAATAACCGATACGAAGGTTACCATTATCTGTAGAGGTACTACACTTAATACCACTTTTACTTCTGCTTATATATTAAAATCCGTTAGACGGATGGTAGTAGATGAAACCACGAAATACAATCGTGTTTTTGAAGGTTGTAGTGCGTTAGAAAATATCATTATTGAGGGTACTGTTGGACAAAATGGCTTAAATCTCCAATGGTCAACAAAACTGTCCCATGACAGTCTTGTGAGCATCATGAATTGTCTATCGACTACCACCAGCGGATTGAGTGTCACCCTTTCCAGTACGGCTGTCAATAATGCCTTTACCGCCGAGGAATGGACGGCATTGGAGCAGACAAGGCCGAACTGGACTATATCACTTGTATAAGGAGATAACCAATGAATAAAAGAAAAGTTATACAAGCCAATGACGGAATGATTCTCACCAATGGCGAGATCTACGGGAAGACCATCTATCTTGCCGAGGGTGTGAGCGAGAAGTCTTTTCATGAGATCACCGAGGCGGAGTATGAAGTCATACTTGCCGCACAGAGTGACAATAACAATGAAGTGATATAAAGGAGGTGCTGCTTTATGGGTGAGGAAATGTTTTTATTTAAGATCCCCAAGGAAGAATGGATAACCATAGCCGACACCACATTGACGGAAGAGGTGGCAAGCCTTGAATTTACAACGGATATTAACGGCAATCCGTTTAAGTGTAAAAAGGTTGTTGCGGATATTGTGCTTGCAAATAATCATGGTGTAGCAAATGATAGGTGGTATTTTGGAGTAAATACAAGGGTTCAATTTGTATTTAGACAGACGGGTGGACAAATGCTTACTATGGAATGTTGTGGAGATTTTGAACAATACGCACTTTATCCACACGCCTACAATGTTACTAATACAACTTCTTCTTTTGCGTTTAGGCCAGACAAGATAGGAAGTATTGGTAAAGTTATATTGATACCACCGACAGATAATCCGCTAATTAGTGGTGATAGTATTAAAATTTGGGGGTTAAAAGCATGAAGAAATTTGTAAACGGCAAGTATATCAAGATGACCAAGGCTGAGATCGAGGAATTGAAAGCCAGTACAGCTGAACCCCCCGAACCGCAGGAGACCGTCGAGGAACTTATCGCCAAGATCGAAGAATCACGTCGAGAGCAGGATGCTATGATGGAGCGTTTGCGTTCTATGCTGCGTGACGATAAGGAGGCGAGCGAATGAGCGCATACGATGAATATGCTAAAGTCCTGAGAGAACAGGGCGACTTGCAGAAGCAGTCGCAGGACCTCTCCACTAAGGCTCAGTTTGACCAGCTGGCGGAGAGCAAAAAACTGGTTGAGGCGGAGAAGCAAAACGCTTTCCGTGGTGCTTATGTAGATTACGCCAAGAACATCAACCCCTACGGCGTGCAGAGTGAACTGGCCTATGGTGCCGGTCTTGGTGGTTCCGGCAAGGGGGAAACGGCGCAGGCGAATTACTATAACACCTATCAGAACCGTCTGGGTGAGATCAATACCAATGTCACGGGGCAGTTGCGTGATATTGCTAATCAGGAAACCACGGTACGCCTCGCTGGAGATCAAGCCAAGCTTGCCATTGACGCTACAGTCGCCCAGCAGTTGGCGGCGGCTCAGCGTGAAGATGATCTTCTTGCGGGTCAATATGCCCGTGAAGATGCGATTCTTGCCCAGCAGAACGCTCGCGAGGATAAACTCCTAGCCGCGCAATATGCCCGTGAAGATAAGGCCAATGCCTACAATCGGCTCTTGACTGCTATCACTAGCGCAGGCTACACCCCGTCCGATGAGGAACTGGCCGCCGCAGGCATGACGAGAAGTGAGGCCAATGCCTACACGAACGCATATAAGCAATCGCTGTATTCTGGGGAATCCCCTTCGGGTGCAAAGGCTCGATATTTGGATTCCGATGGCTATAATGCTATCGAAGAAAAAGTGAGATCATATTATGAGGGCGGGTATGACATTGATGATGCGGAAGCATATCTTTTTTCTGTATTGGGTAATGGTTACGCAAACTTTACAGAAGAAGACGCAGCGTATCTCTTAAACAAGGCCTTCCCCAAAGACGGAACAAAAACAATGACAAAAAATGGAATGATATACCAATATAAAGACGGCAAATGGGTTGCAACGGGTGGATATGCATAAGGAGACAAGTTAATGGGACGACTAATTGATATGGCAAGATCGCAGAAATCGAGTAGTAGTAGAGCGGGCTCGTTAATTGCCAAGGCAAGAGCTGGGACGCTGATAAAAAGCATCAACGATTTTCAGGATAAGGTCATGAATCTCGGTGCTCAGTATAACTCCCGCTACTTTGACGTCAACGGTCAGGCTCTCCCCGTCACATGGAGAGCCGACTCGGGAGATTGGCTTAAAACGGTCGAGCCTCAATGGAAGGCCAACATTGCCGAGGCAGATGCGCTGGCCGAGCAGTTGAGGGGGTATAAAGATTATTTCGACGAGGATACATACACCAAAGCCATGGATGCCATCAATGCAGCGGCTGCCGGCAATCGACAGATTTATACCCGAGCCCAGCAGGAGCACGCCGCCTTTTCTCCTTTTACCAATGAGAAGGACTACAAACTTGTATCTCCGTGGATCGGTCAGGATGAAGCCACGGCGCAGAAGACGTGGAACAACCTCAATCGCAATCAGACCTTGGCATATAGTCAAGACGATGCGGCCATGATCGACGAGGCGCAATATGCGCTGGATTTGTTTGCTGACTACTATGCCGGCACAGGGCGGTCAGATGGCGTATCCCGCATGACGCAAGAGCATCAGCAGAACCGCCGCATCCAGCACAGGGATGAGTTGGATGCGAAGATCAATAAACTTTATGATGAATATTGGGAAAGTGATGCAAATGATCCGAGGGCCGGTGTGTCGAACGGAGAGTACATGGCGAGGCAAAATGAGTTTACCAAACTCTTAAATCCCCTAAAAGAAGAAAGAGATGCAGTAGATGAGGATATTCGAAAATATGACGCCAGCTCCGGCTCGCAAATGAACAAGTATATTGATCTGACCCGAAATGTGGATTTTGCGGAGAAATCCCAGATCATCAATACAAACAATCCGACGGTGCAGGAGATGGTAAGTTTTCAGGAGAACCCGTCTACCCGTGAGAATGTTCCTAAGGTTGACGATGAGTTTGAGTTCTATATCTCCATGTCACCCGAAGATCGGCAGAAAGTTTTGGATTATTCCATTGGCGACACCAAATATGCGGAAGCCGCTGCCGTTTTGCAACGTGGCGACACGAAAAAGTGGGCGCAGATTAATGAAAATGACGTCAAGATGTATCGCTACATCAAGGAAACTCAAGGACAAAAGGCGGCCAATAAATACCTTGGCGATCTCGGAAGGGAACTTGCCGATCGAGAAAATGTGAAATTTATCGAAGATGTAGAGAAAGCAGGGCCGCTTGCAAAGGTTGGTATGGCCATGGTTGCCGCTCCGCTTTCCTTTATTGGCGGAGCTGCCGAAGGATTTACCAATGGTATCGTCACGCTGTTGGGTGGTCGTCCTCAGCGTACAGACATGGCAAACGCAGGCAGGGTGTTCAACGAGACGGTCATGGAAGATCTGTCTGGCGGAAAAGAAGGATTTGGATGGGATGATGTCTATTCTGCGTGGCAATCTTCCAATGAATCGGCATTGGCCATGTTGACAAGTTTGGCCTTCGGAGATGGAAGCGGGAAGCTCGGCACTATTCTGATGGGCTTTGGAGCTGCCAACAATGAGATGCATCGACTATACCAGGAAGGAGCATCCCCGGTAGAAATATCTGTTGGCGGTGCGCTGGCAGGGTTTACTGAGTACATGACCGAACAGTTACCCATGGAGCAGTTACTGGATAACTTCACCGGCGGGAATGCGCACAATGTTCGTAAAATGATCGGCCTTTGGTTGAAGCAGGCGGGACTCGAAGGATTTGAAGAGGGCATCAGCACGATTGCGAACGCCCTTAACGATTATTTGATTCGTGGCAATCGCTCTGATATAGCCAAGGAAGTGAAAGTGAACAAGGCTAAAGGCTTGTCTGATGGTCAGGCTCTCTGGGCGGCAATAAAGAGTGTTGGTGCAGAGGCGGGCGAAGCTGCTCTTCAAGGGGTTATGTCTGGTGCTATGGGTGGTGCATGGTCAAGCGGTGTCGGTCTTGCTAATTACAAGGCGTGGACTAAAGGTTATGCGGCTGATGCCATGAAGGATGCGGATGTATTCCATTCACTTATGGATACGGCGCAAGAATTATCGGTAAATGCTACGGGTAGGACAAAGGTTAATCTTGATGCTGCTATTGCCAAGGTTAGCGAGAGCAAGAATGAACAGAATTTGGCCAATCTCGTGGACAAGGCAAATCTGGCAGCACGCAAGGTTTCGGCAAAAGCATTGATCGAATCCAGCGGATCCAAGAATCCGCTTAAAAGGATGAGCCTCCGCAATAAAGCAAAATCTTCCAGCGAAGCGGTAATGGATATGGAGATCGCAGAGAGGACTATGGCGGCGAAGATTGAACGGGACTCGGTCAAGAGGACGTACACCGTAGGGAATGGGGTTACCACGAACGCTAAGACCGGCGAGGAAATCCGCATCACCGGCATACACCGTACCTATGAAAACGGGGATCCCACCCTCGTGTTTAAGTTGGATGACGGAAGCACCATTCGCTCCGATGAGGTGTCCTATGCGAATGACAATATGGCTGTCATGGCCGAAGCCTTGGCTAAGACCGGCATTCGTGCCGACTATGCGCAGAAACTGCTCGACTCGGTTACCGAAAAGGGAAATGCCGTAGATGCCGTGCTGGGAATGCGGGCGGCCATCGAGGCCGGCTCGATCGGAGCGAATTATGACATGGCCCGTAAAGAGGGAGATGCAGCCTATCTCACCGATAAACAGTTCAGGGCCGCCTATGAGGCGGGGCAACTGCTCGGCAAGAACAACCTAAACAAGCAAATAGGGCTTGCAAGTCAAAAAACGGCCACGGACGCCAATTTAACCCAAGAGGGCGGGAACTTTGTCGGCTCGTTCTATGACGGCACGAAACCCCCCGTTTCTGCCCTCAAAAACGGAGAGGGTACTCGCACCTTGACAAACACATCTAAGGATGGTACAGTATCATCAGACGATGTCAAAAATATGGCTCGAAACAAAGGCTATGCCAAGAGGGAGTTTTCTTTCCAATGGAAACAGTTCCCGCCGTACGATAAATCGTTCAGTGAAGCCAACCAACTAGCCACTCGATGGGCGTATGAAGATCGGGTGCAATCGGGCGATACGGCGTATCTTTCATGTAATGACCGTTGGTATATGATTCAAAAGTTTGATGATGTACCGTCGCATTATATGGTGATGGAACGGTTAAGTGAAGCGGAATACAGAAAGAGAAAAGAAAAGGAGCGCTATGCTTATGAGTTATCAACCTCGGAACAAGACGGAGGAACAGTTTTTGAGAGTCTTGGGGTATCTGATTCGAAACATGGAACTGTCAGAGATGGCAAGAATGACAATCATATCTCTATGCGAAACGGATCAGCAGATGGAAGCGTTCACGGATTGGGTGATCAAGAACGCTCCGGACGGGAAAAATATTCACTACGACGAGATCGATCTGATGTGCGTAGCCAACGACGTACACAAGGGAGTGCCGATCCGAACGCTCAAGGCGGACAAACAGTAAAGACAACCGAATCGAAAAAAGCTGACGGAGAGCCAAATCGGCTCTCCGTTGCTGTTGATCCAAAAAGTTTGTTGCGCTCCACCACGCAGGCACAGGTCAACGTACTCGAATCGATGGCCAAGCTGTTTAACGTCAATATCGAGATCTACGCTTCCTCGGTGGTGGATGGTGTGCGGCAGTTCACCGATCGTCGGGGACGGGTCTATAAGGGCAATGCCGCCTACACTCGTGTCGGGAATACGATTTTGGTTGATGTGAATGCCGGCGATTATCTCAACGGCCTGATGCTCAATGCCGTGTCTCATGAGCTGGTGCATTATGTTCGAGAGATGTCGCCCGAGAAATTCCGCAAGCTCGCCGATTTCGTGGTGGAAAAATTCGGAGAAAAGGGACATTCGGTAACGCTCCTGATCCGCAATAAGCAGGCCAAGTATGCCCGACAGGGCGAATCGCTTTCCTTTGACGATGCCTATGAGGAGGTTGTAGCCGACTCATTGGAGTCTATGCTGGCGCAGAATGCCGATAAGGTGGTCAGCGATGTGGCCGAACTCCGCAAGGTGGATGCCGATCTCGCCAAGTCTTTGGTGGATAAGCTCAGGGACACGGTCAAGAAGATGCTGAACATCTTCAAGAAGGAAGGCTTCCACTCCAAGCCCGAATCGGAAGAGGGCAAACTCTTTGCTGAATGGACTGAATACCATGAGCAATTGACCAGCCTGTTTTCCGAAGCGGTGGCCGATGCTGCCGACCGCTCGGCGCAGGCCGCCCGCCGCACCTCGCCAAAAGAAAACACCCCCGAACTCTCGGAGGCGGTAAAATATTCTTTCCGTAATTCAAAGGACGGCAGTGCCCATGATGTGTTGAAGCCCTATGGTGCCGAGCTGAGATCTCTGATCACGAAAAAGGGAGACGTTATTGTCGATTCCTATGACAGTCTTGTGAACGTGGTAAATAAAGCGTTCGATAATCCCAAAGGAAAATTCACAGCGTACTTTGGTATTCTCCCGTATTCGACTATACGAGAAATTGAGAAATCCATACCGAACATTCCTCGTGATCTGAGTGGGCATGTGTTTAAGGTTGGAAGAGATTACTCCATAGCTATTGAAAGCGATAACATCATTCACTTGACGGATAACAAGAAGACTATGACAAGAGAAGATGTTGTGGATTTCTTGGATCGAGTTGCTGATGTGGTGGTCGAATCTGATTCAGCGCATTTTGACTATTATACGGATGGCTATGGGCAAAGAACGAATGGTATTCTTTTTAAGAAAGCCTTTGCAGATGGAGTTTTAGAGAATTTTAATCTTGTTTCCTCAAAAAAGAATAGTCTAAAGGTGCAGACGATGTATTTGGATAGTGCATCATATCAAAAAAGGAAGTCCGCCAAAACCCTGCCGGTGCAGAACACTGCCTCGGCCCATACGTCCAAGACGGGGGCTGGTCAAACTTCCAATACCATTATATCCAATCACGAGCAAAAAAGTCAAGAGGGAACCGAAAAAAGTTCTTTACGAAACGTCACCGAGCGGCAAACGATTGTCGAAATGCTTCGAACCATGAGCACCGAAGTTGAGCATAACAAGTATTTCCAAGAATATTTGCAGAAAGCCTCAACCCTCGATCGCAAACAAGCCAAACTGGATGCATTCAATGAGGAATGGCGGGATCTGATGTTCCAGAAAGGCGAACGGAGTGAGCAGACCAAGGCTCGTCTTGCGGAGATCCGCACCGAGATCGAGAAGCTTATCCAAGAACTCGATCGCACCGATAAACGTCTGCTTCAGTTGGCCGAGCTTCGTCCTTTCCGCAATATTGTCAAAAATGCCGAGAAGCGGCAACGGCAAAAAGACAACAAGAAGATGGCAGATTACCGCAAAGAGGTCAAGCGTCGTGCCAATCGGGAAAAGGTTGTACGAGCCATGAAGGATATTACTTCCTACATTCTCCACGAAACGAAAGATCATCGTATTCCCGCCGAGCTTCGCAAGCAGTTTGTCGATGTTCTTTCTTCCTTTAATCTGGATTTTAGCACCGGCGCTAACAAGCAGGTGCGGCACTACTTAAACGATCTGGCTGATGCACTCGATAAATTCCAGCAGTCAAATAGTCCGATGGTGGAAGTATGGCAAGATTCCATCATTCAGGATATGCTCAAGGATGCCAAGGAACGATTAGGGAACACTTCGATATACAACATGACTCAAGATCAACTGGATATTATCTATCAGTTGTTCCGTACCATGAAGAAGCGTATCACTTCAGCTGATAAAATTATGTCCGATAAAGCCAAGAAAGGTGCAATGGACAGAACCAAGGCGATTGTGGATGAGGTGGAAAAGCGCAAGACCAAGCGCAGTGATAAAACCACTCAATTCTCCTTTGATAACATGAAGCCGTTGTATTTCTTTGAGCGGATCGGCAGTGATACCTTGATGGGACTTTACAATAATATCCGGCAAGGCCAGAATGCTTATGCTCGTGATCTGATGGAAGCCGACAAGTTCCGGCAAACGGTGGAGAAGAAGTACGGCGCCGAAAGCTGGTCGATCAGCAAGACTAAGACCTTTAAGGATGCCGCCGGTGAGGACATGCATCTGACTTTGGCTAATATCATGAGTTTGTATGCTCATGGCCGTAGGGAACAGTCTCGCAAGCACCTCTTTGCGCACGGTATTGTGCTGGATGAGGAGGTTGTGGCTGAGCGCAACAAAGCCGGGAAGATCGAGCGGTACAAGGTGGATGATAAGAGAAACCATCCGCTCAATCAAGAGGTCTTTACGGCGATTATCTCATCGCTCACTAAGGAGCAGCGGGCGTATATCGAGGAGATGCAGGATTATTTATCTGACGTCATGGGGCAGAAGGGTAACGAGATCTCCCTTGCGATGTATGATCTGGAGTTGTTCACCGAAAAGCATTACTGGCCCCTCAAGACGGCGGCGTGGTGGAATGCTTTTAATCCTGAAGCCGGATTCGATCCCAAGATTAAATCTCCGTCTTTTGCTAAGTCTACAAATAAGCATGCTACCAGCCCGATCGTCCTGCAAGGATTTTCGGCGGTATGGTCAAATCATGTTCATGATATGTCCTTATATCATGGATTAGCCTTGCCGGTAGATGATTTCACCCGAGTGGTAAATGTCCGAACGGTCGATAACCCGATCCACGTAGGCGGTGTGCGGCAGGCGTTGGATGAAGTATACGGTAAGGGTGCGGGACAGTACATTACTCAATTACTCAGAGATCTGAACGGTGGCATTCGTGCCACGGATGATGCTTGGCTGACAAAGGGTATCTCTTTGGCAAAGAAGGCGGCTACGGCGCTTTCGCTTTCCGTTGCGATTCAGCAGCCGTCCTCGATCATGCGAGCCATGGCGGTCATTGAGGCGAAGTATTTCGGAAGACTCGACAAGGACATGAAGGTCAAGGGTGTATTTGACGCATGGGAGGAACTTAAGCAGTATTGCCCCGTTGCTTATATCAAGGAAATGGGTAATATGGATACCGGCGTCGGGCGGTCGGCGGTCGAGCATTTACAGAAGCGAGGCTTTGGCGATGCAAAGATCAAGGACATTCTGAAGGATAAGAACTACCGCAAGCAGTTGGGGGCTAAGATTGATGATATCATCGGGTTTCTTCCTCAGTTTATGGATCAGGTTACGTGGGTTAAGTTGTGGCGGTCTGCCCAGAACAAGGCACGTGCATTGAATCCTGATCTGTCGGCTCATGAGGTTAAGGTCAAGGCGGCAGAGATCTTCGATGATTGCATTGAGCGTACGCAGGTGTACGATTCGCCGTTGTCCCGCAGTGGTATCATGCGCAAGGGTGGAGCGGCTACTAAGCAGGCTACGGCGTTTTTGGCAGAACCTACGACTACTATCAATATGGCATACATGGCGGCATTGAATGTCATCCGCAATAAGCCCGGTGCTCGAAAACAGCTTGGGCGTACGATGGGGTCTATATTGGGTGCGACGGTTCTCAACGCCATCCTTAAATCTATCATCACGGCCATGCGTGATGATGACGAGGATGAAACGATGATCGAGAAGTACGTCGAGCATTTTGTTGGGAACTTTGCGGCGGATGCGCTGATCTTCACCAACCTGCCCTATGTGCGTGACATTATTTCCCTGTTTGAGGGCTACGATGTAGAGCGTATGGATATGAGCACGGTCGGAAATTTGATTGACTCAATCAAGGCCATGACGAAGGATAGTGTCACGCTTGAGGAGATATTCGACGGCATATTCTCGGTGGCGGGACTGTTTGGGGTTCCGCTCAAGAATGTCAAGAGGGAAGTGATGGCGATCATCAACACGGTAGAGACTGTATCCGATGAAATTGCCGGCAAGCGCAAGATGACGGGAACGGGTTTATGGAGTGCGGCAGTCGAAGGACTCCCCTTTACTGAGGAAGCTAATAAGGGTGATATGCTGTACCGTGCGTACAAGTCTGGCAATGAGGATGATATACGGGTGTATCGATCACATTATGCTTCGGAATCGGCAGCCAACAGCGGAGTCAAGGCGGCACTTCGGAATAGAAAATCGGAAGACATCATGAAGGCTGCCACGCTTCGCTATAATGGAGATCTAAAAGGTTCGGCTCGGATTGTCGAGCGTATGGCTCGAGAGACGAACATTCCCGTCGAGTTGGTTCAGCAGGCGGTGATGGCTGAGGTTGAGGCCATCGTCAAGAGGAATGAGCCGGAAAAGGATCCCTACGACGGTGGGTATGATGGAGAGTCGTCAAATCCGAGCAAATACACAACGGCCGATCTTAAGCTCGCCGTGGAGCAGGGTAGAGAGGTTGATGTCATTGTGGATTCCATTGTTGCCGATAAAAAGGCTCAAGGCTTCAGCGTCAGCCAAGCCAAGAGTCAGGTCAAAAACTCTCTCATGAGCACTTATAAATCGAAATATATGGACGCCTATCAAATGGGTGATAAATCAGAGATGGAGCGCATCATTTCGCTGCTTGTTAAGACGGGACTGTGGGATCGAAGCGCTGTGGTAAACATAATGAAAAACTATATCAAAAACGAGGAGGAGTCAAAATGAAAGACGCAATCAAAAAATTATTGAAGGTTAAAAGCCTTGTTACAGTCATGCTGACTATCGGTATGGTATTGCTGTTGTTGGGAGTGGCAAAGCCCCCGACGGAGGTGTTGGCCTTGTATTCGACGGCCTATGGGTCGATCATCACCTATTTCTTCACTAAAAAAGATAAGGAGGATCAGTAATGGCACAGTTAATGAGAGCGCCCGTAGATTATTTGGGGCAAACGCAGGGCTATCGTCCCACTCGCAATCCTAACCATTATGGTATTGATCTTGGGTGGAGCTCCGCCCATGGAGGGCCTAATCATCCGATTTTAGCCACCTCGGATTGTGAGGTGGTCAAAGCTGGTAAAATGAGTGACGGTGCGCTGTATGTTGTCACCCGTACCGATAAGGTTGTAGAGGGTAAATATGCATATTGCTTATTCTGGCATTTGTCCAAGGTGAATGTGCAGGCGGGACAGTCGCTGAGGATGGGTGATTCGATCGGCATTATGGGTATGACCGGTACGGCTACGGGTGTGCATCTGCACTTTGAGGTGTGGGTGACTCCGAAATCCTACACGGAATGGAAGTTGTCTGACAAAACCAAGTATGCCGTGGATCCTCACTCGATTATGCATTGCTATGCTGATCAGGTGACGGGAAAGGACACGGCGGCGATCGTTAAGAAGACGGATAAGAAACTGGCTGACGGTTTGGCGGAAGGTGTCGTGCCGGAAGTAGCGAGTGACGGGATATTCCCGGTAAGAGGCTACTTCCAGGAAGGAGATACATCAGAGATTATAGCAAAGGTTGCCGAATTCATGTTGAGGGTCTTCCCGTTTTATACTGACAAACAAGCTGAGGGACCTTATTATGGTCCGTATATAAAGGCCGCCATCACTGAATTCCAACGTCGCAGGGATCTGCTTCAGGATGGATTGTTGGGTCCGATCACTTTTGCAGAATTAGAGAGATTCGGTTTTTCGTTATGATAATGAGAAATTTCAAAGAAAGATAAACGGAAGGGGAGGCTTGGCGCCTCCTCTTCTGTTGTATTCTGTCGAATGATTTTTCTTGACAAATGTCGAAAAACGTTATATGGTGTAGGTGAAAAATCAGGTAAATTACGGTAAAAAATAGGCGCTAAACAGCCTGTTTTGCTGATGGATTTACTAACAAAAATAAAAAACCTTTATATTGCAACGAATTTCAAGTGATTACTATGGGTTCGAATCCCCTTATCTCCACCATGAAAAACAGACACCAAAAGGTGTCTGTTTTTTGCGTTTATGCTAAATGGGGATTCGAAGGGTCGGTAGTGAATGACAGTCCGGTGGACTGTCAGAGCCGACCCCGGCCTGAGCCGCAGCGAAGGCGAATCCCCTTATCTCCACCATGAAAAACAGACGCCAAAAGGTGTCTGTTTTTTCTATGTTATTCCCATTTTCCGCAGGCTTCGAAGGCTATCGCCTCACCATCCTGCACCGCAAAATGGAACCGATCCTCTGCTTGCGTCAACAGCAGAGAGATGTTCGACTCGGGCTTAACCTCCCGATGATAACAAACATCCAACTCGCAAAGAACCGAGTCGGCAAACCGTGCGGGCGGTAAGGCATTTTCGAGAAAGCGGATGTAGGCGGCGTTGTTGATGTGATTATTCAAGTCGGCATCGGTATATTGGCAATGATAGCCGTTCACCGTCGCCTCTCCCTCCAGCCGCCGCACCTTCACGGGCGAGGGAAGTGAGGGGGTAAAATCGGCCGCCGCAGGCACGTTGGGTGCCTTGTCGGGGCTGGCAATGGCCCGCTTATCTAAGTCAATAACCGTCCATAATGAGGTGGCGTGTCCGCAAGGTCCCTGCTCATCGGCAAAGGTAAAATAACGGCGGTATAACCCTGCTCGTCCGACACCGGGTGCTGTGGTCAGCGTCAGTGTGCTGTTCCATTTGGGCCAACGGGTCATGCGTACCGATATGCGGGTCAGCACCCATGCCGTGCGGGATTTTATTAGTTGTGCCCGACCAAAGCCCAAACGCTCGGCATGTTCACCTGCCGCATTTTGCATGAGCAGAAACAGAGCATCGGCACGTAAACGCTCGTGTTGGTCACACCGCTCGGAATCTATGTGAATGGTTTGTGTAAAAATCATAATTCTCTCCTAAAGATAACAGAAGGGCGGTAAAGAAATTCTTTACCGCCCATGGGAACACAGTTAAACTAAATTAAAGGCTCTGTTCTTTCTGTTTTGCAAAGCATTCGCTGCAATAAACGGGTCTGTCCTCTCTGGGCTGGAAGGGCACTTTCGCCTCAGCGCCGCAAGCAGCGCAGGTAGCGGTGAAGTACTCTCTGTTAGCCTTGGTGGCGTTTTTGCGAGCGGGGCGGGAATCCTTGGAGCGCAGGGGCTCATTCTGGAAGCCCTTCTCTGCGTAGAATTCCTGCTCGCCGGCGGTGAACACGAACTCCTGGCCGCATTCCTTGCAAATGAGTGTCTTGTCTTCGTACATTGGTCTTTCCCCTCGTAGAAATGAAATATAGTTTTGCCCTCGGTCGGAATCGCACCGACGCCTTGTAAACACGTTCTTCTGATTAAACTACATGGGCATATATCAAACAACCGACAGTTGTTTTGATAACTTAATTCGTATGCGGGATAATGCATTTTCTACCGACTTTTCGGTTTTACCCACCCGCTGTGCAATCTCCCGATGGCGTAACCCGTCAATACGTAAGGTCAACACCTGCCGCTCAAAAGAAGAGAGGTGCGTACGCATAAGCGAACGCAAACGCTCCACACTTTCCTTTCCCAGGGCGTAATCTTCAGGGGCCGGAGCGGTGGAGACTAGGTCGGGCAGACTTTGCAGTTCTTCGATAGCGACAGAACATACAATTGAATTTTTCCGCAGGGCGCTGATCATGCGCCGCCGCACGCAGGTAAGGGCATAGGCATCAAAGGGAACGCCCCGCTTTGCATCAAATGTGCAGGAACATTCGTATAGGGCAATTAAACCCTCTTGCACCAAATCGTCTTGCTCGGCACCGCCGGCATACTGACGAGCCAGTGCATGAATCTTCGGCAAAAGGCCGGGCAGTACTTCCGGAAAGTCGGTTCCGAAATGGTTATCCTTATCGCTTTTTGCCAAATACAAACACCACTCACCTTAATGTTAACTCTATTATAATTGTATTTTTTGTGAATGTCAAGGAAAATTATCGCACAAATCAGCAAATTTTATAAAAAACATACAAAATTTTGTCAAATTTCCTCAAAAAAACACTTCATTGACAAGAGTAAGAAAACGAGGTACAATAAAATAATTAAAGAATAAGGAGAAATACTCGTGAAATACATCGTTTTACTCTGCGATGGTATGGCTGACCGTGCCGTTCCCGTACTGGATGGAAAAACCCCCATGCAGGTAGCGCATAAGCCGAATATGGATCGCATCTGCGCCATGAGCGAAATGGGTCTGGTGCAGACCGTGCCCACCGGCATGAACCCCGGCAGCGATACGGCTAATCTCTCGGTTATGGGCTACGCCCCCGAGGTCTATTATACCGGTCGCTCGCCGCTCGAGGCAGTTAGTATGGGCATTGACCTGAGTTTGACCGACCGTACCTTCCGTTGTAATACCGTCACCCTCTCGGAGGAGGAAGACTACGAGAATAAAACGATGCTCGACTATAGCGCAGGGGAGATCACTACCGCCGAATCGTCCGAACTGATCCGCTTCATTCAGGAGAAATTGGGCGACGAGATTATGACCTTCTACCCCGGCGTGTCCTACCGCCATTGTCTGGTCTGGAAAGAAGCCCCCAACGGCTTTACCTTTACGCCGCCCCATGATATCTCCGATAAGAAGATTACCGACTATCTGCCAAGCGGCGAGTACGGCGAAAAGATGCTCGATCTGATGAAAAAGTCGTACGATTTATTGAAAGATCATCCCGTAAACCAAGCCCGCATCGCTCGTGGTCTGCGCCCTGCCAACAGCATTTGGCTGTGGGGCGACGGCACTAAGCCCGCCCTCAAGCCCTTTAAGGAGGAGTATGGGCTGGACGGCGCTGTCATCTCGGCCGTTGATCTGATCAAGGGCATCGGTCTTTGTGCCGATATGCAATCGATTGATGTCGAAGGCGCTACTGGCTTGATTAATACAAACTGGGACGGCAAAACCGCCGCCGCCATCGCCGCTCTCAAAGCAGGCAAGGACTTTGTCTATCTGCACATGGAAGCCCCCGACGAGTGCGGTCACCACGGCGACGCCAAGGAAAAGGTCGAGTCGATTGAGATTATTGATAAGAAGGTGCTCGGCCCCATTCTCGAAGCCTTCAAGGACGAGGAACTGTCGGTCATGATCCTGCCCGACCATCCCACGCCCATCGACTGCCGTACCCATGTGGGCGACCCCGTACCCTATCTGATCTATCGTAACAACGTCAGCCAAGGTTGCGGTAAGGCATTCACCGAAGAAACGGCCGCCACCACCGGATGCCGCTTCGATAACGGCCCATCACTCATGAAGCATTTTCTTGGTAAGTAATATGATATATCTGGATAACAGCGCCACTACCCGTGTCCTGCCCTCGGCGGCACAGGCCATGCAACAGGCGCTCACCGAAATTTACGGCAACCCCTCATCCCTGCACATGGCCGGCATCTATGCCGAGCGGCTGGTAACACAGGCCAGAGAAGCCATAGCGGGATCTTTGTCTGTGCGTCCCGACGAAGTGTACTTTACTGCAGGGGCTACCGAATCGAATAATACCGCCATCTTCGGTGTCGCCCGCTCCCGTGCCAAACTGGGCAACCGCATCGTCACCACCGCCTTTGAGCACCCTTCGGTTCTTGAATGTTTTAAGGCCTTGGAAAAAGAAGGCTTTGAGGTGGTGTACCTCACCGATATGTCCAAACTGGATGAGGCCATTACCGATAAAACGGTGCTGGTCAGCATGATGGCCGTTAATAACGAAACGGGCGAGCAATTCCCCGTTAAGGATGCGTCCGCCATTATAAAAAGGAAGGGCGCACCCGCACTCCTGCATTGCGATGCTGTGCAGGCCTACGGCAAACTGCCGCTCTACCCCAAACGGATGGGGATTGATCTGATGAGCCTTTCGGCGCATAAGTTGTATGGGCCTAAGGGTGTCGGCGCTTTGTATGTGGCCAAGGGTGTGCATATCAAGCCGCTGTTGCTTGGCGGCGGGCAGGAAAAAGGGATGCGTTCGGGTACCGAAAATGTGTCCGGAATCGTCGGTTTCGGTACGTCCGTGAGCGAATTTTTCGCAAATGCGGCTGAAAATCGCAAGAAATTGGATGAGTTAGGCGGATATTTGCGCCGAAAAATCGGGCAAATGGATGGGATTTTAGTCAATTCTCCCGAAAATTGCGTACCTTATATATATAATATCTCGATTCCGCCCCTCAACAGCGAAACCATCCAACACGATTTGGAGAGAAATCAGATCTACGTGTCGGCCGGATCGGCTTGTTCGGCCAAATCGAGTGGCGGCAGTCATGTTTTGCACGCCATGGGGCTGCCGAGTGAGCGTATCCGTTCGGCGGTTCGCATCAGTTTAGGTATCTATAATACAAAAGAGGAGATCGACAGGTTGTGTGAAGGCTTGGAAGTTTGCCGCGGCCACCTGGCGCACCGATAATATGGAAAAGTGTATCTTATTAAAATATGGTGAACTGATCCTGAAGGGACTCAATAAGGGTCGGTTTGAAAAATTGTTGCTTGGCCACATCCGCTCGGCCATCGCCCCTTACGGCGAGTTTTCGGTGTATACCATGCAGTCGGCCGTTTATGTGGAGGCCAAGTCGGGCTGTGATTGCGATTTTGAGGGAGCATATGAGGCGGCCAAAAAGGTGTTCGGCATTGCCGCGCTGTCCTTGTGCGCCCTGTGCGAAAAGGATATGGAGGCCATCAAGGAAACGGCGGCCGAGTTTCTGGCCGATCGGTTGAATGAAGTTAGAACCTTTAAGGTGGAGGCCAAGCGTGCCGATAAGCGTTT
>JAZQVM010000068.1:0-12601 GCA_045631845.1 Eubacteriales bacterium | reverse complement strand
CAACGGTAGAACGGATCTGCCAGCGGTAGCCGCCCGAATCAACGGTAATAACATAGTGCATACCCATAAAGACGACCGACTCGACTACGCCGATGATCATGCCGTCCTCAGGCTTAGTTACCAAAATATCTTCCGGACGGATAACGACGTCCACCGTTTCGTTGACTTCAAAGCCACGGTCGACACACTTGAAGATACGGCCCGAAAATTCCACTTTTTCATCGCCCAGCATATGCCCGTCGATAATATTGCTCTCGCCGATAAAGTGGGCGACAAAGGCGTTATTGGGCTCATTATATATATCAGTGGGCGTGCCGATCTGCTGGATAACGCCCTTATTCATGACCACAACGGTGTCCGACATGGTGAGGGCTTCTTCCTGATCGTGGGTAACATAGATAAAAGTAATGCCCGTTTGTTTTTGGATGCGTTTGAGTTCGATCTGCAATTCCTTACGCAGTTTGAGATCGAGGGCACCGAGCGGCTCGTCGAGCAGGAGGACACGGGGGGAGTTGACCAAGGCTCTGGCGATGGCTACACGCTGTTGCTGACCGCCCGAAAGGGAATCGACACTCCGCTTTTCGAAGCCTTCCAAGCCGACCAAACGAAGCATATCGGTAGCCAAGGCGTTGATCTTATCCTTGGGTAATTTTTTCAACTTCAAGCCAAACGACACATTTTCAATAACGTTCAGATGGGGAAACAGCGAATATTTTTGGAAAACGGTATTGACGTTGCGTTTATGGGGGGGCAGTTTGGTAATATCTTCATCGTCGAAGTATACCACGCCCTCATCGGGCTGGGCAAAGCCGCCGATGATACGCAAAGTCGTCGTTTTTCCGCAACCGGACGGGCCGAGCAGAGTCACAAATTCCTTGTCCTTTATGGTCAAGTTCAAATCATCCAAAATAATCTCATCATCAAAAGAGATGCTGATATGTTCGAGGCGAATGATGTCGCCCGATTTGGTCTGTTCGTGATCCATGATCCGACCCTCCTTAAAAAAATTGCCTGCCCCGGTACGGATGGTTTTTAACATTTCCGTATAGGGCAAGCCTTTTCTACTATTAATATATAAAAAATATCAAGTTTTGTCAAGTATATTTTTGCGTTGCAAAATCAGATTTGAACGGTTTTCCCGGCGCACAATAAATCGCCCTCAAAATCAAATACCACCTTATAGGCTCTGAGCAAATATCCGCCCTTGCCGCCGCCGTATTTGACATCGCCGACCAGCGGGAATCCTGCATGGGCAAAAGCGGCACGGATCTGGTGAGGGCGCCCCGTATGCAACTCGACCTCGACCATGGATTGCGCACCCTTTTTCAGCACCCGATAGCCGGTGCGGATGGGACGGGCATCGGGGTGCGGGGTGTCATACACCGTCACCTTGTTGGTTTTTTCATTCTTGTGCAAATAGGCAGTCAATTCTCCTGCATTCTTAGGCGGAGCACCTTGCACGGTGCAGACATAATACTTTTTGACCTGCCTCTCCCGAATCCGCTCGTCCATCTCCCGCAGGGCGGCGGCCGTTTTGGCGGCAATCACCAAGCCCTCGGTATTGCGATCGAGCCGATTACATAAAGCCGGCACAAAGGAGCGCTCAGCGTTGGGATCATACTCTCCCGTTGCCGTCAAGTGCGACACCCAACGTGCCGCCAGCGAATCGCCCGACGGTGCATGAGAGAGCAAACCCGCCTCTTTATACAATACGGCGATTTGGCTATCTTCATAGACGATCTCGACCGCCCCATCAAAGGCAACCGTTTCCCGTTTATGGTCAAAAAACTCGTCGTTGATATAGAGGGTGAGTACACTCCCCTCTTTGAGAATCTCGGCGCCTTTGGCACGCACCCCATCGAGGCGGATGCGTTTTTTGCGCAGATACTTATAGACCAGCGAGGACGGCATACCGAAGCCCTTGATGAGGTACTTATCCAGCCGTTGCCCGGCGTCATTTTTCATTACTGATATTTCTTTCATATTTTTATTGTATCATATTCTTCCGCTACTTGCAAAGAAAAAAATGATGATGTATAATATTATATTATACTATAAGATAAGGGGCATACTATGAGTATTATTGACCGTATCAAAGAGATTGACCGTCCTCGCATGAAAGCCATGTTACACCATGCCGCTAAGGCGAATAACCGTTCCTACTTGGGCGTGGCTTTGGATTTTTTCTGGGATGCGCTGACCCGTGGCAGCGGCTATGTTGACTATGTCAAGGGCAACTATGCCGCCCTTTCCCGCAAGGAGCGTGCCGACTATCTCAATCAACAGGACTATGCCGCTCTCGTTCGTTCCCTCAATACGAGAGGCTATACCATGATCTTCCATGACAAGATTGTCTTTAACCGCATTTTCCGCAAGCAGATCGGCCGTGATTTTATTGATCTGCGTGAGGTGGGCTTTGCCGGCTTTTGTGAGTTTGTCAAGGGCAAGGAAACGGTGTTTGCCAAGCGCCATGCCGATTTCGGCGGACACGGCATTGAAAAGGTGACGGTGACAGACGATCTGCGCTCCCTTTACGATAAGGCTATGGCGGGCGAGCAATACTTAATTGAGGACACCCTCATTCAGCATCCCGATCTCAACGCCGTTAACCCCAAGGCGGTCAATAATGTCCGTTTGGTGACGTTACTCAAGGACGGAGAGGCAACGGTACTGTTCAAAACCCTGCGCATCAATGCCGGACAGGAAGACGTGATCAGCTGCGACGATATTTGGATGACCCTCGACGATGACGGGCATATTTTAGGCAACGTGGTAAACGATGCTATGAAAGTTTTTGACAAGCATCCGACCACCGGCTATAATTTTGCCAACCTACAGGTGCCGCACATGGACAAAGCCATTGAACTGGTCAAATCGGCCGCCCGCCTCATTCCCGAGATGCGCTATGTCGGCTGGGATGTGGCGATCACCACCGACGGTGCCGCCATCATTGAGGGCAACAATTTCCCATCTATCGGCCTGCATCAGAACTATTTATTGAACGACGGTCTACCCATCGGTAAGGGAAAGGTTATTCGCGAGCTGTTATAAGGAAATCGATTATCAGGAGCACTTATGAGTATATTCCATCTCAAAAGTGAATATAAGCCCACGGGGGATCAACCGCAGGCGATTGAAACGCTTTCGCAGGGCGTCAAGGATGGCTTGCGCGAGCAGGTGCTTTTGGGTGTAACGGGCTCGGGAAAGACCTTTACGATGGCCAATATCATTCAAAAGGTGGGCAAACCGACCCTGATTTTGGCGCATAATAAGACCTTAGCGGCGCAATTATGTGCCGAATTTAAGGAGTTTTTCCCCAAAAATGCGGTAGAATACTTCGTTTCTTACTACGATTATTACCAGCCCGAAGCCTATATTGCTCATACCGATACCTATATTGAAAAGGACTCGTCCATCAACGACGAGATTGAGAAACTGCGCCACTCGGCCACCTCCTCCCTCTTTGAGCGCAAGGATGTGATCATTGTGGCGTCGGTGTCCTGCATCTACACGCTGGGTGACCCTGACGATTACACCGGCATGGTCATTTCTCTGCGCCGCGGTATGGAGATGGAGCGGGATATGTTGCTGCGCCGCTTGGTGGAAACCCAGTACGAGCGCAACGATATCGATTTTCAGCGCAACCGCTTCCGTGTGCGGGGCGATATTGTGGAAATTTTCCCTGCCTATGCGGGTGCTGACTGCATCCGTGTGGAATTTTTCGGGGATGAGATCGACCGCATTACCCAGATCAACGCCCTCACGGGTGAAGTGTTGGGCGATCTGTCCCATGTAGCCATCTACCCTGCCTCTCACTATGTGGTGGCACCCGAAAAGATGGAGGCCGCTTTGGTTGAGATCGAGCGGGAGATGGAAGATCGGGTACAATATTTTACCGAACAGGGCAAACTCATTGAGGCGCAACGCATTGAACAGCGCACCCGCTACGATATGGAAATGATGCGAGAGGTTGGCTTCTGCTCGGGTATTGAGAACTATTCCCGTGTGATTTCGGGGCGTCCGGCAGGTAGTACCCCTTATACTTTACTCGACTATTTCCCCGATGATTTTCTGCTCTTTGTCGATGAGTCGCATGTCACCCTGCCGCAGGTGCGGGGCATGTTCGGGGGCGACCGTTCCCGTAAAGAATCGCTGATCAACTACGGCTTTCGTCTGCCCTCGGCACTCGATAACCGCCCTTTAAATTTCGACGAATTTCAAGAGAAAATCCCGCAGGCCATCTATGTTTCGGCCACGCCGGGGGATTATGAAAAAGAGCACATGGAGCAGATGGCCGAGCAGATCATCCGCCCCACGGGCCTGCTTGACCCTGTGGTAGAGGTGCGCCCGACCATGGGACAGATCGACGATCTGTTATCGGAGATTCGCCAGCGTACCGAGCGAGATCGGCGGGTACTGGTCACGACCCTGACCAAGAAGATGGCCGAAGACCTGACCGAATATTTAGCCGATGCGGGCATTAAGGTGCGGTATATGCACCACGATGTGGACACCATTGAACGGATGCACATTATTCGTGACCTGCGCAAAGGCGTGTTTGACGTACTGGTGGGTATCAACCTCTTACGAGAGGGGCTTGACCTGCCCGAGGTGGAACTGGTGGCTATTTTAGATGCCGACAAAGAGGGTTTCCTGCGTTCGGAAACCTCTCTGATTCAGACCATCGGCCGTGCCGCCCGTAATGCTGAGGGTAAGGTAATTTTATACGCCGATGAAGTGACCCCATCGATGGAGCGAGCCATAACCGAGACCGAGCGCCGCCGTGAGATCCAGCACGCCTATAATGAGGCGCACGGCATCACCCCGAAAACCATTGTAAAGGACATTCGGGATGTGCTGGAAATTACCACGAAATCCGACTATAACACCGAATATGACGGCCGCCGCCTAAGTAAACGAGAAAAAGTGGAACTGGTGGCACGGCTGGAGAAGGAAATGAAAGCGGCGGCCAAGATGCTGGAGTTTGAACACGCCGCCTACCTGCGTGACCGCATACGAGAACTGACGGAGAGAAACAAATGAACGATCAAATCATTATAAAAGGGGCACGGGAGAACAACCTCAAGAACATTGATGTGAACATCCCGCGTGATAAACTGGTAGTGCTGACCGGCCTTTCGGGGTCGGGCAAGAGTTCGCTTGCCTTTGAAACGGTATATGCCGAAGGTCAGCGCCGCTATGTGGAGTCCCTCTCCTCCTACGCCCGCCAATTCTTGGGGCAGATGGACAAGCCGGATGTGGATGGCATTGAAAACCTCTCTCCTGCCATTTCCATTGATCAGAAAACCACCTCCAAAAATCCTCGCTCCACCGTGGGCACCATTACCGAGATTTACGACTATTTACGATTGCTGTATGCCAATATCGGTCTGCCTCACTGTCCCATCTGCGGCAAAGAAATCCGTCAGCAAACCATTGATCAAATTGTTGACCGCATCTTATCCCATGAGGCGGGCACCAAGGCGCAGATCATTGCTCCGGTTATCCGCGGGCGCAAGGGCGAGTACCGCTCCTTGCTCGAGGATATGCGCAAAAGCGGCTTTGCCCGTGCGGTGGTGGACGGCATCCAGTACAATCTGGACGAAGAAATCCCGCTGGATAAGAATAAAAAGCATAACATTGATATCATCGTTGACCGCATTGTCATCAAGGAAGAAGCCCGTGGGCGTATTGCCGACTCGACCGAAACGGCCGCCAAAATCGGTAACGGCATGGTGGTGCTGGATATTATTGACGGGGAGCGCATCCTCTTTTCCCAAAAATATGCCTGCCCCGATCATGAGGTGACCATCGAGGAATTAGTCCCTCGGCTGTTCTCCTTTAACAATCCCTTCGGCGCCTGTCCGTCCTGCACGGGATTGGGCACGCTGCTTCAGGTGGATCCCGATTTGGTTGTACCCGACAAGTCGCTCTCTTTGCGTGACGGGGCGATTACGGCCAGCGGTTGGAACGCCAAAGACCCGACATCCATCGGCACGATGTATTTCTCAGCCATCGCCATGGAGTACGGGTTTACCCTTGACACCCCTTTTGCTGACATCCCCGAGGCGGGCAAAAAGGCCGTATTATACGGCACGGGCACCAAAAAACTGCATCTGAAACGTCCCTTTGGCGGCGGCAATTCGGAGTACGATGCGCCGTTTGAGGGTGTCATTCCCAATTTGGAGCGCCGTTACAAGGAAACCAATTCCGAGTTCATGCGTGCCGAACTGGAGCACTTTATGTCCACCATTCCCTGCCCCGATTGCCACGGGCATCGATTAAATAAAATGGCGCTGGCTGTGACGGTAGGCGGGAAGAATATTTATGAGCTGACCATGATGTCCATTTCCGATCTGCTGGCCTTTATTGAGGGGTTGATGCTGACCGAGAAGGAGACCTATATCGCCGCTCAAATACTCAAGGAGATCAAGGAACGGCTGGGCTTTTTAGTATCGGTGGGGTTGGAGTATCTGACCTTGGCTCGCTCGGCCGCTACCCTTTCGGGCGGCGAGAGCCAGCGCATCCGCTTGGCCACCCAGATCGGCTCATCGCTGATGGGGGTTATCTACATTTTGGATGAGCCGAGTATCGGCTTGCATCAAAAGGACAACGAGAAACTGATTGCCACCCTCAAAAAGTTGCGGGATTTAGGCAATACCCTACTGGTGGTGGAGCATGACGAAGACACTATGCGAGCCGCCGATCAGATCATCGATATCGGCCCCGGTGCAGGTGTGCACGGCGGGTATCTGGTGGCGCAGGGCACTCTTGAGGAGATCGAGGCCTGCGAGGAATCGTTGACAGGGCAATATTTATCGGGCAAGATGGCCGTGAAAGTTCCCAAGAAACGGCGGGAGGGCAACGGCAAAGTCCTGACCGTGCGCGGCGCGGCTGAGAACAATCTCAAAGGCATTGATGTATCGGTGCCGCTGGGCACTTTTACCTGCGTGACGGGGGTATCGGGCTCGGGCAAGAGTTCGCTGGTGAATGAGATTCTTTCCAAATCCCTTTCCGTTACCCTCAACGGCGCTACCAAGGTGCGCCCCGGCAAGCATACGGCCATTGAAGGTGTGGAGAATTTGGATAAGGTGATTGTGATTGACCAGTCGCCCATCGGCCGCACGCCCCGTTCCAACCCTGCCACCTATACGGGGCTGTTTACCGATATCCGTGAGGTCTTTGCTTCTTTGCCTGACAGTAAGATGCGGGGCTTTAATGCCGGCCGCTTCTCCTTTAATGTCAAGGGTGGACGGTGCGAAGCCTGCGAGGGCGACGGTATTTTGAAAATTGAAATGCACTTTTTGCCCGATGTGTATGTGCCCTGCGAGGTTTGCGGCGGCAAACGGTATAACCGCGAGACCTTGGAAGTCAAATACAAAGGCAAAAACATCAATGATATATTGGAAATGACCATTGAGGAGGGCGCCGAATTCTTTTCGGCTTATCCCAAACTCTCCCGCAAACTGCAGACGCTGTGTGATGTGGGCTTGGGGTATGTTAAGATCGGGCAAAGTTCCACCACCCTTTCGGGCGGTGAGGCGCAACGTGTGAAACTGGCCACCGAACTGTCCCGCCGTTCTACCGGCAAGACCCTCTATATCCTGGATGAGCCGACAACAGGACTGCATATGCATGATGTGGCCAAACTGATTGAAGTACTCAACAAACTGGTCAAATCGGGCAATACGGTACTGGTTATCGAGCATAATCTGGACATCATTAAGATTGCCGATCACATTATTGATCTGGGTCCTGACGGCGGAGATAAGGGTGGACGGATCGTGGCCCAAGGCACGCCGGAGCAGGTGGCGCAGGTAGAGGGCAGTTACACGGGAGAATTCCTGCGGAAAGTGCTCAAATGATTGACAGGATAGGGAAATTTTGTTATAATTAAATGATAAGAAAATAGGGTTTCCTTAAGAGGTAAAGATATGTTAAAAAGCATGACAGGATACGGACGTGCATCCCAAGACTTTGGCAACAAGCGCCTGTCCGCCGAGATCAAGGCGGTTAATCACCGTTTTTTTGAGTGCACGGTACGCACCCCCCGCGGCTATTCCTTTTTAGAGGAGATTGTACGGGGACGTGTCGGCGAGCAGGTCAAGAGAGGTAAGATCGAGGTCTACATCTCCATTGAAAACTTGGGAGATGACCCCGTTGAGGTGTCCTACAACGATGCCTATCTTTCGGGCTGGCTCTCGGCCTTGCACACCATCGGCAAGGATCACAAACTGAAGAACGATCTGAAACTTTCGGATATTGCCGCCAACCGTGACATTTTCTCGGTACGCAAGCCCGACGAGGATCAGGAGGCACTGGGCGAAGCGGTACTTTCGGTTGTTGCCGATGCCTTAACCGCATTTCTGTCGGCCCGTGAAAAAGAGGGCGCTCGTTTGGTGGCCGATATTGAAAAGCGGCTGGACACCATTGCGGCTCATGTGGAAGCCATTGATGCTCGCTCGCCGCAGACGGTACAGGAGTATCGGGAAAAACTGCTTGTGCGTATGCAAGAGGTGCTGGGCAATACAACCGTGGATGAAGGCAGATTGCTCACCGAAGCGGCTATTTATGCCGACAAGGTTACGGTGGCCGAGGAGACGACCCGACTTCGCACCCATATTGATAATTTCCGCTCGTTGCTGGTCGGCAACGGCCCCATTGGCAAGAAGCTCGACTTTTATATGCAGGAAATGAACCGTGAAATCAACACCACCGGCTCAAAATGCAACGATGTGGATATGGCCAAGGTGGTCATTGAGGTCAAGAGCGAACTGGAAAACATTCGGGAACAGATCCAGAACATTGAGTGAGGCAAATCATGAAATATTCCAACAAACTGATCAATATCGGCTTTGGTAACATGGTGGCGGCATCCCGTGTGGTAGCCATCGTGTCCCCCGAATCGGCGCCTATCAAGCGTATTATATCCGAGGCGAAAGACCGCGGCATACTCATTGATGCTACATACGGCCGCCGTACCCGCTCGGTCATCATTACCGATTCCGATCATATTGTGCTTTCGGCCGTTCAGCCTGAAACCATCTCCAACCGTGCCTATGACATTGAGGACGAGGGCGACGAGGAGGATGAGGCATGAAACAGGGCAAGGTTATCATTCTGTCGGGCCCGTCAGGTGTAGGGAAAGGCACGATTGTAAAAGAACTGCTCCGCCGCTTTCCGCATTTAACCTTGTCGGTATCGGCCACCACCCGTGCCCCCCGTGAGGGTGAACTGGACGGACGGGAATACTACTTTATCACCAAGGACGATTTTGAGAAACGCATCGAGAAGGGCGAGATGCTCGAATATGCTCGATATGTCGATAATTACTATGGTACGCCTGCCGATGCCGTTAATCGACAACTGGCCAAGGGCTTGGGCGTAATCTTAGAGATTGAGGTGCAGGGCGCCAAGCAGGTTATGAGCAAGACCCCCGACGCGGTGAGCATTTTCATCCTGCCGCCCGATAAGCAGGCGCTTATTGACCGCCTGCACGGTCGTGGCACCGAGGCCGAGGATGTCATTCAAAAACGGGTAGCCATGGCGTTGTCCGAACTGGACACGGCCGATCAGTATCGGTATCAAGTGGTCAATGACGATTTGGACGATGCGATTGCCGATGTGATTGACATTCTGGGCAAAGAACAAGTTTGTATTGATTTTAATTAAAGAGGTATAGAGAACATGGATATGAAGAAACTGTCCACCGAACAACTGGTTAAAGACAAAGAGATCTCCCGCTACTCCCTGATTTCGGGCGTAGCCAAGCGTGCCCGTGCCATTGCCGAGGAAAACGAGGCAAACGGCATCCACACCGATGAAAAAACCGTCGTTACCGCCGCCGAGCAGTACGCCGACGGGCTGTACGAGATCGTCTCTCACGTTGAAACCGAAGAATGAAAAGGGGCGGCTTTCCGGCCGCCATTTTCATTGAAAGGAGAACTATGATCGCACGCATTGCCGTGGAAGGACTGCCCTTTTTTGCGGGTGGCACATACGATTACAGCGTACCCGAACACCTTTTAGACAAGGCACTGGCGGGTGCGCGTGTTGTTGTGCCCTTCGGGCGGGATCGGCGCGCCGGTTTCATTCTCTCTCTTTCCGAGTCTTCCGATTTTTCGGGGAAACTCAAGCCCATCGCCACGGTAGCCGAGGACGATTACCGAGTCAGCGCCGAGATGCTGGAGTTGGCGCAGTTTATGAGCGAGCAGTACATCACGCCCGTTTATGATTGCCTAAAAGCCATGCTCCCCGCAGGACTCGAAATGAAAACCGAGGCGCTCTATCGTTTAGGCACCGTACCCGCCCCGTCCGAGCATGAAGAACTGGTCGGGTGCGTGAGGGATCGGGAGCCGATCAGCGAGAAGGCGTTGCTTGCCCTATTTCCGCAAGCCAGATCGGTCTTGACTCGACTGTGCGAGGATGGGGTACTGGTTCGTTCCTATCGGGACAAGCGTGCGCTGGGCGACCATACCGTGCCCACGGTAAAACTATTCTGCACGCCCGAACAGGCCACCGCCTATTGTGAGGGCAAGATCAACGAGCGGGCTCGTGGCGCTATTGAATATCTGCTCACGCAGGGAGAAACCGATAAGACTGATCTGTGTTATATGACGGGCGTGACCCCTGCCATGCTTACCACGCTCAAAAAGAACGGCATCATTGCCTTTGGCCGCCGTGAGGTGCGTCGCATGACCACCGAGCGGTATGACCAGTCGGCAAAGAACACCACCCTCTCCCCCGACCAGCAGCGGGTTGCCGATGCGATTGGGGCACATTTGGGTGAGTTTGGTGTGGATCTGCTCTACGGCGTGACCGGATCGGGAAAAACCCATGTATTTTACGAACTCTTAGATCGGGTGCTGGCGCGTGGTGAGTGCGCTATCGTGATGGTGCCTGAAATTATGCTGACGGTGCAGTTAACGGCTCGTCTGCGTGGGCGCTACGGCGATACGGTGGCCGTGATGCACTCCGACCTTTCACCGGGTGCACGTTTAGATGAATGGAAGCGCATGAAAGAGGGACAGGCCAAGATTGCCGTGGGTACTCGCACCGCTGTCTTTGCGCCCTTTGACAAGATTGGGCTGATCATCATGGATGAGGAGCAGGAACACACCTATAAATCGGAGTTTTCCCCCAAATTTCATGCCAAGAGCGTGGCCATCCGCCGTGCTCTCTATCATAACTGTCCTGTACTTCTCTCCTCGGCCACGCCGAGCGTGGACAGCCGTTATTTAGCGCAAAAGGAGAAGTATCGTTTCCATGTCCTGCACGGCCGTTTCAACGGCGCAGGCGCGCCCCCTACCAAGCTTGTGGATATGCGCCGAGAGTTGAGGGACGGCAATTCCTCCATCTTTTCCCGTGACCTGCAAAAGGAACTGGCTGAAAATCTGGCCCGTGGCGAGCAGAGCATTCTGTTTATCAACCGTCGGGGCTTTCATACCTTTATTTCCTGCCGTTCCTGCGGTTTTGCCTTAAGCTGTCCTCATTGCTCGATCGGCATGACCTATCATATCAAGAACAATCGGCTTATGTGTCACTATTGCGGGCATAGCGAGCCGGTACCCACCGTCTGTCCCGAGTGCGGAAGTGAACACATCCGCTTCTTCGGCACCGGCACCCAGCGTGCCGAGATGGAGTTGCAAGCCCTATTCCCGCAGGCTCGCATCCTGCGCATGGATGCCGACACTACGGCAGGACGTCTGGCGCATGAACAACTGCTTGCTAAGTTCGATTCGGGCGAGTATGATATCCTGCTGGGCACTCAGATGGTGACCAAGGGGCTGGACTTTCCCAAGGTAACATTAGTGGGCATTTTAGCCGCCGATGCGTCGCTCTACAGCGACGATTACCGTGCCGGTGAGCGCACCTTTTCGCTGATCACGCAGGTCATCGGCCGTGCCGGCCGCAGTGCTCTGCCCGGCCGTGCTCTTATTCAGACCTATAGCCCCGATCATGAACTGCTCTCCTTAGGGTTAGCGCAGGATTATGACGGATTTTATAATCGGGAGATTGCCCTTAGAAAGATGATGCTCTATCCCCCCTATTCCGATCTGTGCCAACTGATTTTCAGCGGGGAAGATCCCAAGGAAACCCTGGACGCCGCCGATCGGTTCAAGGAGCGATTGATGGAAGTGATGACCGAGCAAAAGCTCCCTATGTCGGGCATCGGCCCTGCCCCCTGCCGCATGGCTAAGGTTGGCGGGCGATACCGATTCCGATTACTGATCAAATGCCGTGCCAATGCCACTTTCCGTACGGTGTTGCGACAGGTGTTGGAAGAAATAAAAACCAATAAACGCATCTTCACCGATGCCGATATCAATCCCTATACCTTACAATAAGGAGTGTACTATGGCTACCAGAAAAATCGTAAAACGTGGGGACGAGGTGCTGACCAAGGTCTGCCGTCCCGTTGAGAATTTTGATAAAAAACTGCACGCCCTGCTCGATGACATGGCGCAGACCATGTATAAAGCCAACGGCGTGGGGCTGGCTGCTCCGCAGGTAGGGATGCTTCGCCGCCTGTTTGTAGTTGACATCGGCGAGGGACTGATCGAGTGTATCAATCCCACGATTATTGCCACCGAGGGCGAGC
>JAZQVM010000067.1:0-58200 GCA_045631845.1 Eubacteriales bacterium | reverse complement strand
CATGAACTGCCCCGGCGGTATGCTGGTTTACAAGCAGAATATGCACTCCTACCGCGAACTGCCCTTGCGTATGGGCGAACTGGGACTGGTGCACCGCCACGAACTGTCGGGCGCACTCCACGGCCTGATGCGTGTGCGTTGCTTTACGCAGGACGATGCCCACATCTTCATGACCCCCGACCAGATCAAGGACGAGGTTAAGAATGTTGTGAAGTTGATGGACGAGGTTTACTCTCTGTTCGGCTTCCCCTATCAGATCGAACTGTCCACCATGCCTGAAGATCACATGGGCGAGCTGGAAGATTGGGAGAAGGCCACCAACTCCCTGAAAGCCGCCATTGAAGAAATCGGCAAGGATTACATCATCAACGAGGGCGACGGCGCTTTCTACGGCCCGAAACTCGACTTCCATCTCTCCGATGCGCTGGGTCGTACTTGGCAGTGCGGCACTATCCAGCTCGACTTCCAGTTGCCCGAGCGGTTTGAACTGGAATATACCGGCGCCGACGGCGAGAAACACCGTCCCGTCATGATTCACCGTGTAGTATTCGGCTCGATCGAGCGTTTCATTGGTATTTTGACCGAGCATTTTGCCGGCGCTTTCCCGCTGTGGCTCTCGCCCGTGCAGATGAAGGTGCTGACCGTTGGTACGGCGCAGAACGAGTATGCCGAGAAGGTCAATGCCGCCCTGCTGGCCGCCGGCCTGCGCAGTGAGGCCGACACCCGTTTTGAGAAGATCGGCTTTAAGATTCGCGAAGCGCAGATGCAGAAGACTCCCTACATGCTGGTTGTCGGCGAGCGTGAGGAGCAGGAAGGCACCGTTACGGTGCGTGCCCGCAACGGTGAAAACTTGGGCGCTATGCCGATTGACGAGTTTATCGCCAAGGCCGTGCAGGAAAACGCCACCCGCTATACCGAGCATCCCAAGGCATGAAACATCGGTTATCGGTCATTGGTGCCATGACGATATTCGGCACCATTGGCATCTTTCGTAAATTTATCGACCTGCCCTCGTCAGGGCTGGCCGTGGCCCGTGGGCTGATCGGCGCCGCCTTTTTACTGGTGCTGATCCTCCTGCTGGGTAAAAAATTAGACAAGACCGCCATAAAAAGCAATCTGTGGTTGCTCCTCATTTCGGGCGGGTGCATCGGCATCAACTGGATGCTCCTGTTTGAATCCTACCGTTATACGACGGTGGCCACGGCGACCCTCTGCTATTATTTAGCGCCCGTATTTGTCGTCTTTCTCTCGCCGTTGGTGCTCAAAGAACGCCTGCGCCCCGTCAAGATCGTCTGCGCCCTTGTGGCGGTACTGGGCATGGTCTTTGTGTCGGGCGTGTTTGAGGGCGGATTGGATATGACCCGCCTGCCAGGTATTCTGTTCGGACTGGGTGCGGCCGCCTTCTACGCCACGGTGGTACTGCTCAATA
This sequence comes from Eubacteriales bacterium, assembly GCA_045631845.1. Lineage (GTDB taxonomy): Bacteria > Bacillota > Clostridia > Oscillospirales > UMGS1783 > CAKSHC01. The sequence continues at coordinate 56,771 of JAZQVM010000067.1, read as the reverse complement.
AAAAAATGAAGCCCATCGGAGCGATGGACTGTACGGTGGTGCAGTTGGCGGCGGCGGCTTTGGTACTTTTACCTTACACCCTGCTAACCGAGAACTATGCGGCGGTGTCTCTGGGCACGGTGGGAATCCTGTTGCTGATTGCGGTAGGTATTCTCCACACGGGTGTCGCCTACGCCCTGTATTTTGGCTCGGTACACGCCCTGCCGGCGCAAACTGTGGCCATTTTCAGTTATATCGACCCCGTAGTCGCCATCCTGCTCTCGGCCTTGTTCCTGCAGGAACCGATGAGCCTTTGGGGCTGGCTGGGCGCCGTTCTGATTTTGGGCTCCACCCTCCTTTCCGAATTGATATCAAACAAAAAGCACTTGGAATAATCCAAGTGCTTTATTTTTCTCTCGGAGAATGGCCGAACTGGCGGCGATAGGCGCGATAGAATGCCGAATAGTCGTTAAACCCGCAAGCCCCTGCCGCCTCGGTGGGCGAAGTACCCGCCCCAATGATTTCACGGGCGCGGATGAGCCGCTTGATGGTGACGTATTCCCAAACGGTAGAACCCGTAGCCGCCTTGAAGATGCGGCACAACTGCGGCTTGCTGATATAAAACCGATGGGCAATCACATCCAAGGAAAGGTCGTCAGTCAAATGATCGTTGACAAAAGAAACGATACGATACGATAAGGGGGATTCTGCCTGTTCACTCTGTGAGCACTTGCGCCACACCCGCCCAATCTCGCCAAGCAAGGCGGGCAAACAGGAGAGCACCTCGGTACGAATGTCCTGCTCAGGGGCGAGCATGCGAGAAATCAAACGGGACGCCGTATCGTCGGAAAAATCACTTTTCCGATAAAGATTCCCTTTCCCCAATTCCCTCTCGTAAAATGGACGCATCAACTGACCATCAGGATCAATCCCATCCAGCACTGACTCCGAAAAGTTGATAGTGAACCGTTTATAGGGCACAGAAGTGTCAATATCAAAATAATGGGACTCGGCTCGGCGCATAATAAGAATATCGCCCGCACGCATGGGGTATTCACTACTCTCAATGCGGTATACCCCACGCCCCGACAGGAAATAATACAGCTCATGCGTTTCATGCGTATGCATGGCGTAATGAAGCCGATCGGGCGTTTCGGTATAGGTATAGGAGCAGAAAAAATCGGTATCATCATAATGAAAATAGCGTTCCATAGTTATCACCCCCTATAAAATACCATAAATTGATACGATTTGCAATATCTTATGAAAAGAATTGCATTTACTTTGCAAAGGTTGTACTTTATAATAAAGGTAAGAGGTGATTTTATGACCAAAAACTATCTATTGTGCAATCCCACGGCCGAAAAATTATATGCGGCCGTCAAGGATCTGCCGATCGTGGACTATCACTGTCATCTGTCGGCAAAGGAGATCTATGAAGATGTACCCTTTGACAATCTCGGCCAAATGTGGCTGGGGGGCGACCATTATAAGTGGCGCCTGATGCGCCTGTTCGGAATTCCCGAGGAGGGCATCACCGGCAAGACCACCACTTGGAAAGAAAAATTCGTGAATTTCATAACAGCGGTGGAACTGGCCGCCGGTAGCCCGCTCTATGCATGGGCTTCTATGGAATTGTCCCTCTATTTCGGCATCGATCTGCCCCTGACCCTCGCTAACGCCGAGGCCATCTGGGAGCAGGCCAACTGCTATATTAAGGACAACAACCTCTCCCCTCGCAAGCTCATCAAGCAAGCAGGCGTAGAAATCATCTGCACCACCGACGATATCGCCGACGACCTGGCCTATCATAAACTGCTGGCCGAGGATGCTTCCTTTAATGTGAAGGTTCTGCCCTCCTACCGTGGCGACAAGGCCCTGCGTATCGACCTGCCCGGCTGGCGGGAGTACATGGATCATCTGGGCTCGGTGGCCGGCGTGAAGATGGACAGTCTGGCTTCTTTCAAGGCCGCTTTGTCCACCCAGCTCAACCACTTCGACAAACACGGTTGCCGCATTACCGATATCGGCATTGTCGACTTCCCCGATCACGTGGACGACGACGCCAAGGCCGACGCTACCCTCAAAGCCCTGCTGGCAGGCAAGACCGTTTCCCATGAAGATTATTTGGGCTTTGTGGGGAATATCTACCTATATTGGGGTAAACTGTATAAAGAGAAAGACATGGTCATGCAGTGGCATTTGGCCGTTCAACGCGACCTCAACCCGACGCTCTTCGCTACCCTTGGTCTCGACTGTGGTGGCGACAGCGTGGGCGACGCCCCCTCGGTGAAGAACCTGTCGGCTATGCTCACCCGCTTGCAGAAGGAAGATGCCCTGCCCCGCACCATCGTGTATTCGCTCAACGAGGGCGCTTGCGATGCCTATGCTACCGTCTGCGGTTGTTTCCGCGGCGTCATCTTGGGCGCGGCCTGGTGGTTTGCCGATCACAAACGCGGCATCATCAAACAGCTGGACATCATGGCCGAACAAGGTCTGCTTTCCACCTTCCCCGGCATGCTGACCGACTCCCGTTCTTTCCTGTCCTATGCCCGTCACGATTATTTCCGCCGTATTCTCTGCAATCGCATCGGTGAATATGTCGAATCGGGTGAATTTGATCCGGCTCCGGCGGAAGAACTCTGCCGTCGCATCAGTTATACCACATCCAAAAAGATGATAGAGGAGTAAAACTATGAACAAAGTAATGGTAATCACCGGCGCAGGCGGTATTCTCTGTTCCGCCTTTGCCAAGCATTTTGCAGCCATGGGCGCTAAGGTCGCCCTGCTGGACATCAATGCCGATGCCGTCAATGCGGTAGCCGACGAAATCGTCAAGGCCGGCGGCGTGGCCAAGGCCTATCCCTGCTCGGTACTTGAGCGGGAAAGTCTGGAAGCGGCCCATGAGCAGATCCTGAAAGACCTCGGCAAGTGCGACATTCTCATCAACGGCGCCGGCGGCAACAATCCCCGTGCGACGACCGACCGTGAGGAGTACACCTCGGGCGATGAGATGGATAACGACACCAAGAATTTCTTCAACATTGATACCAACGGCTTCGATTTTGTCTTTGATCTGAACATGAAGGGCGTTTTGCTGCCCAGTCAGGTCTTTATGGCCGATATGCCGGGGCGTGAGGGTTGCTGCGTGCTCAACGTTTCTTCCATGAACGCCTTCCGCCCGCTGACCAAGATTCCGGCCTATTCCTCGGCCAAGGCAGCGGTGACCAACTTTACCCAGTGGTTGGCCGTGCATTTTGCCAAGTCGGGCATCCGCGTCAATGCGATTGCTCCCGGCTTCTTCGTCACCAACCAGAACCGCTCTCTGCTCTTTAATGCCGACGGTACGCCGACGGCACGAACCGGCAAAATCTTGGCCGCCACGCCCATGGGTCGCTTCGGTGAGGCGGATGAGTTGCTGGGCACCGTTGAATTTTTGCTGGATGAAACCAAGTCGGGCTTTGTGACCGGCGTAACGATTGCAATTGATGGCGGATTTTCCGCTTATTCGGGGGTATAAAAAATGAACAACATCAAACTGTACGCATTTGCCGACGAGGCAAGCAAGGACCTTTCTCTGCAGATTGCCGCTATGAAGCGCAACAATCTCAACGGCTTGGAGATCCGTAATGTGGACGGCCAGTCCATCATTGACGTATCGTCCGAGAAAGCCCGTCAGATCCGCCGTGACATGGATGCGGCGGGCCTGCAGGTCTACACCATCGGTTCTCCCGTTGGTAAGATCGATATTGAAACGGGCGACTGGGCCGCTCATCAGGAGAAGTTCAAGCACCTGCTTGAGGTTTCCGACATTCTGGGCGCCGAGAATATGAGAATCTTCTCCTTCTTCATTCCCAAGGGCAAGGATCCCGAGGATTACCGTGACGAGGTTATCGACCGTCTGGGTTGGTTGCTCGAACAGGCCAATGGCGTAGTCGAACTGTGCCATGAGAACGAGAAGGAAATCTACGGCGATATCGCCACCCGTTGTTTGACGCTGTATCAGCAGTTGCCGAATCTGCGTGCCATCTTCGATCCGGCCAACTTCATCCAGTCCGGTCAGCCGACCATGCCCGCTTGGGAGATGTTACATAGTTACATTAAGTATATGCACATCAAGGATGCGCTGGAAAACGGTAAAATCGTTCCTCCCGGCTGCGGCGAGGGTCACCTGCGTGAGATCATTCCCGCCTACTTAGCTCAGGGCGGTACCTGCTTTACCATCGAGCCTCACTTGGCTCTCTTTGACGGGCTGGCCGCACTTGAGCGTGAGGAAGTTTCGGATAAGGTGGGCAACACCTATTCCTTCGCTTCTAAGGACGAAGCCTTTGACACCGCCGTAACGACGCTGAAAAACATTTTAAAGGAGATCAAATAAGATGGATAGAATTAAATTAGGTATTATCGGTTTCGGTAACATTGGTAACCAGCACACGGGCGACCTGCTTAAGGGCCACTGCCCCAAGGTAGACTTGGTTGCCGTTTGCGATCTCAAAGAAGAGCGCCGCAAGGCCGCCGAGGAAAAGATCCCCGGCGTAACCACCTTTGCCAAAGCCGAAGATATGCTCGATTCGGGCCTGATCAACGCTTGCTTGATCTGCGTTCCTCACTATGACCATCCTACATACGCCATTGCCTGCATGGAGCGCGGCATTCACGTGCTGGTTGAGAAGCCGGCCGGCGTATACACCAAACAGGTTCTGGAAATGAACGCTGTGGCCGACAAGCATCCCGAGGTTGTTTACGGCATGATGTTCAACCAGCGTACCAACTGCATCTATCGCAAGATGCATGAGCTGGTTCATTCGGGCAAGTACGGCGAGATCCGCCGCACCAACTGGATCATTACCAACTGGTACCGTCCTCAGGCCTATTATGATTCGGGCGATTGGCGTGCCACTTGGTCGGGCGAAGGCGGCGGCGTTCTGCTCAACCAGTGCCCCCATCAACTCGATATGTGGCAGTGGATCTGCGGTATGCCCGTCAAGGTCGATGCCAAACTGCACTACGGCAAGTGGCATGACATTGAGGTGGAAGACGATGTAACCGCTTATGTCGAGTACGCCAACGGCGCTACCGGCGTGTTCATCACCACCACCGGCGATGCCTGCGGTTCTAACCGCTTTGAAATCCAGCTCGATAAGGCTAAACTGGTTGCCGAGAACAACGAACTCAAGATCATGGAATTTGAAATGACCGAGCAGGAGTTCTCCAAGACCAATACCGCTCCCTTCGGCCAGATTAAGACGGTTGAGGTCGATCCCGAACTCGACGGCTCCAATCCTCAGCACAAGGGCGTTATCAACGCTTGGGCCGATGCCATTCTCATGGGCACTCCGCTCATTGCCGACGGTCGTGAGGGTATCAATGGGCTGACTCTGTCCAACGCCATGCATTTGTCCTCTTTCTTGGGAAAACCGGTTGACTTACCCTTCGATCATGATGTATACTATGAGGAGTTGATGAAGCGTGTTAAGACCAGCCGCCGCAAGACCAATGTGGCCAGCGGCACGGTTGTCGATCTGTCCGACACCTTCACCGGAACAAAATAAGGAGAGATTCTAATGGAAAAATTCATCCCCGTTGTTGTCATCAAAGAACTTGGTGAAACCGACAAAATCATGAATGCCCTGAAAAATAACGACATTCATACCGCAGAGATCACCTTCCGCACCGCTTGTGCGGCCGAGGCAATTGCTTTGGCCGTTAAGAACCATCCCGACATGGAGATCGGTGCCGGTACCGTAATCAATGCCGAGCAGTGCAAAGCGGCTCTGGCCGCAGGCGCTACCTTCATCGTATCCCCCGGCCTTTCGGTCGGTGTGGCCGAGGTATGCCGTGAGAATAATATTCCCTACTACCCCGGTTGCGTAACTCCTACCGAGATCATGCAGGCGCTGGAGCTGGGGCTGACCACGCTCAAGTTCTTCCCTGCCAATGTTTACGGCGGGCTCAAGGCGCTCAAGGCGCTGGCCGCTCCCTTCCCGCAGGTCAAGTTTATCCCGACCGGCGGTGTCGATCGCAGCAACATTGATGAATTTTTGGCCTTTGACAAGATTGCGGCCATCGGCGGCAGCTTCTTTGTCAAGGAATCCTTGGATAAAATGGAGGCATAACAATGAAAAGAGTAGTTACTTTTGGTGAAATCATGCTTCGTTTAGCCCCCAACGGCTATTACCGCTTCTTCCAGAACGATCAGATGCAGGCCACCTTCGGTGGCGGCGAGGCCAATGTGGCAGTATCTCTGGCCAACTATGGGCTGGACTCCTGCTATGTTACCAAGCTCCCCAAGCATGCCATCGGTCAGTCGGCTGTCAACTCCCTGCGCTACTTCGGCGTTGACACCTCTAAGATCACCCGTGGCGGTGACCGTGTGGGTATCTACTATCTGGAAAAGGGCGCTTCTCAGGGTGGTTCGGTCTGCGTGTACGACCGTGCTCATTCGGCCATTGCCGAAGCGGTGAGCGGCGATTTCGATTGGGATGCCATCTTCGAGGGAGCCGATTGGTTCCACTTCACCGGCATCACCCCTGCCCTCGGTCAGAATGTGGCCGATCTGTGCTTGGAGGCCTGCAAGGCCGCTAAGGCTAAGGGCATTACCGTGTCCTGTGACCTCAACTATCGTGGCAAACTGTGGACCCGTGAGCAGGCCAGAGCAACCATGACCGAGCTGTGCCAATACATTGATGTTTGCATTGCCAACGAAGAGGATGCCAAGGATGTCTTCGGCATTGAAGCTGAAGATACCGATATCTACGGCGGTAAACTCAACCATGAAGGCTATAAGAGTGTTGCCAAGCAGTTGGCCGACACCTTTGGCTTTAAGGCGGTTGCCATCACCCTGCGCACCTCCATTTCGGCCAACGATAACAAGTGGGCCGCCATGCTCTATGACGGCAACGACTACTACTTCTCCCGCAGCTACGATCTGCACATTGTAGACCGCGTCGGCGGCGGCGACTCCTTCGGCGCAGGGCTCATCTACGCCATGCTCGATGGCCGTGACTCTCAGGCTACCATCAACTTCGCTGTAGCCGCTTCGGCACTCAAGCACTCGATTGAAGGTGACTTTAACCGCGTGTCCCTCTCTGAGGTTGAGAAGCTGGCCGGCGGTGACGGTTCGGGCCGCGTCCAGAGATAACGTCATCACAAACTATGCTTTTACTACGGAGGGCTTTCTGCAAAAGCAGAAAGCCCTCCATTCGTTTCTGTCAAAACGGTTCATGAAAAAATCCCTCGATGATTTCTCATCAAGGGATATCTTTTTACACCGAATATTTTTCCTGATAGGTTTGGAACATTTCCAGATAATGCGGATCGTCATGTCGGGTAGCCCGCAAGGATTCATGCAGGTTCATATCGTTGTGCGCCATGTCAATGACACAACCGGCGATGTTGGAACAATGGTCAGCCACACGCTCTAAATCGGTAATCAAATCCGACCAAACAAAACCGGCCTCAATCGAACAATCGCCCTGTTGCAACCGTTCAATATGACGAGCACGCAACTTGGTCTTTAACCGATTAATCACCTGCTCAAGCGGCTCAACGGCATAGGCCGTATCCAAATCGTTTTCCACAAAAGCCTTCATAGACAGATCCTGAATCTCATTCACCGCCGCTATCATAACGCCCAGTTCCTCTTTGGCCTTACCCGATAGCGTCATCATACGGCTCTTCATTTCCTCGGAAGACTGGCTGATGTTCACAGCATGGTCGGCGATTCTCTCAAAATCACCAATCAGGCGCAAGAGTTTGGCCGCCTCGGAACTGTCCTTCTCGGTCAACTGACAAGCGCTAAGCTTAACCAGATAACTACCCAGTTCATCTTCATACTGGTCGGTTCGTTTCTCGTGATGACGGATCTCGTCCATCTGTTCCTGATTAAAATCATGGATCATGCCCAAAGCCCGATGCAAAGTCAAACCGGATTCCTCGGCCATTTCGATGGCCAATTCACGGCAACGGCCCAGCGCCAAGGGCGGAGTGGCCAGCAAACGCTCGTCGATCTTAACCGTCTTTTCACTGACATCACCGGGCACCAGTTTGATAACCAGTTTCTCCAGCAAACCGGAGAGCGGCAACATCAGAATCGTGCACAGTATATTGAAGATCGAGTGACAGATGGCAATGCCGACACCGTCAGCCGAAGCGCTTAACAGAGCAGGCGAGATCAACCAACGCACCAGCACAAAGACAACCAACCATACAATCGTACCGATCACATTAAAGCACAGATGCACCATGGCGGCACGCTTGGCATTCTTATTCGTGCCCACCGAGGAAATCATAGCGGTAATACAAGTACCGATGTTCTGTCCCATGATCATGGGGATGGCCGCACCGTAGGATACCGCGCCGGTAGCCGAAAGCATCTGTAGCATACCCACCGAAGCCGACGAAGACTGAATCGCCGCCGTAATCAACGCACCAACGACAACACCGATAATGGGGTTAGCAAACAGGGAGAACATCGACTCGAGTGCGCCGAGTACCATAGGATCTTCGGCCAGCTTGGAAGACATATCGGTCATGGTGTTCATGCCGAACATCATAACGGCAAAGCCCAGAAGAATGGTGCCCGTTTCCTTGGAGGTGCTCTTCTTGGTAAACATGAACAGCACAATGCCCAGCAGTGCCAGTATCGGCACAAAGGAGGAGGGCTTGAGCATCATCACAACCGGATTATCGCTCGAAATGCCGCTGAGCGACAAGATCCACGCCGTGACGGTAGTGCCGATATTGGCACCCATGATCACATTGATGGCCTGCTTGAGGGTCATCAGCCCCGAGTTGACAAAGCCAACCACCATAACCGTTGTGGCGGCCGAGGATTGGATGACCGAGGTCACACCCAAACCGGTGGCCAAGCCCGCAACACGGCCGGTGGTTAATTTCGCCAAGATGGAACGCAAGCCGCTGCCGGCTCTCCGCTCCAGCGCATCGCCCATGACCTGCATACCGAATAAGAACAGGCACATGGAGCCTAACATGGTTAATACATCAAATACTGTCATTCTCTATACTCCTTCGCAGTACAATCCGTACATTTCCAGTATAACGAATATTTGCCGTTTCGTCAATATGCCAGCGACCAAATTCGACAAATTGCTTTATGCTCCTATGCGGCAAGAAAGCAAGTGCGAGGGTAAAACGGTAGAAAACCCTACTCAAAAAGGGGCGAAAACGGGCAAAAACGGGAGAATAACGCCCAAAAACGGGCAAAAATCGCCTTGCTTTTAAGGTAAAATTTCGTTATAATATAGAATAATTGAAGGTTTTTATAAAAAGGAGTTGGTTTTTCTTCATGGACGATGGCAGTATAACCTACCTGCTTCTGATCGTTGTCTGTTTAGTATTAAGTGCCATGTTCAGCGCCACCGAAACGGCTTTTGCTTCGGTGAGTCAGGTGCGTATTGCTGCACTGGCTGAAGATGGGGATAAAAAGGCTCGCCGCCTAAACAGAGTACTTGTTAACTTTGATCAGGTGTTAACGGCGTTGCTCATCCTCAACAACATTGTAAACATCGCCTTAGCCACCCTCGCCACCCTGTTTGCCGCCAAGATATTTGGGGACGGTGCCGTGGAATGGATGACGGTGGTTACGACGGTTGTTGTTTTTTTGTTTGGCGAATCCATCCCGAAAGCCACCGCTTTGATGGTGAGCGAATCGATGGCCTACGCCATGGCCGGCCCGATGATCTTTTTAACTAAACTGCTCACCCCCCTCATCTTCGTGCTCAATGCTCTGTCACGATTCTTAATCAAACCCATCAAAGAGGAAAACACCCCGACGGTGACCGAGGAAGAATTGGAGAGCATTATTGATACGATCGTGGAAGAAGATGCCATGGATGAAGACACGGGCGAGTTGTTACAGAGCGCCATGGATCTGTCCCGCACAACAGCGGCGCAGATTATGACCCCGTGGGAGAAATGCCTGACCCTCTCAACCGAGATGTCCGAGCAACAAATCTTAGAAACCATTAAGTCCACCACCTTTTCCCGTTTTCCTGTTATTGACAAGAACAGCCGTCCCATCGGATTTGTCAGTGCACGGGCCTATATTAAAGTGCATTTGGAATCGGGCCGCCCCAACAAGCTACGGCGGGTACTCACCTCCGGACGCTCGGTGCGGGCCGATGAAGCGGTGGATGATTTGCTGGGACGGCTATCCGCTTCTCGTACTCACATGGCCTTTGTCCGTGATGAACAAGACAAGATCTTAGGCATTATCACGATTGAAGACATTTTGGAAGAACTGGTCGGCGAGATCTATGACGAGGACGACAAGATTTTGGAAGGGGGTGCTCTTTGATGCCCCATCTGATTTCCTGGTTGGCTTTGCCCCTGCTTATTTTATGCTCTTCCTTCTTCTCCCTTTCTGAAATTGCCTACACCCAGATCACCCCTCTGCGACTGCATACCCGTGCCGAGGAATCGGGCAAGAAAAAGCATCGTACCGCCCTCTATGTGGCTGAACATTTTGAAGATACCTTGGCCGCTATTTTGTTGGGCAACAATTTAGCCAACATTGCCGGCACCTCGATTGCCACCATGCTGGTTGTTACGCTGTGGGGTGAAGGATACACGTGGGTATCTTCGGTGATTATGACCATCCTGGTATTGATCTTCGGTGAAATCACGCCTAAAATGTTGGCACGCCGTATCCCCGAAACGGTATGTTCCTTTACGGCCTTCCCCTTGCGGCTGATTACCCTGATCTTCTATCCTTTTGTATGGGTAATCAATCGGTTCAATGCCCTGCTATCCCAACTTTATAAAAATCGAATCCCCGATACCCCAACCGTGACCGAAGAAGAATTGGAAAGCCTGATCGACACGGCCGAGGACGAGAGCATCATTGACGAGGACACGGGCGACCTGCTGCAAAGCGCTCTCGATTGGGGCGAGGTGCAGGCCTTTGAGGTTATGACCCCCCGTGTGGACATGAACGCCATTGATATTGACGACGAGTATACCGATATGCTGGCCGTGATTGAAAACTCCATCCACTCCCGCATCCCCGTTTACGAACAGACACCCGATAATATCATCGGTATCCTGCATCTAAACCATTTTTACAAGGCGCGGATCGACCAAGAGCGAATCGATATCCGTAGTTTGCTTATGCCCGTCAACTACGTGCATAAGACGATGGAACTGCCCGATGCGCTGGATGTGATGCGGCGCAACAAGTGCCACATGGTAGTTGTCAACGACGAGTACGGCGGTACCGACGGTATTCTGACGATGGAAGACATATTAGAGCAGTTGGTTGGCGAGATATGGGATGAGAGTGATGAGATTGAGGAAGAATTCACCCTACTTTCCGATGAAAAGGCCATTGTAGACGGCGATATGCGCATTTATGACTTTTTCGACGAGGTCGAGGTCGATGATCGGGACTATGACGAGGACAACGCCACCGTGGGCGGATGGGCCATGGACATGCTCGACGGCAACCCCGAGATCGGCGCCTCCTTCTCCTATAAAAACCTTACCCTTACCGTTGAAAAACTGGACGGTAGACGCATTGAGGAACTCTCGGTCACCATCACCCCCGAACCGGAGGACAATGACCAAGAATTATAATTGACAAATGAACTCCTTTCCTGTATACTGTAATTAGTTACAAAATGGTTACAATTAATTACAAAATAGGAAAGGAGCTTTTGTTATGAAGAAGATTGTTGCTTATATGGTTACCTTGGTGCTGGTGATTGGGCTGATCTATGGCTGTGCATCGAGCCGTTCTTCTGCGCCGACAGATGCTCCGCAATCCTCGGAAGATCGCTCCATAGAGAACATCCAACCGACGATGCTCCTGTGTTTACCTCGGGACGGAGAGGATCACACGCTGTTGCGGATGGCCTTTGCCGAGAAGGCGAAGGCGTTGGGCTATGCGGCCGTTATTTCCGAGCCGACGGCAGACAATCCGATGACCGATGAGCAGGTATGGGACATTGAACAACTGCAATATCAGGCGCAGGTTGTGATTGTATACCAATGCGACGGTTCTGAGGAAGGGCTGATCAAAAAGTGGAGCGATGCGGGCGTGGCGGTCATTGCCGCCGGCAAGCGATTGGATGGGCAGACGACAGATGATGCGGGAACATGGGCACGGCGCATCAAGGCCAATGTTGCCTATGCCGATGGCGGACTGTCCAAGGCTGTTGCCTCTCACATAACAATGACCCTTTCGACAAAAAAGGTGAGGGCAGGAACTATCGCCCTATTTGGAGATACCGATGCACAAATGGAGTTTTTAGGCTTTGTTAAAGCCGACATTCAACTGGCACAAACCACCTACACCCCCAACGATCCGATAGCGGCCACCCATGCTGTCACCCAGATGCAAGAGGTAAAAACGGCCAAAGCCATTCTGTTTGCCGGCAATAATGCTGAAAATTGGAGCGAGGCTATGGACGACACCAATACCTCGGCATTACTCGGCATTTGCTCAACCCATCCTGAAGCATTCGAGGCTTTGGAGGACGGCGAGATCGACTTCTTGGCCATGAACGATCCGATTGATCTGATGCACAAAGCGGTGCAGACCGCACATACCGTTTTGGATGCCGAGCAGGGCTTGGAGGAATGGAATATCACGGCCAATACGGTAGTACTGATACCGACCGATCCGCAACTGCACACCTATCTGCGTTACTGTGAATAAAAAAAGGTAGACACAACATGTGTCTACCTTTTTTGCTGCCTTGATTATTTTGCGTAGTCGATGGCACGGCTTTCGCGCACGACATTGACCTTGATCTGACCGGGATATTCCATCTCCTGCTCGATCTTCTTGACAATGTCACGAGCTACAACGGTAATCTGATCGTCGCTAACCGCTTCGGGTTTGACCATAACACGGATCTCACGACCGGCCTGAATGGCAAAGGAGCGTTCCACACCGTTGAAGGAATTGGCGATCTCCTCAAGTTTCTGCAAACGCTTAATGTAGGCTTCCAGATTCTCACGGCGGGCACCGGGACGGGCGGCCGATACGGCATCGGCGGCTTGCACCAAACAAGCCACGATGGTTTTGCACTCGACATCGCCGTGGTGAGCGTGGATAGCATGAATGACATCATTATTTTCGCGGTACTTGCGGGCATACTCGACGCCGATCTCGACATGGCTGCCGTCGATCTCATGGTCGAGCGCCTTACCCAGGTCATGCAACAGACCGGCACGCTTGGCCAGCGCCACATCGGCGCCCAGTTCGGCGGCCATAGCACCGGCGATCTGCGCCACTTCCAGCGAGTGATTGAGCACGTTCTGACCGTAACTGGTACGGTATTTCAAACGACCCAAGATCTTAACCAGTTCGGGATGCAGGTTGTGGATACCGGTTTCGAAGGCGGCACGCTCGCCTTCCTTCTTGATGATCTGCTCCACTTCCTTGCGGGTCTTCTCTACGATCTCCTCGATACGGGCCGGATGGATACGGCCATCGGAGATCAGACGCTCCAGCGACAGGCGGGCGATTTCACGCCGCACGGGATCGAAACTGGAGATGGTAATGGCTTCGGGGGTATCGTCAATAATCAGATCGACGCCGGTGAGCGTTTCGATCGAGCGGATATTACGACCTTCACGGCCGATGATACGACCCTTCATTTCATCATTGGGCAGGGACACGACCGATACGGTAGCTTCGCTGACCTGATCGGCGGCGCAACGCTGAATGGCCTGCGAAATGATTTCCCGTGCCGTTTTCTCGGAATTTTCACGGACACGCTCTTCATTTTCCTTGATGATCAGCGCCGATTCATGGGTAATCTCACTGCTCAGTTCTTCCAGCAGTTTGGCCTTAGCCTGATCTGCCGTAAAGCCGGAGATCTTTTCCAGCATGGCAATTTGGCCTTTTTTGAGTTCGGCCGCTTCGGCTTCCAGCGCTTCTACCTTTTTGACCTTGGCTTCCAGCTGTTCTTCTTTCTGCTCAAAGGCGGCGTTGCGACGGTCAAACTGTTCCTCTTTTTGCTGCAGGCGATTCTCCTGACGTTGGATATCGGCACGGCGCTCTTTGATTTCTTTCTCGGCGTCGGTACGATTTCTCAGGATCTCATCTTTAGCTTCCAACAAAATTTCTTTTCTTTTGGCGTCGGCGGATTTCATGGCATCGTTGATCAGGCGCTTCGCTTCGGCTTCGGCCGAACCGATCTTAGCCTCTCCGATCTTTTTGCGGTAAAGGATACCGATCAGAGCCCCTGCGATGATGCCAAGAACCAGGCCGGCTGCGGCATACAACCACTCCATAGTTCTTACCTTCTTTCAAAAATATAATAAAAAAGACCGTACGGATGCTTCCGTCGGCCCACCGATGTTCAAACACAAACACTTTCTCTATTTTTATAAATATATCTACTACCCCTATGGGGAAAATAAAAAAATAAAAATATATCAAAAGCCATGCTTTGAAAACCGGTAAAGATGACATAACACATCTACTCTATTAGTTTAATCGTCATTGAATGGCTTGTCAATAGGAAAAGTAAATTTTTTTCTACATATATAAATAAGTCCTCGGATCACTCCGAGGACTTATGTGTTATTTTATTACGAACGCTTAGTTTGCCGCATCGGCGGTCTTCTCGGTAATGACGGTGCAATCAGGGCGGATCATGCCAAGATAGCTCTTACCGGTATTTACCGTCAACTCATTGCCGGACATATCGGTTAATTTAAACGGCGCATACTCATCGGCCTTGCTCCATTTGATCTGCTGATAACCGCCGTTGGAGAACCACCAGCCGTTACCCGAACCGACAACCGCTACATCCATCAACTTCCCATCAATAGTGTCAATATTGGTTTCCAGTACCAATACGTTGGTGAATGCCAGTTGGGTGTTGGTTTTGCCGTCCTTATGAGGAGAGCCCGAATGTTGTTTGAGATAGGTCTTGGTCGCCTCATCATAGGTGAAGGTGCTGAAATAGGAATTAGAGAATTTCAAAACCACTTCATCACTCATGCCCTTGTCCGGCACAATTACCTCTCCATCGGAGGCAAAATTGAATACGGTATCCTTATGATCCTCTTTTACATCGGTACGATAGCCCAGATTCGCCAATACCTGCGGCACCATTTCACCCTTTAGGTATCCGGTATGCTCAAGGGCATATCCTGCACTTTGGCGAGCGCTATCTCGGCCAAAGATATTACCCGGATTGGCCGTACCCGAAAGACGATCCACACCCAAGCGGGCAATCGTGCTGGTAGCATAGTTGGTTTCTTCGCCCCAGTGAACATATACCGCATCAAAAGAGAGAGCGGTAATCGGATAATAGAAGCGGGCACTGCGAACCGAGCAGATATCGGGCATTTTGGTATAATCGCCGTAAATGGCCATCATACGGGTAATGCCACCCTCAACTAGCGTTTCAAACAAAATATCTGCCTGCGCCACGCCGTACTGGGGCAGAGCTGCTTTGATATTATTAATCATAACAGCAACCGGACGCTTACCTACCGCCGCATCGCTCAGACCTTCCTCGCCGGTTAAGCGGTTGACGGGATAATGGATGCCCTCCGGCTCACTGCTTATATCGGACGACGAGGGATCCTCGTTCTTGCCGCCGCAAGCAGCTAAGGAAACCACGAGCATCACACACAGCAATCCTGCAATAATTTTTTTCCACATAACACTATCTCCTTTACGGTTTACTATCTATAGAATACTCTATTCGACACCGTTTGACAAGTCCCAAATCTTTCTAATCCCGAATAAAATTCAAAATATACAGAAAAATTCGAATATTTATGCGTAAAATTAAAAATTTACGGGTTTTTCTTCATTATTTATTGACATTTGAGCAATCCTACTGTATAATCATTCTTAAATTTTATATTTGGAGGAAAACCAAGATGAAAAAGTTACTCGCACTCATCCTTGCTGCTTTGATGCTGCTGACGGTTGTCGGTTGCGGCGGCTCTGCCGACGGCGACAAGGGCACTCTCAAGATCGGTGGTATCGGCCCGATTACCGGCGCCGCTGCTATCTACGGTCAGGCTGTTAAGAACGCCATGGAAATGGCCGTTGCTGAAGTGAACGCCAAGGGCGGCATCCAGTTCGAAGTCATGTTCGAGGACGATGCTCATGATCCCGAACAGTCGGTCGGCGCTTACAACACGCTGATGGACAAGGGCATGCAGGTCCTGCTCGGCACCGTTACCTCAGCCCCCTGCGCCGCTGTTGCTGCAGATGCTGCCGCTGACGGTCTGTTTGTGCTGACCCCGTCGGCCTCTTCGCCTGATGTTATCAAGGATCGCACCAACGTTTATCAGATGTGCTTCTCTGACCCCAACCAGGGTTCGGCCTCGGCTACCTATATTGCCGACAGAAAGCTCTCTGAGAAGGTTGCCGTTATCTATCAGAACGACGACAACTACTCCACCGGCATCTACGACAAGTTCAAGGCTCAGGCTGAATCCAAGGGTCTGAATATTGTCTACACCGGTACCTTCACCAAGGATACGGCTACCGACTTCTCGACTCAGCTGACTGCCGCTAAGGCCGCCGGCGCTGACATGCTGTTCCTGCCCATCTACTACACTCCCGTTTCGATCATCATGACTCAGGCTGCCAATATGAATTACTCTGTAAAGTACTTCGGCGTTGACGGTATGGACGGCCTGCTCGGCGTGGAAAACTTTAATACCGAGTTGGCTGAAGGCGCCTTCTTGCTGACTCCCTTCTCTGCTGATGCTACCGATGACAAGACGGTTGCCTTCGTTAACTCTTACAAAGAGAAGTATGGCGATATTCCCAACCAGTTCGCTGCCGATGCTTACGACTGCGTATGGGCTCTGTATGAGGCTTGCGTAGCTGCCAACGTAGATCCCGCCAACATCTCCAATACGGATCTGTGCGCTAAGATGGTTGAGCAGTTCACCACCATGACCTTCGACGGCTTGACCGGTCAGGGCATGACCTGGGCCGCCACCGGCGAAGTTAACAAGAGCCCGATGGCGGTTGTCATTCGTGACGGCGTCTACACTTCTGTACAGTAAGTAAAAATTTAACAAGATACTACCGGGAGGAATGTCGAAATCCGACATTCCTCCATGGTGTCTTTTTGATACTGAAGAAGAGGGGGATTCCCCTGTTCTTTGGTATTGAAAATCAAGGAGGTTTTCTCTATGGAGTTTTTGTCCTATTTGATCAACGGCATTACCTTGGGCAGCGTTTATGCGATTATTGCTCTGGGATATACCATGGTCTACGGCATTGCCAAAATGCTTAACTTTGCCCACGGCGACGTTATCATGGTCGGTGGCTATGTGTCCTACTTTGCCTCTGTCCAGTACGGTCTGCCCAGCGGTATTGCCATTTTACTGGCCATGTTAGCCTGCACGCTCTTGGGCGTGCTCATTGAGCGGCTGGCCTACCGTCCTTTGCGTCAGGCTGAGTCCTTGGCGGTACTGATCACCGCCATCGGTGTTTCCTTCCTGCTGCAAAACGGTGCCATGCTTCTGTTCTCGGCCAACCCCAAGACTCCCTCGTCGCTGGTCAATATTCCTTGGCTGTCGATTCGTCTGGGTGAGCTGACCATTCCCAGCGAAACGGTTGTCACGGTTGTTGCCTGTATTCTGATTATGGTTGGGCTGACTGTCCTGACCCAGAAAACCAAGCTGGGCAAGGCGATGCGTGCCGTCAGCGAGGACAAGGGTGCCGCACAGTTGATGGGTATTAACGTGAACCGCACCATCACCGCCACCTTTGCCATTGGTTCGGCTTTGGCGGCTGTGGCCGGCGTGCTCATGTGTTCGACCCTGCCGACGCTGACCCCCACCACCGGCTCCATGCCCGGTATCCGTGCCTTTACGGCGGCCGTCTTCGGCGGTATCGGCTCGATTCCCGGAGCCTTCTTGGGCGGTATCTTGCTGGGCATCATTGAAGCGCTGTCCAAGGCCTACATTTCGGGCGAGCTGGCCGATGCTATCGTATTTGCCGTGCTGATCATCATTCTGCTGGTTAAACCGGCCGGTCTGCTGGGCAAGCAACAGCGCGAGAAAGTGTAAGGTGATCGTATGAAACTCAAGAAAAACACTAAAAACAATTTGATTACCTACGGGATCGTTTGTGTCCTGTTTCTGCTGGTCTTTTTGTGGATTAACTTCGGCAAATCCATTGGCATTGGCAATATGCCCCGTGCCTATCAGGCACAGCTGGTACCCATCTGTGTCTACGTTGTAGCCGCCATTGCGCTCAATCTGGTTGTGGGCGTTTCGGGCGAGTTATCCTTGGGTCATGCCGGATTTATGAGCATCGGCGCCTTCTCCGGCGTAGTCTTTTATCAGGCGCTGTCCTTTATCGGTCAGCCCGTTGTTCAGCTGGTGCTGAGCATGCTCTTTGGCGGCATGATTGCCGGCATTATGGGCCTGCTGATCGGCATCCCCGTTTTACGTTTGCGTGGTGACTATCTGGCTATCGTTACGCTGGCCTTTGGCGAGATTATCAAGCAGATCATCAACTGCATCTATTTGGGCCGCAACGATGCCGGCTGGCACTTCTCCTTTATTCAGAACAAACTGCCCGAAGATGCGACCAAGATCATTAACGGTGCCATGGGCGCAACCGGTCACCCCAAGGTTTCCACCTATGTCATTGGCTTTGCGCTGATCCTCTTTGCTTTGACCGTTGCGCTCAACCTGATGCGCTCCAAGCACGGCCGCGCCATCATGGCCATTCGTGACAACCGAATCGCCGCCGAGAGCATCGGCCTGTCGGCCTTTAAGTTCAAGCTCATCGCCTTTACCGTATCGGCCATTCTGACCGGTATGGCCGGCACCCTCTATTCGATGAACATCGCCAGCGTTCAGGCCACCAAGTTTGACTTTAATACCTCGATCGACCTGCTGGTCTTTGTGGTATTGGGCGGCATGGGCAACGTTCGCGGCTCGATCATCGCCGCCATCATTCTCACCCTGCTTCCCGAAACGCCGATGTTGCGTGGGCTGGGCGAGGCGAGGATGCTCATCTACGCCATCCTGCTCATTGGCATGATGCTGCTGACGCAGTCCAAGGGCGGCAAGCGTATTGTGGCCTGGCTAAAGGACAAGACGGCGGTATTATTAAAGAAAACCAAGAAGGAGGGCGCTGACAATGAGTAAACTGATTCGTGTAGACAAGAATGCTCCGCTTCTCACTCCCGATGACGCCGATCGCCAGCCCGTCCTTGAAACTCACCATCTGGGTATTGATTTCGGCGGCCTGCGTGCCGTGGACGATTTCAACATCGCCATCGGCCCGACCGAGATTGCCGGTTTGATTGGTCCCAACGGTGCCGGTAAGACCACCATCTTTAACCTGCTGACTAAGGTGTATGAGCCGACCCGTGGCACCATCCTGCTTAATCATGCAAATATCAATCATTATTCCACCATTCAAGTAAACCAGTCGGGCATTGCCCGTACCTTCCAGAACATCCGTCTGTTTGATAAACTGTCGGTACTGGATAACGTATTGGTTGGCCTGTATCGGGAACAGAAGACCTCCTTAGGGGCTTCCATTCTGCGTCTGCCTTCCTTCTGGAGAAGCGAGAGAATCGCCAAGCAGCGCGCCTTGGAACTGCTCTCCATTTTCCACATGGAAGACCTAGCCGATCATCAAGCCGGCTCTCTACCTTACGGTGCTCAGCGCCGTTTGGAGATTGTACGTGCCTTGGCCACCAATCCCTGCTTACTGTTGCTGGATGAGCCGGCCGCCGGTATGAACCCTTCGGAAACGGCCGAATTGATGGACAACATCCGTCAGATTCGTGATACCTTTAAGATTGCCATCCTGCTCATTGAGCATGATATGAACCTGGTCATGGGCATTTGCGACACCATTGCCGTGCTTAACTTCGGCAGAATCATTGCCAAAGGTACACCGGAACAGATCAAGAACGACCCGGCGGTTATTGAAGCCTACCTCGGCAAGAAGGGAGAATAACCATGAGCCTTCTCAAAGTTGAAGATATTAATGTCTATTACGGCGCTATTCATGCCATCAAGGGTGTATCCTTTGAGGTCAATGAGGGTGAAATTGTAACGCTGATCGGCGCTAACGGTGCCGGTAAATCGACGACTCTTAACACCATTTCGGGTCTGCTTCGTCCCAAGACGGGCGACATTCTGTTTGAAGGGCAGTCCATTCTCAAGAAAGCACCCCACGTCATTGTGCGGGACGGTTTGGCTCATTGTCCCGAAGGCCGTCGGGTCTTTGCGGGACTTTCGGTAGAAGAAAACCTGCAGATGGGCGCCTATACCAGACCGAATAAGGAAGAAGCCGATGCGCTGGCTTTGGTATACGATTCCTTTCCTCGCTTAAAAGAACGCCGCCGTCAAAGCGCCGGCACCCTTTCGGGCGGTGAGCAGCAGATGCTGGCGATGGGTCGCGCCATGATGTCCAAACCCAAACTGCTTATGCTTGACGAGCCCTCGATGGGCTTGGCTCCCATTTTGGTACAGCAGATCTTTGATATGATTGTGGAGATGCACAAACAGGGCATTACCATTCTTTTGGTAGAACAGAACGCCTCCATGGCTCTATCGATTGCCGACCGTGGCTATGTTTTGGAAACGGGCAAGGTTGTCTTGACCGATAACGCATCGGCTCTTTTGACCAATGATGCCGTAAAGAACGCCTATTTGGGCGGTTAAGCAAAAACGGATTTCCTGTTCATGGGAAATCCGTTTTTTGCTATAAAAGAAATAGTGGAAATTTGCGGAAAAATATGCTATACTATGAATACTACTACAAAGGCGGTAACAACATTGGGTATTGCAGAATGGTTTATCTCTCTGGGAGAGAATTCATCGGAATTTATTAAAGGTTTGATTACCTTTTTCGTATCCCTCCTTCCGGTAATTGAATTAAGAGGGGCCATCCCCGTGGGCGTGGCGTTGGGACTACCCCATTTGGCCACCTTTATCATTTCCTATTTAGGCAATCTTTTGCCGGCACCCTTTATTGTGTTGTTCATTCGCCGCATCTTTGAATGGATGAAGCGCAAAAGCGGTCGGTTAGGTCGCATCGCCGAAAAGCTGGAAAAGCGTGCCGAAAACAAAAAAGGCACGGTGGAAAAGTACAAGTTTTGGGGGCTTTTGCTTTTTGTCGCCATTCCTCTGCCCGGTACGGGTGCCTGGACAGGAGCTTTGATTGCCGGCATGATGAATATGCGCCTGAAAGATGCCCTGCCTGCCATCGCTGTCGGTGTTCTCATCGCCGGCATCCTCATGACCGGCATTACGCTCGGTTTTGAATTCTTTATTTCGTAATTTTTTATAGGAGTGTGATCCTTATGTTCTGTAATTCCTGTGGCACAAACTTAGAAGAAACCGCTAAATTCTGTCCTGCTTGCGGAGCTGCTGTAGAGGATACTCCCGCTCCTGCTGAGGTTGCGGCATCTGCCCCTGTCACCCACACCCCTTCTCCTGACCAAATAGAAGATAGGATACCGGAGGAGTATCAGCCCCTTTCCCCGTGGGCTTATTTCGGGTTACAGATTCTTTTTGCCATCCCCATTGTTGGGTTTATCTTCCTGGTTATCTTTTCCATTAACGGCTCGAATCTCAACCGCCGTAATTTCGCCCGCTCCTACTGGTGCAGTCTGATTATCGTCGGCAGCGTTATGCTGGTTGTTTTGATCTTGGCGCTTCTTTTTACGATGGGTAAACGTGCATTCTGATTCATACATAGAAAAAGGTGTTGCCTAAATAGGCAACACCTTTTTTATTCGGAATCGGCAGGAGTTTGTATATGCCAACTCTTGCGGGTCATATTGGTACCGTCATAATCCAACAATCCCGTTTTTCCTTCAATCTCTTTGGGCTCTCCTCCCAAAATCGCCAATGCCGTCAAATACCCATCATAGCCAACAGCTTTAGCCCCCTCGGGCGCATACATCGGATAATATACTCCTTCCGCTGTACTGACGTCACCGCCTAAGATCGGCAATTCGGTCATTCCTGCTGCCGCATCGGCCATTGATGGGATAAACAAGACATCTGCCTGCTCCTGCTCCATGGCTGCTACACAATCGGCCAGATTTTCAGCCGTACCATGGGCTTCGGCGCAAATAATCTCTTTTCCGCCTGCCTCAATAAAGGCTTGACGCATGGCCATATCATAGGCGTTGTTGCGATCGCTCACGATGGCAACCCTTGTCCAGCCCTGCTCAGTAATCAAGGCCGCTAAAGCCTGTGTCTGCTGGGCAATACTTAACTCCAGAGAAAAGCAGGAAGCATTATTAATTTTACCGGCCGTGGTAGTTATCATGGGGATTTGTTTTTTGATCAGCACTTCGGCCGCCGCTTGGGATAGGGAACTGCCCCAACTGCCGATGACGATCTGCACCCCTTGGTCGGCCAAGGATTTGGCCGTCTCACGAGCGCCGTCTTCGGTGGAGAGGTTATCGGCCACTACCAATTCAACACGGGCATCGCCCAGCATAGGATAGGCTTCCAGCGCCTCCTGGATTCCCTGATATTCGAGTTGCCCGCCGGCAGCAAACTCTCCGCTGAGCGGCTCCAATACGCCGATCTTTACCGTTGGTTTCTTGACACAGCCGGCGCACAGGAGCAACAACATCAGCATCAGCGCCACAATCCGTTTCATGCTTGTATCTCCTTCATAGCCAAGGCGATATAGTCATTCATCGCCAGTTCCTGCACCCCTACGACTCGAATGCCGCAACGATTCATGGGAATGAGAATTTTTTTTGCTTCGCATGCCCCAACTGCCGTTGCCATAGCCGGAGTGATCTCACCCAAAAGCGCATCGGCAGACACAATCCCGATCGGGCCTAAGATGACATCGGCCTTACGGCAGGCAACGATAACGGGGTTTTCTCCCGTTGCGCCCTGCGCGGCACCCGCCTTGAGCATGGCGGCTGTAGCAATGGCATTGGTTCCTATTGCGGTTACCGTAGCCTGCGGATAGTTTTCCTTTACGGCAGTCACTAAGCCTGCACCAAGCTTACCGCCCTGCCCGTCAATAATCAAAACATTCATAGTAAATCCTCCGTTTCTTCTATTATAAAAGGAGAGAACCCCTCTTGTCAATGCCCCATGCTTGTGTTACAATATACTCAAACAAAAAGGCGGTAAAATTATGGTAAATCTTCTGGCCAAATGGCTGATTCGTGATCATAAAAATTACAACGCACCCAACGTTCGTACGGCCTATGGTACCCTGTGCGGCGGGTTGGGTATGGCTTTGAATCTCCTGCTTTTTGCCGGAAAATTCCTAGCCGGTACCTTAACCGGCTCAATTGCCGTCACGGCCGATGCCTTTAACAACCTGTCTGATGCCGGCTCTTCCATTATTACCCTCATCGGCTTTAAACTTTCGGCGCAAAAGCCTGACCGTGAACATCCATACGGCCACGGCCGCATTGAGTATCTCACAGGACTTGCCGTATCCTTGCTTATCCTGCTGGCTGGCGTTGAACTGCTCACCGGTTCGATAGAAAAGATTATCCATCCCTCTACGGCCACTCTTGATCTGCTTTCGATTATCATTTTGTGCGCTTCCATTCTGATTAAGTTATATATGTTCTTCTATAACCGTCAGATCGCCACGCAGATTCACAGTGATGCCATGATGGCCACGGCGACCGACTGCATCAGCGATTGTCTGTCCACCGCTGTTGTTCTGGCGGCGACCGTTATCGGTGCTCTGTCCGGTCTGCCCTTGGACGGCTGGACGGGCGCTTTGGTTTCGCTCTTTATCCTCTTTAGCGGGTTTAAGGCCGCCAAGGAAACGATCGCTCCCTTACTGGGACAACCGCCCGAGCCTGAATTTGTTTCCCAAATCGAAGAATTGGTTATGGCTCACGAGGAAGTGCTGGGTATCCACGATCTGATCGTGCACGACTACGGCCCCGGTCGTTGCATGGCTTCCCTCCATGCCGAAGTAGATGCCAAGGGCGATATTCTCCTGTTGCATGACGCCATTGATAATATTGAAAAACAACTGGGTCAAGAACTCAACATCGAAGCCGTCATTCACATGGACCCCATCACCACCGACGATGAGCAGACCGATGCACTGCGCCGTATGGTGTCCGATGTGCTCAACACGCTAAATATGCCCTTGTCCTTTCACGATTTTCGCGTGGTGCAAGGGCCAACCCACACCAATCTTATTTTTGATATTGTCGTTCCCTTTTCGGTTAAGGCATCCGATGCCGAGATTCGCAACCATGTCTGCCAAGCCGTATCTGAGCAAGACCCGTCTTTGTTCTGCGTGATTCACATTGACCGTGATTATTCCGGCCATTAAAACGAATACCCTCTTTTTTCTTTCATGAAAAACCCCACATGTTTTCACGTGTGGGGTTTTGTGCATCTTTTTCTTAAATTGCTTGCTCAAGCGTAGGCGTGACCTGCACCTGTGTCGAGCGGTAGAAAACCGGTTCTCTTGTCTGGAACTACAGCACCCAGTTCATCATCAAATAAAACATCAACGGAATGGTTGCGCAAGAGATAACATGCGAAATAATCGATATCCCTGCCGCTACCGAGGTGTCCTTGCCGTACGCCGCCGGCACCACCACGGCATTAAGCCCCAGCGGCATGGCCATAGCGCAGGTACAACAAATCACCAAGGAGCGATCACTCGGCACCAGCATAAAGATCCCAAGGAAGACCAACGGAATGGCAATCAATCGAATAAACGTTACGACATATACACTCCACATGGAGAGTATCTTCTTAATGTTCATGCCCGCCACTGTAATGCCGGTTAAAAGCATGGCCACGGGCGACATACAATCCTTCACCGTTGCCACCGTCTTGTCCAAAAATCCGGGCATCTGCCAGCCCGTCAGACCGATGATCATGCCCACGATCATGCAGATCATCATGGGATTGATCAGAGCCTTCAAACTGCTACCGACCGTGCGCTTTCCCTCCTGCCGAGGCACCAGCACATAGGGCACACCCCATACATAGATCATAATCCACATTGGCAGGGTAAAGATCAGGTAATCCAAGAAAAATTCAGGGAAGACCGCCGCCGCTACCGCATTGCCCATATAGCTGAAATTAGCAAAGGCCAATCCGTAGGTATAGGCCGCTCGCACCGTTTCATCCTTGTCAAAAAGACGGGCTAATGCCCAGCCCACCACACACATGACCATCGAAATGCCAAGTCCAAGCAGGAATAGCTTGCCGGCCGAAGCCAGTTTCTCGGTGGTAAAGTTGGTAGCAAAGGTGTAAAGCACCAGCGCCGGAATCAGCAAATTGTTCTCCAATTTACCCAATACAGCCGCCGTCCCCGCCGGAATCGCCTTGACTTTGGCTAAAATCACACCAAGAGCGATCAGACAAAATAAAAAGGCCATCTGTTCCATTGTTGCCGTTAAAATTTCCATGAGATTTTCCTTCCTCGATCTTTCTTTCTACATTATACTCCTTTTTTATGAAAAATCAATGAGGAACTGCTCTTTTTGCAGTTCCTCACCGACATTATTTGCAATAATTCTCAACGTAACTGTTGATAGCCGCCGCTATGATCTTCTTCGCTTCTAAAGCGCCGTGGATCTCATCCACCGTCGTTTCCTTATCCTCCAGCGTCTTGTATACACTGAAGAAATGGCGCATCTCCTCAAAAATATGAGAAGGCAACTCGGAAATATCGTTGTAGGTGTTATAAGACGGATCATTAAAGGGAATGGCAATGATCTTTTCATCGCTGCGCCCGTTATCCAGCATCGAGATCACCCCGATCGGATAACATCGCACCTCGGTGTGCGGCAAAATTGCCTCCGAACTTAAGATCAATACATCCAACGGATCCAGGTCATCGGCATAGGTGCGGGGAATCAATCCATAGTTTGCCGGATAGTGGGTTGATGTATACAGGATGCGATCCAACATCAGCATGCCCGTTTCCTTATCCAGCTCGTACTTACACTTACTGCCCTTCTCGATCTCCACAATGGCAATGAAATCATCGGGCGTAATGCGTTTCGGACTCATATCATGCCAGATATTCATACCGTTTCTCCTTACTCTGTTTGTGTTTCCAGTATATCACATCTGCCCCAAATTGCAATACCATTTGAAAGGTTTTCCTTATGCCAGCATTTTCTCCAACGCCGCCACCGAGATTTGGGGATTGCGCTCAATCAAGGCCTGCATCAACCGTGCCTTGGCCTGTTCCCGAGATAAGGCATATTCACTTTTTATAAAATCTTCGCCGAAACAAGCCTCCGGTCTGGACAGGTGTGCCACCGACCATCCATAAGGCTGCCCCTGCTTGTTGAGCCGTTGCTGAAACTTTCGAATAACTAAGTAGGTCTTATCCTGCAACTTTACCGTAGTATTCTCATAGCCCTTGTATCCATTCTTGCCAAATCCCGCACGTTTGCGGATCTCGGCATTATGCCGCACTTCCCAGCCTACCGCATCCATAACCGCACGCTCTCGCTGAGATACCTGACCCAACTCATATAAGGTCTCAAAATCATAGCCATCTCTCCGATAAGCGCACAACAACGGGAACAAATCGATGTCCATGAATCCGGCCTTACCGCTAAAAAACTTCCCGTATACCACACGCCCCTCATTGGCTAACACCTTACGCCACTCCCACGGGTCACGCACCGAATCCTCACACCACCAGTCATCCCGATAGGTGTTCTCCTCTATCGATAATCCCGCTATGTCCCCCGTGAAAAAGGGTACCATGCCGTGTGCTACAATGTAATCGGTCGCCTGTTTGGCCGTCACTAACGCATGCGTTGCCGATCGGGGCAACCCATCCATATAGAAGACGCCCTGCTCGTAATGCATTACTCTACCTCAAAGGAGAGGACTATTTCTTTATGCTCCGAGATAAAGGGTGTCAGTTTCACCCCTGCCGCCTCCAGCATCCGCTTGGAAGCCATGGTGGAATCAGTCGTCGCATACTTGTCCGACAGATAGATAACCTCCCGAATCCCCGACTGGATAATGGCCTTTGCACACTCATTGCACGGGAAAAGAGCAACATAAATACGAGCTCCGCGCAACGAGCGACCCTGCGCATTGAGAATCGCATTGAGTTCCGCATGCACCACATAGGGATATTTGGTGTCATTCATCTCACCCGAGCGCCCCCACGGGAACACATCATCGGAACATCCGTAGGGAAATCCGTTATATCCCGTAGAAAGGATGATGTTGTTGTCATCGACAATGCAGGCACCTACCTGCGTGCTGGGATCCTTGGAACGACGGGCGGCCAACAGCGCCACACCCATAAAATATTCATCCCAATTCATGTAATCGGTCCGCTTCATAGCATCAGATCCTCCTGCAAACTTTTTAATATTTCTATACATACCATACCATATTCTTCATTGCATTACAAGCCATTCTCTGCTAAAATATCAATAGGAAATATTCCGATTTTTCCACACTTTCCACTGAGTTTTACACAGAAAAGTGACAATTTTGTTACCTTTTCCCCGTTTTAAGGAATGTTTCTCGATTTTTTGACTGAGGAAAATTATCATGCTTTATCTCTTTATCGGCACCGAAAGTGAACCCAATCGCATACAATTATTACAGACTTTGGCCGATCCCGAGGGCGAGATCTGCCGCTATTTCTATACCGTTTCCGGTCCCGCCAAACTGCTCTCCCGCCACGCCTCCGCCCTCAATGCCATCGCCGGCGGTAACCATGAACCCTGCCTACTGATGCTCTTTGATCGTCCCTCCGGCACCATATTTCCCCTGCGCATCGGCTCACTGGTCGGCATCCATGGCCAAAAGGACGGACAGGACCTACCCATGCGCCACATGGCAGCGCAGATTAAAAAAGGGAAATTGGATCTGGCTATCAAGGTTAAACTCGGTCGCCATGTTTGCACGCCAAACCCTTTGATCTTCCGTACCGCCTTAAAAACCACGCTTAAAGTCGCCCTGCCCGACGAAGCCGGCGGCAGTTTTCTCATTCGCCACCATGCCGACCTCACTCCCTCTTTGTTGGCAGGCGATGTTTGGTCAAAACTGGCTCACGATATGAACGCCCTTGCCTCTTTCCAAAATTCAACCCATCGGGTGTTTTTACATAGCGAGATCGTGGCTATCCCTGCCGCCGGCAAACGCTTACTGCAGGTGCAAGGGCATAATTACGATACGAAGCTACGCACCGTCGCCGCTGTGACCGGACAGGTAATTACCCACATTCAATCGGTTGCGCCCGATAGTGATTTCTCCTTTTTCGCCGATCTTCCACGCGTGTCCAATGGACAAAGCACGGCCATTATAGAAATGGATTCCCGCCTGCCGCTCTGTCAAGCCCAATAAAAAACCCGCATCTGATATAGATGCGGGTTTTTCTTATTTGCGTAATTTCCGTAACAGATTGAAGCTCTTATAGGCTGCTCGATACAACAAAAACTTAGGTTTGCTGATGACCAGATCAAATTCTCCGACCAGTTCATGCACCGTCGCCCCAAAACCCCGCTTGAAATCAAATAGACCGAAGTTGGGCGACTCCGGAGAGAAGTTGCCGTCAATACCGTAAAAATTGAACCGCTTGTACCCATGTGTCAAAGCATACTCAATCATCTCATACTGCAAAAGATACTGGGCATTGTATCGCATAAAGGGCTTATAGCTGGCCCCAAACAAATACACGACCTCACTGCCGTACAGCATGTACCAGCCGCCCGCAATGATCTTCTTGCTACCATGCTCTTGAATATCCTGCTCCAGCGCAACCAACCGCTTTTCTAAGCTGGCCTGCTCTGATGTGATCTCGGCTACCTCTCGTGCCTTCTTGGGATTATCCGAGATCTTCTCCAGCCGCTCCCGATTCTTCTCAAATCTCTCATGGGTGTGAGCAAACAACGCTTCAAAATCAATCTGCACATAGAGAACCTTGACCGCCTGCTCCCGATTCAAAACTGAGAACATTTCCTGATAATACGACAAGGGTCGATCAATAAAGCCTCTGCGGTCGGCTGTGTGCTGCATCAACTGCTTGAACACATCCATATTGCTCTCGTCGGCTTCAATGACGGTGAGAAAGTTCTTGCGGCTGTTGTTGACTCCCCACTTGGTTCCGCTTCGCATCCCCTTGTAGATGTCTTCCATCGTCTTCCCTTTCAGATCAAGCACGGAAAGCCACCGCGGCTCTAAATCCTTCTTGTCGTGCATATCCACATAGAAGCCCTGATGGCGATATCCCAGATCTTTCATTTTAGCCATCAATGTAAGATTAGCCGTATCGCGAGCAATCTTTCCGTCCTCGTCCCGCACCTGATAATCCACATAGGGATTGACCTTTAGGAAGGCCACCCCCGCCTGTTTCATGTAATCTTGGATGGCGGCCGTAAACCGCTCCAGCAATTCAAAATCCGTATAGTCCAGCAGGTATCCACGGGGAGCGTAGGCAAAGGTGACACCAATACCGGCTACCCGCTTAAACAACACGACAGTAGCCGCCACCACCGCTCCGTTTTCCTTCATCCCCAGCATTTTGCCCCACCAACCGTTGGTCTTCTTGACTTCGATCCACTCGGGCGACTGAAAGAACAGTGCCAAAGGATGATTTTTGGAAAATGAGAGAAATTCCTGTTTTTCCAGTTCAATGAGTCCCATGATGCAATAACCCCTTGACCTTTTTTACAAACCGGTAGACATGGTAAAATCCGCCGGTCGGCAATTCGAACTGACCGATATACTCGGTAACATTGGCGCGAAAGCCCTTCTTAAACTCGTAGATTCCGTAATACTCATTGTCGGGATTGAAATCACCCGCAATGCCGTAGAAATTACAATATGAAAAGCCCTCTTTATAGGCTTCCTTAATGTGATGCTCATACATCAGATACTTGGGGGTAAACTGCCGATACTCCATCAACACCCCGCTGGTCAAGGTCAGGTACTCATTGCCGCTACGCAAAGACAATAAACAGCCGATCGCCTTGCCTTGCGGATAATCCTTTCTGAATTGCTCGGCCTTGGCCAGTTCCTTTGTGTATTTTTCCACCTGCTCCCGAGCCAACGCCAGCGCACGAACCGACTTTTCCCCCGTCACCTGACGAGCTATTCTTTCCTCGGCCGTTGTCATATCGACAGTTGCCGATTTGAGAAGTTGAGCGGTATGCTCATAGTAGACTTCCGGATCCAAATAGGCGATATAGATGGTCATCAGATCCTTCATGTGCCGATACATCTTCTGATAATAGTCCAATGAGCGGCTGAAAAAATCTCGCCTTTTGGCCGTTGTTTCAAAGATCTCGGCCATAACATCCAGATCCTCGATCGTTCCCTCACGCACCATCAAACCTTTTTTGATGCAGGAGTTGATATTTTTGCGGGTCTGTTTGGAGAATTTGGCCTTTTTGGTTTCATAATCCTCATCCAGCGGCAGATGGCAGCACCAGCGCACCTGACGGGCATCCAGATAAATATTAAATCCAAAATGGCGGAAGCCTAAGTCCAACAGATTGTGAACCGACTCATCATCCGCTCCGTTTTCGGGGATGATTTCCCCTTCGGGCGTGCGCACCCGATAGAGGACATTCGGATCAATAGTCAGCATAAAACCGCCCTGTTTGTGAATATAGGAGCGTAACTCCTTAACAAAGAAGCCAAGAAGTTCCCGATCGTGGTAGTCCACCAGCAAGCCTCTGGGCGCATAGAACTCCTTTTGTCCGAGCACCGCTCGGTCTTCCAACACCAGCGAGGCAGCCACGGTTTTGCCGTCCTGCTTAACCCCGACAAAGTGCGGCTTGCTGCCATATTCCTCTTTTAACTCCGACAGTTCCACCGACTGCATAAAGGATGCCTGCGGATGCTCATTAAAAAAGGCGCGATATTCTTCTTTTGTTAATACGCAAAATTCCATGCTATCCTCTTATTGATAAAATTACGGACGCAAGCCCAGTCCGCCTTCGAATGTCAGGGTTTCACCGGTCATATATTTGAAATCGGGATGAGCCAGGCTGACACAAGCACGGCCGATATCGGTTTCGGGGTCGCCGAAGTAGCCCATCGGCGGGGTGTGCACATTCTTATCAAAGGCATCGGGATAGGCATTTTTGAAGTTTTCCAACTGTGCCGTCCATGCCAGCGGGCAAATGACATTGACATTGATGCCGTCCTTACTCCACTCGGAAGCGGCCACACGGGTCATGCCGCGGATGCCCTCCTTGGCGGCGGCATAAGAACATTGGCCATAGTTGCCGAACAAGCCGGCGCCCGACGCAAAGTTGATAACCGTGCCCTTGCTCTCCTTGAGGTAAGGATAGCAGGCCTGCATATAATGGAATGTGGCATACAGTCCCGAATAGATGGCCAGATCGAACTGCTCTACCGTATGATCGGCAATGGTCACACCGGAAGCCGACGCCTGGGCATTGTTGATCAACACATCCACGCCGCCAAAGGCTTCTACCGTTTTGGCCACAACATCGGCGGCAATGGCCGCATTGTCGGCCCCGGCCGAGATATCGGCTTGCACCGGCAATACCTTCACCTCGTACAGACGCTCCAGCTCTTCCTTGGCTTCCTCTAATTTCTTTACATTACGGCCGGTAATCACAATGTTTGCGCCCTCTTTGGCATAGGCCGTTGCAATACCGTATCCAATACTACCGGCTTTACCGTTGGCCAATACGGCACGGCCGCCGCCGGTGATGATAACCGTCTTTCCGCTTAAAAATCCCATGATCCTATTCTCCTTTTATAATAATTTCTCTAATTGATCGATGTCTGTTTCCTGGGTAGCCCAGCTGGTGGCAAAGCGCACCACCGAATGGGTTTCCCCTTTCTTTTCCCAAAAACTAAAGCGTACAAAGGGGCGTAATTGCTCCATTTTTTCATTTTTCAGCACCACAAACAGCTGATTTGTGGGCGAATTCAGATGAAAATCGTACCCTTTTTGCTCAAAAATGCCCCGTAATTTGGCCGCCATGGTAATCGCATGCGCCCCCAACTTCTCATACAGTCCGTCGGTGAACAGCGTATCAAACTGGATACCCAGCAACCGACCCTTGGCCAATAATCCGCCTTGTTGCTTGACTCTCGCCAGAAAGTGAGAAGGAGTATTATTTTTGGTAAAGACCAACGCTTCGCCACACAGGGCGCCCACCTTGGTGCCACCGATATAAAACACGTCACAAAGTTCGGCAATCTCGGGCAGAGTCAGGTCAGAATCGGGGCAAGAAAGCGCATAGCCCAGTCGCGCGCCGTCCATATACAGGGGCAGGGCATACTCCCGACAGACGTTGGCCAGCGCCGTCAGCTCCGCTTTGGAATAGAGGGTGCCGTACTCGGTGGGATGGGATATGTATACCATGCCGGGGAAGGGGCAATGGTCGTGATGATCGTCGGCATAAAAGTCCACCAACATCCGTTTCAGGCTTTCGGCCGGCAGTTTTCCGTCCACATGGGGCAACAACTGCACCTTGCGTCCGGCACTTTCAATAGCCGCCGCTTCGTGGACATTGATATGTCCGGTGTCGGCCGCTACCACCGATTGGTATGAATCGATCATGTTCGATATGACAATGCGATTGGTTTGGGTGCCGCCCGACAGGAACCACACATCCACATCTTTTTGGCAGGCGGCGGCAATTTTTTTCTTGGCTGAGGCGCAGTAGTCG
Organism: Eubacteriales bacterium; assembly: GCA_045631845.1. Taxonomy (GTDB): domain Bacteria; phylum Bacillota; class Clostridia; order Oscillospirales; family UMGS1783; genus CAKSHC01. Next base: position 24,186 of record JAZQVM010000067.1, on the reverse strand, counting down.
TCAAACCCATAGCCGACCTGCTTATCGAAATTGGTATGCACCAGCCGCTCCAAGATGCGGGGATGGCAACCTTCCGAATAATCGTTTTCAAATACCAGCATAGTTATTCTCCTTGTCACGATAAAATGCCGTCAGCGCCTGCACCATCTGCTTGGTGGCCTGCGCTCCCGAAGTTTCCAAGCAAGAATGCATGGCCAACTGGGGACAACCAATGTCCACCATCGGCACCGACACCTGATTGGACAAAATGGCACCTAAGGTAGAGCCGCCCGCCTGATCGGGACGGTTATAATAATGCTGAACGGGCACGCCCGCTTTGTTGCAAATCTCCTCGAAGACGGCCGAGGTGACTCCTTCGGTGGTGTACTTGCGATTGGCGTTATGTTTAATGACCACGCCGCCATTTAAGGTAACATGGCGGCCATCATCCGCCTTTTCCTTATGGTTGGGGTGAGCGGCATGGGCATTATCGCAACTGACCAGAAAACTCTTGGCCAATTTGCGTGGGCGATCGCCCAAACGCTCCAGGACGCAGGCCAAAAAGTCGGAAGCGGCACCCTGCCGAGTCATGCTTCCTACCTCTTCGTTATCAAACAGGGCATAGACGTTGCCCGCATGAGGCTCGGCCAAAAAGGCGGTAAGGGCGGCAAAGGCGCACTGCAGGTCGTCCAATCTCGGCGCTGTGATCATATCTCCGATTACCTGTCCGTCCTGCGGATTATACAAAATCAGATCGGCATCGATTACATCCCCCTCAATCTGCTCGGCAAGCGAAGCGCCTAACGGTTGCAGATCGACAGACGGGTTGATCTTTTCCCCTTCGTTAACCCCTCGATCCAAATGAATGGCCACATGAGGGATGACAGCCACCGGCTCCTGCAGGTCAACCAAACGAGTTTCCAATCCCTGCTCGGTGCGCACGGTAACCCGACCGGCGCAGGACAGAGGGCGATCCATCCAACTGCTCATAATCATTCCGCCGTATACTTCAACGGCTAACTGCTCTTTATGCCATTTGACGGCCAAGGCCGGACTGTCCCCGTGCGATGCGGTAATGCGATACCCGTCGCCCCCTGCCACAAAGGCAATCAGCGCCGAGCCGCCACGAATGACAAAATACCGTCCGCCCTGTTCCATATTCCATGCATCCGCCTCGTGCAATTGGATAAATCCTGCCGCAAGCAAGGCTTTACGGGCAAAGGCTACTGCATGATAGGCGGTGGGACAAGCCTTAATATAGGAAAACAACTCTTGATTCATAATAACTCCAAAACCAGTAATTATTATCAAAAATCCCCAAAAGCCTAACTTTCGGGGATTTGGTGGGGTTTAGTTGGTATAGTTATCGAAATAGCCTTGTACGAGGACAACGGGAGTACCCTTATCGCCCGAACCGCTGGTGAGGTCGCACAGTGAGCCGATCAGATCGGTCAACTGACGGGGGGTGGTACCCTGCGCCGCCATGTTGCCTTTGAGGTTGCCGTCCTTAGCCCTGATAGACTCGGAGATGGCCTTTTTGAGTTCTTCGCCCGACAGATCCTTGAAATCGTTATCGGCCAAATATTTCAGTTTCAACTCATTGGGGGTACCGATCAAACCATCGGTAAAGGCGGGGGAAACGACCGGATCGGCCAACTCCCAAATTTTACCCTGCGGGTCTTTGAAGGCACCGTCGCCATACACCATGACCTCGACGTGTTTGCCGGTGGCATCAAATATCTTTTTCTGAATATCCAACACCAGCCCCTGACACTCACGGGGGAAGAGTTTTACTTTATCTTCGGTAGATTTATTCGAGCCGAGCAGACCGTATTTCTCATTGCAACCCGAGCCGTTGACGGGAGCATTGAGAATTTCGTCCAGACCATAGACCACCTTAGCTCCTGCCGCTTTGAGCAGACGCTTGGTGCGGGCACGGGTGTGGATATCGCAGGTAAGTACGGTATCGGTATAATCCAGAATGGCTTTGGGCTGGTTGGCAAAGATGATCTCCACCTCGGCGCCCATTTCCTCAATCAGGTTGCCGTAATACTCGACATAATCCACGCCGGTAAACTCCAACTTCTGCACGCCGAAGACCTCGCGGTAACGCTCCAGCGACAGGACATCGGAATAGGGGTTGATACCGGCGGCATCGATCAGATCATAGGTGGCCAGCGAATTGCCCACCTCATCGGACGGGTAGCTCAGCTGCAACACGATCTTGGATGCACCCTTAGCAATACCGCGCAGACAGATGGCAAAACGGTTACGGGACAAAATGGGGAACAACACGCCAACGGTGCCTCCGCCCAGTTTGGCTTTCACATCGGCGGCAATATCGTCCACGCCGGCATAATTGCCCTGCGCACGGGCGACGATGGATTCGGTAATGGAGATAACATCACGGTCACGCATAGCAAAGCCTTCGCTTTCGGCGGCGGCCAATACGCTATCGGCTACGATTGCGGCCAGATCGTCACCCTCACGGATGATCGGGCAGCGGATGCCTCGGGACACGGTGCCTACTCTTCTCATTTTTTCTTCCATACAGATCCCTCGATTTCTTTAGAAAATATGTGTTATCTAAGAACACTTTATTATACATCATAGTCTTTCCTGTTGCAACCTTTTCTTGCATTAGAATAAAAATTTTTATTATTTTGCTTTTTTGGTATTTACAAAACTAAAAACCTATGCTATAGTAATGACAGAAAATACCAACAGGTAAGGAGGGCTTGTAATGAAATTCATTTATTGCACTTTTTCTCGTGCGCTCCTTTCATTCTCCGCCTTGCCCGATTGGAGGCAACGATTGAAAATTTCCTTTCTTCGCGCATGAGTTTGATCGTACAACTCATGCGTTTTTATTTTACACCACAAGCTTAATTTTAAGAAAGGAACTGTATTATGAAAAAATTTATATGTATTATCCTATGTTTATCTCTTTTTTTAACTCTATCACCTATATCCTATGCTGCTGATGTTACTTTTACAGAGAATGTGATTTTTTCCGGATCCTTTATTGATAGCGAAGGGGTCGTAACTCGAATTGATCGCATTAGACGTCCCGATGGTTCTGAATACTCCAAAGAGTATTATGATGGAAAACTTTGTCTTATTACTTCATCTACCATGCAAGACAATAATGCACACATAACAACCACAGATGTAGAAAATAATGTCACCTCTACCGACATCGTCCCACTTTCTAATGCTCTCATCAACACATCAACACATAAAGAAACACCTACTGCGGTTAGAGCGCCAAAATACTTTATGGGACAAATTCATTATAATACTCTCTATGCAGATGGAATACCATATACATTACAGTTAGGCTATTATCAGCAAAAAATATCCACTCAGGACGTTGTTAGGGTCCTAAACTCACAAGCAGGAAAATCCTATTCCTATTTGGTAGAATTAATAGCAGTTGCTCTTGCTGCCTTTTGTGCAATTAAATTCAATGTTTCCTATGCCTTGGTGCACTATCTTGTGCAAAAAGCAGGAATTGCTGTTGTAGAAAGTGTAATTCAAGAACCAATTAACGAGCAATATCTAGTTCGTATGGAATATTTTGATATTTCTGTAATTGATCCTGACACTTCTCGTGAGCAACACTTTGACGGTGTCCGCTATAGACCATTAGTTGACAACGCTCCGGTTACCGACTATCAGTATGAGGAATTCATGCCGTGGAACAATACAAATGTTGCTTACTGGCTTTTTACAAGTTTTTGGCCATTTAGCTATCCCGGTGTAAATCGATTTGCCTAACCATTTTTTTCGCAGGAGAAATATTTATGAAAAACGGCTGGAAGAAAACACTTGTTATTGTTGGTGTTGTTTTGACCATAATTACAACATACAACCTCTGTGTTTTGTTCTTATTCGCCCCGCAAATCCATTCGTATTCCATTGACGGGAAAACGGTAGAAACCCACACCAAGCATTTTTTATTCTCCATTTATGAAACCCGACGTTTTACCGACGGAGAGTATGAGCAAAAGCAGGTAACATTCACGCTTGGCCCCAGAGATTTCGTTTGGCTTTACGATAAGGACAATCAGTTTGTGGATTATTTTTCCTATTCATAAACCGCAAGGAGATACCTATGAAATTTAAACTAAAGAGACTGTTTCTCTTTGCCTTTTGTATATTACTTCCGCCTATTACCGGTCCTCTTTTCTCCCGTCCGACGGTGTGCTCGTTTACGGCAGAATCGGGAAACGTTGTGCAAGCCGAATCCAAATTGTTTCCCTTTTCCTTCTCCCGTATTCAATATTACGTAGATGAGGATTGCGTGGAAACGATTTGGCTCCATACACAGTCGGATCAAATTATTTACTGGCGCAAGGATGCCGATGGGAAAGGGATGGAACGGTTTGTTTATCCCGATAATGATATGTCTTACTTTTATACCTTTGACAAAATAAATGAGATTTCGACAGCCACCTTACCCGTGGCTGTCCTTTTTTCACCTATTTCTCATCTTTCGTTCATAAACTGTTGATTTCTTCCCTCTTTTTCTTATATTATAATAGTAGCAGAAAGGATTGATGGTATGCTACAGTTAAAGAACATTAAAAAGACTTATGAGGCGGGAGAAAATTCGGTTCATGCCCTTAAAGGCATTTCCCTCTCATTTCGTAAGAATGAATTTGTGTCCATCCTCGGCCCGTCGGGTTGCGGCAAGACGACCATGCTCAACATTATCGGCGGTCTGGACGGCTACACCGACGGCGATCTGATCATCAATGGCACATCCACCAAGGATTATAAGGATCGGGATTGGGACGCCTATCGTAATCATTCCATTGGTTTTGTTTTTCAGTCCTATAATCTCATCCCCCATCAGACGGTACTCAAGAATGTGGAACTGGCCTTGACGCTATCGGGGGTTAAGACGAGCGAACGCCGCGCCCGTGCCACCAAGGCTTTGATTGCGGTGGGGCTGGGCGATCAGCTTAAAAAGAAACCGGGTGAAATGTCGGGCGGACAGATGCAGCGTGTGGCGATTGCCCGTGCGCTGGTTAATGACCCTGATATTATACTGGCCGATGAGCCGACGGGTGCTCTGGACACCGAAACGAGCGTACAGGTTATGGAACTGCTTAAAGAAGTTGCTAAGGAAAAGCTGGTGATCATGGTTACCCATAACCCCGAGCTGGCACAGACCTATTCGACACGCATCATTCGTATGCTTGACGGCGTAATCACCGCCGATACACATCCCCTCTCTCCCGATGAGGAACAGCCGACCGCGCCTAAGCCGCGTCGCAATAAGAGCAAAAAGAAGCCGTCGATGTCCTTCTTTACCTCGTTTGGGCTGTCGCTGACCAACCTGTTCACCAAAAAGGGACGCACGGTGCTCACCTCTTTTGCCGGCAGTATCGGCATTATCGGCATTGCCCTTATCTATGCCGTGTCGCAAGGCATGACCACCTACATCAATGTTCTGCAGGAGGATACGCTGTCTTCTTATCCGCTGACAATTGAGGCAACTACCATTGATCTAAGCACGCTCATGGAAACCTTTATGGGCGCCGCCTCCTCTACACAGGAGCATGACAAAGACGCCATCTATTCGCAGGCGGTACTGTTTGAAATGATTAACGCTCTTAATAATGTGGAAGCCACCGAGAACGATCTGGAATCGTTTAAGGCCTTCATTGATGAGGAGCTTATACGGGAAGACGGCGAGTTGAGCGGCGCACTTTCGGGCGTGCAGTATACTTACGATCCCAAGCTTTTGGTGTATACCAAGAATATTGACGGCAAAATCATCTATTCCGACACGCAAAAACTCCTTTCCGATGCTCTGTATGAGAACTTCGGCATGGATATTACCAATATGATGAGTTTTGGTGAGGACTCGGGTATGATGAGCCAATCCATGATGGCCATGAACCCTGCCATGAGTTCCACCATTCTTTGGACCGAGATGCTCTCGGCTAAGGACGGAGGATTGATCAATCCCGTGCTGGAAAACCAGTATGAGGTGGTTTACGGCAATTGGCCGACCACCTATAACGAGATTGTACTGGTGCTCGACGAGAATAACGAACTGGACGACCTGACCTTATATGCGCTCGGTCTTAAGACCGAGGAGGAGATCAACGCCGTCTTTGATGCGGTACTCAATAAAGGCGAACTGAATGCTGAGCAACAAAAATGGTCTTATCAACAGATCCATGAGATGGATTTCCGTGTGATTCTCAACTCCGATTGCTATACATTGGATGAAAATACCGGACTATACACCGATCTGCGCCAGACCGATGCCGGCCTGCGGTATCTCTATGATAATGCACTCACTCTCAAGGTGTCGGGCATCATTCGTCCCAGTGAAGATGCGACTTCGGCCATGCTGGGCGGCTCAATTGGCTATACCAAGGCACTGACTGAGTATATCATCAATCACTCCTCCGACTCGCCGGCCGTACAGGCGCAGTTGGCCGACAGCCATACCGATATTTTTACCGGATTGCCCTTTAATGAGAACACCGGAAAACTGGACGATGCCACCAAGGAAACGGCCCTGCGTGAGCATTTGGCAGGACTGGATACCGACGGCAAGGCCAAGGCCTATATCGGCATTATGAGTGTGCCGTCCCCCGAACAATTGCAGGCAGCCGTTGACCAAGCCCTGTCCACCATGGACCGTGCCGCCCGTGAGGAAGCACTCAAACAGGCGCTTACCCAGCAGATGGGCATGAGTGAGAAGGATCTTGCCGAGTATATTGAAAATATGACCGACGAGGACCTGGAACAGCTGATGCGGGAAATGGTTGAGGCGCAGGTGCGCATGCAGATGGCCGCACAAGTACAGGCGCAGATGGCCAACATTCCCGCGCCGATGCTGGCCGCACAACTGGATGCCGCACTCCCCAACTATACCACCGAACAGTGCGCCCTCTACTATGATGAGATTTTGGAGTTTTCCGATTCCTCGTATGAGGAAAATTTGATCGAATTGGGACATGTTAACCTGTCCTCTCCTGCCAGCGTGAATCTGTACGCTTCATCCTTTGAGAACAAGGATGTGATTGAAGATGTCATTGCCCGCTACAATGAGAGCCGCGAGGAGCTTCAGCAGGTACACTATACCGACTATGTGGGCATCATGATGAGTTCTATTACCACCATCATTAACGCCATCACCTATATCCTCATTGCCTTTGTGGCCATTTCGCTGGTGGTGTCCTCCATTATGATCGGTGTTATCACCCTCATTTCGGTGCAGGAGCGCACCAAGGAGATCGGCATCCTACGTGCCATCGGCGCAAGCAAGCGTAATGTATCGAGCATGTTCAACGCTGAGACCCTCATTATCGGCTTCGCTTCGGGGCTGGTCGGTGTAGGGTTGACCTACCTGCTGTGCCTACCCATCAACGCCATCATTCAAGCCTTGACCGGCATCCCCAACCTGCGGGCCATTCTGCCCATACCCGTGGCCGTTTTGTTGATTTTGGTCAGTATGGGGCTGACACTGCTTTCGGGTATCATTCCCTCTCGTAGCGCGGCACGCAAGGATCCTGTTGTGGCACTTCGTACCGAGTAATAACAAGGAGCAAGCATTACGCTTGCTCCTTTTTCTTTTGGAAATAACGCATAATAATGATTAACAGGACGATTCCCAAGATGGGGAAGATGGCGCTGGTGAGCATTCCTACCTTCATGCCGATTTGGTCAACCGTCAGGCCGGTGGACTGACTTAACGCCGAGGCCATCGGGGATGCGGCCACCGTATCGATCACCACTCCCATCATCTGCGGGGCTACCGAAGCGCCCAAGTCGCCGCCGACGGCCATCAGCGCAAAGGCAACCACGCCCGCTCCCTCAATATTTTCTTCCATGGCGATCAACATACCCGGCCAAAGCATGGCGGTAAAGACGCCGGTGAGGATACAGGCAAGGAAGGCGATTAAGACGTTATCGGTCAGCCCCACAATCAAATAGCAACAGGCCGCCCCGATCAGGCCGCCCAGCAGCATCGGCAGGATCTTTTTGCCGAATTTGGCGTAGGCGATACGGGTTAGCCCTAAGAGAATGGCGAACATGGCCAAGCCCAGTACATCGCCCAGTGCTTTATCCAATCCTAATGCCGTTTCCATAAAGCCCGACACCCAACTGGTCATGGCACTTTCGGCACAACTGCCGAAGAAGATGCCGCCAAAGCAGAGCGCCATGCCGATCACGCGGCGTTTGGTGGCGTTCGGGCGTTTTGTTGTTTCGGTTGCGGTCATGTCCGGCAGTGGCGCACGGGCAAACAATAGGGCGGCCACGATCGGCCAAGAGGCCAGGATCAGGGTTAAAATCTGCCAATGTTCATTGCCAAATATTTTGAGAAATACGGTGCTAAATACCACGACGGTAAAGACACCGAAAGCATAAAGCGAATGGAGCAAACTCATGTCCCGTTGCGGATTGTCCGACGGGATGGCGGCAATGGTGGGGCTTAGCAACACCTCGGACAGCCCAGCCGACACCGAAAAAATGACCGTACCGATCACCAGTCCCGCATAGACCTGCTCGGGAAACCACATCGGCAAAAGAGCATAGAGTGCCAACCCCACCGTTGTGATCAGCGGCATCATCCGCAGGATTCGATCCACCCGCCAGCGTTTGCCGAACAGGGTAAAAAGCAGATCGATGGCCATCTGGGTGCAGAAATTTACCAGCACCAGCGTGCCGAGCAGGGTGTAGGATATGCCGTATTGGTCATGCAACGGCACCAGCAATACCGGCGGCATACCAAAAACGGATGCCATGGTAAAATAGGCCGAATAACAGGCCAGTTTAGTTCTCTTATAGTTGGGCATTTTCTTTCTTCCTTTTTTATACTGGTCGCATTGTACCACAAGGCATGAAAAAAAGCAAGCGCAAGGCTTGCTTTTTAAATTAGGAATAATTCTTGATTTTATAGATTGTGGGAAATTTTCCACTCATCGGCTTTGGCTTTGCTCATTCGCTTGATGTTTTCCTGCGGATAGGGGGAATTTTCGCCGCCGTTGACATAGAGGAACAATTTGCCGTCCTGCATTTGATAGAGGGTTTCCTCAAAGCCGTTCGGATCACCAAAGGCGCCTTGGGTGTATTTAGCTACGGGCGCGGCGGTAGCCGTATCATATTCTACTTTGCAGATAATTTTTTTCATGATCGTTTCTCCTTTGTTTAATTTCGCTTATAGTATACCATATTTTTGAGAAAGAATAAAGTCGGTTTTTGTCTTTTTTTCGCCGTATTATTGCCGATATGCAAAAAAAAAGGTATAATATAGGAAAAGAATGAGCGAGGCGGGAATTTATGTATAATTTTTTTGTGGATGAATCGGCTTATCAGCAGGATCGGTTTATCATTACGGGTGATGACTACAACCACATTTGTCATGTGTTGCGGATGCAGGCGGGCGATACCTTTTTGGTGAGTTGCGCCGGATTTTCCCATTTGTGTGAATTGGAATCGATGGAGGGCGATGCGGTAATTGCCCGCATGATTGAGGAAAATGTACAGAACACCGAACTGCCCGTTCACTTTTATTTATTCCAAGGCTTGCCTAAGGGGGACAAGCTGGAGATGATCATTCAGAAGACGGTAGAGCTGGGTGTAGCCGGCATCATTCCGGTGGAAATGAACCGTTGTGTGGTAAAGCTGGACGAGAAAAAGAAGCGTTCCAAGCAGGCGCGTTGGCAGGCCATTGCCGAAAGCGCGGCCAAGCAGAGCAAGCGCAACCTTATTCCTACCGTTTCCGAGGTGTTGTCATACTCGCAGGCCTTAGAGAAGGCCAAGGAAATGGATTTGTTTTTCGTGCCTTATGAGAACGAACGGGGCATGGAGGCAACCAAGGAGGCTCTTGCTCAAATTCAATTGGGGATGTCGATAGGTATTCTGATTGGGCCGGAGGGCGGTTTTGACGAGCGGGAGATTTTACAGGCCAAACAGGCCGGAGGACAGATCCTTTCTTTGGGCAAACGCATTTTGCGTGCGGAAACAGCGGCGGTAACTGCTGTAGGCATGGGAATGTTGCACGTGGAGATGAATCTATGAGAGAGTTGCCGAGCGCTTTTACCGAGCGCATGAAGCATTTGCTCGGTGCGGAATTTGATGAATATTTAGCCTGCTATGACAGAGCGGCCGAGAGGGCATTTCGGGTAAACACCGACAAGATCTCGGTTTCGGATTTTCTTGCGGTAGATCCTTTTGGTTCTACCCCTGTTCCCTATGTGGCCAATGGGTTTTATCTGCATTATGACGGCATTGGTCATCATCCCTTGCATCATGCGGGGGCGATCTACGTGCAGGACCCCGGTGCAATGGCGGCTGTTGAATGTTTAACGGTACAGCCCGATTGGTGGGTATTGGATCTGTGCGCCGCACCCGGCGGCAAGTCGGGGCAGATTAAAAACAAACTGGGCCCTGATGGCCTGTTGATTGCCAATGAGATTATTCCGTCCCGTTGCAAGATTCTAACGGGGAATGTGGAGCGGTTGGGGTTGACCCGCACGGCGACCACCTGTTTAGAGCCGTCGGCCATGGCCCATCGTTTTCCCAAAACCTTTGATTGTATCATCGTCGATGCGCCCTGTTCGGGCGAGGGGATGTTCCGCAAGGACAACCCTGCCATAGAACAATGGAGCGAGGAGAATGTGACCCGTTGCGCCGAGCGGCAAAAGGAGATTTTGGAGCAGGCGGCGTTGGCCCTGCGGGCGGGCGGCACGATCCTTTATGCGACCTGCACCTTTTCCCTAGAAGAGAACGAAATGGTTGTGGATGATTTTCTTCAAAAGCACCCAACCTTTACCCTTGTTCCCGTGCCCGATGCGGTAAGGGCGCACACGTCCGACGGCATTGCTTTCGACGGCTGCCATTGCCAGACCTTTTCCCATGCTCGGCGGTTCTATCCGCACAAGAGTCGGGGCGAAGGACAGTTCATGGCGGTACTGAAAGACACCGCTCCTTCCCTACCCCGCCCGACCATTTCCCGCACAACGGGCAAGGCGGATGCGGTGGTTGTTAATTTTCTGAGAGACACATTGAAGAATATCGATATGTCGCTTTTGGGAGTGCACAAGGGGAATGCGGTATATGCGCCGCCGAGCCTGCCTTTGGAGCATTGCACGGCCTTTTCCTGCGGCGTGGCCATTGGCGAGGTGCGCAAAAATTATCTGCTGCCCCATCACCAGTTTTTCATGGCGTTAGGACAGCAGTTTAACCGACGTATTGAGTTATCACCCCAAGATCCTGACCTGCTTCGCTATTTGCGGGGTGAGGAGATTGCGGCCGATTGCGGCAACGGCTGGGCGGTTGTTACCGTTTGCGGCTGTGCCGTGGGCGGGGCTAAGGTCAGCGGGGGTCGAGCTAAGAACCATTATCCCAAAGGGCTTAGGGAATGGTGACATCCACATCAATATCGCCCGTACCGGTGTGGATTTCACACAAGCCACCCTCGGCGCTTTGAGGAACATTTACATCCCCGGTATTGGTTTGGGCAACAAAGACTTTCGGGGACAATAACAGGCCGACGACATCGCCGGTTGAGGTTTTTATCTTGAGGCGTTCGGCGTCGCACCCCTCTAAGAAAATATCGCCCGTGCCGGTTTGAGCCGAGAACTCTTGGGCGGCCACGACATTTTTCAGGTGGATATCCCCTGTGCTTGCGGTGGCTTTGATATTTTTACACTGAATATCGGTCAAGTTCATATCGCCTGTGGAAAGGGTAAGAGTACATACATTGGCCGAGAGGTTTTCGACCTGCATATCGGCGGTACTCGCTGTAACAGACACCGTTTCATATGTTGCCTTGGGAAGATAGACGGTTATCCGAGGAGATTGGAAAGAAAAACTGATGTATTCGTACCATTTTCGGGAATCGACGACTTCAATAAAGAGGGTATCGGCCTTGACTTGTACGGTATGCTTGACCTTTTCCTGCTCGAAACAGACAACCGTTGTGGTACTTTCTTCGGTCGGAAGTATCATTAGATCGACTGTATCGATATTTATCGATATGTTATGATAGGGGTCTTGGATTTGGTGGGTATAGGTTTCAAAGGCTGTGGTTTGCAATTTGAAAAAGTTCCAGTTCTGCGCCATCATGACACCTCCGAACAACAATCCGCCGACTACGACCAGCGCGGCGGCCAGTATCAGCCATCTTTTTCTATTCATTTTACTGCCCTCCGTACCAGCTTTTTGGTTAGCCTTAGCGTACCGACCGTAGCGGCGTTACATCCATAAAAGAGGAAGATGCCAAGACCGGCACAGACAAGGCCGGCACCGATCAGCGCAAGCCCTGCGGGTACATTGCCGTAACAGGACAGGATGATGCCGCCGACGATACCGCCCAAAGCACTGCCGAGCAGAGCGGCAAAGACGGTCCACAAGGAGATCAGAACTGCCCACAGTGACAGGTAAAAAGCGAGAACTACGGCAGCGGCGGCAATTAACAGCGAACCCCAGACGGGAAACCCAAGGATCAGCAGGACAATGACGCCTGCGTTTTTCTTTTTCTTGGGGGTTGCGGCTTTGATTTGAGCGATGATATCTTCCAAGTTACCGATTTCGGCCACGGCCGCTTCTTCCGAAAGGCCGTCTTCCATGCGATCGTCTATCATTTCACCATAAAAGGACAAATGTTCCTTCTTTTCTTTTGATGGCAAGCCAAACAAGCCTTTGCGAAGCCTTGTCAGAAACTCTTGTTTATTCATGCGACTCATCCCCCTTGCTCACAAATTGGTATATGGCCAGTATATCTTTCCAGTCTTTCTTAAATTCCTCGATGCGGGTCAGCCCTGCCTCGGTAATCCGATAGTATTTTCGCAGACGACCGCCGTGCTCAGCGGTGCGTACCGTTAGCATATCTGCCGTTTCCAGCCGTTTGAGAATGGTATACAGAGTCGATTCGGACAGTTCGACATAGGGTTTTATATCCTTTATGATCTTATAGCCATAGGATTCTTCGTTTTTTATGGCCGCTAGTACACAGACGTCCAACAGGCCTCGTTTTAACTGGTTATCCATGAGATACCTCCCCTCGCAGAATACATCATATCACGAGGTATTATGTTTGTCAAGAAGGCAGAGAGAATTTTTCTCTCTGCCTTGTTTTAGTTCCAGTAGTCGGTTTTATGGGGCAGGTCGATATCCTTGGCGTGGAAGGTGATCGCGCCGCCTTGTTTGATCTTGCGTTCATAGTCTTTGAGGGTACGGATGGCGTACTTACCGAGGTAAATGATGACGGGCATATTGATAATCGTCATGCCGGCCATCAAAATATCGGCAACACCCCAGAGCAGATCGGCGCTGAGGCCTGCACCGACAAAGATGACGGCGGAGGCCAAAATATAGCAAACATTCCTAATTTTCTTATTGGGTTCTTTGCCGAGCAGGTAATTGATGGTTTTATCGACATAGAACAGGTTGCCCAGCAGGGTGGTGAAGGCGAACAGGACCATGGCGACGGTGATGAAGATAGGGCCGACGTTGCCAAGGGTGGCGCTGAGGGCATTTTGGACATAAGCGGCGGCTTGATCGCTGGTTGTGGGCGGGGTGACGCCCGAGCTCATGCACATAAATGCGGTGGCGGAACAGACGAGCAGGGTATCGATAAAGACCGAGAGCACCTGCACCAGTCCCTGTTTGGCTGGATGGGACACATCGGCAGAGGCCGAAGCGTTGGGGGCGGAACCGACACCTGCTTCATTGGAAAACAGGCCACGTTTGATGCCGTACATGACGCACGAGCCGCCAAAACCGCCGAAGATGGCTTTCCAGTCAAAGGCGCCAACGAAAATCTGCTTGAACATATCGGGCAGGGCTTTTATATTGATCAGCGAAATGGCGATGGCTACTAAGATATAGAGCGCACCCATGATGGGAACCAAGGAGCTGGTGACCTTTACCAGCCGTTTACCGCCACCGATCAGGCAGTAGCCGACGAGTATGGCGATGACCAGACCGATGAGCCACGGGGTAATGGTTGGATTATAGAAGCCGTAAGAGGAAAAGGTGGCTTGCAAATTATAAGAAGCCAGCATATTAAAGCCGATGCCATAAGTAAGAACTAAAAAGACGGAGAAGATGATGGCGAGACCTTTGCGTTTGGTGGCCGCTTCGATGTAATAGGCGGGGCCGCCATAGCAGCCGTCCTTGCCGCGCTTTTTATAAATCTGGGCCAAGGTGCTTTCGACAAAGGCGGATGCCGCACCAATCAAGGCGATGACCCACATCCAAAACACGCTACCGAAGCCGCCGACACAGAGTGCCGTTGCTACGCCGATGATGTTGCCCGTACCGACACGGGAGGCGGTGGAAACCATAAGCGCTTGGAAGGAGGACACACCGTTCTTATCGGTTTTTTCGGTGACCGACTTGAATTGCTGGCCGAGTAGGCGGAACTGGGCGAACCGTGTACGGACGGTAAACCAGATGCCACCCAGTACTAAGAGTATAATCAGTATGTAACTGTAGAGGGCGTCATTGGTTAGGTTAATAATCTTTTCAATCATGTTTCTCTTCCTTCCATTTTATATAAATCTTTGGGCGTAGCCGCATCTTTTACACAAATCCTCCGCTGCCGTGCCGCATCGGAAGCCTTCGGCGATAGCGGTGGCTCGTTTGGAGTGGAGGATGGATGAAATATCTTGGGTAAATATGTTGCCGAGGTTGATGATGCCGTCGCTGTCAAGACAACAGGGAACAACCGTGCCATCCGATAGAATACCGAACTGGTCTTTGAGGCCGTAGCAGGAGAACCTGGTTCCTTTCACCTGCGCCTCGCTATCGGGCCATTCGAAGCGGTCGCCCCATTCGAGGTAGATATTGTCCCGTAGTTTTATGCCACGGGCATTGGTTTTCCACTCCTCGGGGATGGATTCATGAAGGTATCGGAGGGTAGTTTCGTTTTTTCCGTCGTCGCAGTTCTTATTCCAGAGCCGAAACACCACGATGGTGCCGAGGGCGGCGGCTTTTTTTGAGAAGTCTGCCAGTTGATAAACATATGTTTGGTGTTCATCGTTTGAACCGTTTTCGAAGCTATGCACGGAAATATTCACCTTATGTACCCCTGCCGATAACAGCTCATCCCCTCGCCTATCCAGCAAGGTGCCGTTGGTGGTAATAATGGATTTATAGCCTCGTTCCCCTGCCAGTTTTACAAACTCGGGGAGCAACGGATGGGTAAGCGGTTCGCCCATCAGGTGGTAATAGATATATTTCGTCTGCTCTGTCAGCTTGTCGAGGACATAAGAAAACTCCTCCATGGTCATTTGCCGCGGCGGGCGTTTGTGGCCGTGACAGAAGGAGCAGTTCATGTTGCATATATTCGTGATTTCGACATAAACCTTATTATACATAAATTATGCCCGCAAAAAGTGGCTTGAACCCCTTGTTTCAAGCCACTTAAAAGCCATATTACATTATTCCCACTCGCTCCCGAAAACTGCGACTTAAACAATTTTGTATGGGTGTTTTTGCTCATATTATCGGGAGTGTTTAGATTATCCACAAAATATGGACTGTTAAGATTTTTGTTGTCACTGTGTTGTCACACCAAATTACATAAGCCTACCATCAATAACTTCTCAAATAATCAAAGACTTATGAATATTTATATGTTTTCTTTGAGCTTCTTCAATACAGTATTTGTTCTTCTGTGAAATAAGTTATTTTTCCACCAATCTTATTCGTTAATATTTCATATCCAGTTGGCGATAACTTTTTGTCCTTGTTATGAACATTCAAAAAACTTCTTATTTCTCCTGATATAATACTAGGATCAATCTCTTTTATTTTCTGCACAGAGTTTTCTAATACTAAACGAATGTTTTCATACAAATGAATTGTTACATTTTCTGGTATGTTGCCACACTTAGAGGCAGGCGCCAACTTAGTTTCCCATAAAATCTCATCTGCATATGCATTTCCTATTCCCAAAATGTTATCCTGATCAATTAAAAAAGCTTTAATTGCTGTTCTGTTTTTTTCTAAAAGTCGTTTCTTTAAATATTCTATTGTAAACTGCCCATCAAGGGGATCGGGAACATCAGTCAATTCAGGGTCAAGGAAAACTCTGGCTTGTTTCATAAAATCGTTCATTACTAACATTTTACCATCAGAAAAGCGTAATTTTAAAACTACACTTTTTACATCGACATCTGATTTAAAAAATTTACCTTCTCGCATAAGATGCAGGTATAAAGAATGACCGCCCTCAAAAACAATTCCGATTTCTTTTCCAAACCTAAAGATAGTTTCAACTTTTTTACCTACTAGTGCTACGTTATATGCTGTAATATCGGCATTAACCTTAGCCGAATCTGCTAAATATATATCTTCTAAACAACTATTGGAATATATTTTTTTTAAGTTCTCAGCAATAACTTGCAAATCTGGTAATTCTGGCATATATTAATCCTCCTTTATCTTTGACAAGTGAGTTTCTGTTACATCAATAGATGTATTTTTTAAAGCTAAGCAATCATCCAATACAAATCGATAAAACTCAGATGCATTATTTATCATAAATGTAGGCACATTTTTCTTCCGGTCTGTAGTTGGATACAGAGCAAATATGGTTGTCTTATCAAACATATAAAAAGAATATGTGGGATAGAAAGAATATAAACGAACATCAACTTTTTCAGGATAATCATCCTTTAGCTCCAAAAAGAATTCTACAGCATCTTCAATAAGGTTTGGTATATGTTTTCCATCTGAAAAATTATCTCTAAAACTATTCATTAATTCTTGATTTAGAAAATCAGGCAAAAAAACAGTAAGTTTATTGCTGTTTTTATTCTGCAAAAAATCAATGATAGCATTATGATTATTTTCTCTCCAACTTCTTGAATGAATGAAATACAGGGTTGCATTTTCGCTATGGGTTAATGCAAAAGAAATTTCATTTGCGAATTCTTGAAACATCCCATATTTTATTAAACCATAGTTATTTAGTTTGCATGATTCTATTGCTTCTTTTACTTCTTCACAAAAAGTGTTTACTGCAGCACGCATATTGTCATCAGATCTTTCAAAATATACGCCTTTATTAATTCCCAATAGATCTGTTGGAAGATGCAAGTCTTTACATTTTTCTGGGACTACGAAAAAGACTTTTTCTCTTCCTAATTTACCCATGAACAAACCAAATTCAAATAATACATTATCACGCACCGTTGGTTTTTCACTATCTCGAATTTTCGAAATATCATCTGGTGAAAAAACAAAAATGCCGTATTCCATATCATTTAGAGTTTTTTCCAATGACTCCAGCGTATTTTTGGATAACTTAAATATGCCATCTTTCCAAACCGTAGTTTCACAAGAATAATCGAGTTGCGCTTGGATCGCATTTGCAATTTTTAATCCTTCTACCGAGGATCCGATAAAAACTTTAGGTTTCATTTATACCTCTTCCGTCCCAATGATACTCAAATAAGAATTAAACAAACAGTTACAGTTATTCATTTTCAAAAAACGACAAAAACTTTCTGTCTAATTACCATTATAACAAAAAATCATCTATTTTCAATAGTTTGAGAAAAGATTTCCGCCTCGATCTGATTTGTTAACTCGGTAAGATAAAAATACAATTTATCTTTTGCGTCCGAATAATTCATATTAAATGCTTTGTTTGTCAAACCTTTTAATACGTCATCATCAATCAAATCGCTTTCAGAAAGATACTGTCCTAAGCCATAATGCGCAAGGCAATTCCTAAAGGACCTATCTTTCATAGAATCATTGATGTAAAAGGTTGTTCCATTTGCGGAATTTAACTCTTCGATAAAATCACAAAGATAGTAATACTGAAGATATGCAAACTTGAATTTTTGCGGAATCTCCTCAACAAAGTATTGATCTATAAACTCGATAGCATAATTTACACTGCACAGAATTGAAAAGAGCAAAAAGCCAAGATCCGTTTTGGTTTTTAGAGGGCAATTTTTGTAAAAATGATAATCTTCGTATTTTACCAAAATGCTATCGTCATAGTTATATGGCGAGAAGTTATGGCAATCAAAAAAGCCTGCAAGTTTTCCCGACACCACGCTAATATCTCTAATCCAAGGACCGATTTCCTTGTCATTCAAAGTATCAACTGGAGTATACAGTGCGCACAAAATCGTATTTCCACAGAAATGCCCATTACACAGATCAGTACCCACGTTGTAGTATCCCAATAGTTTTTCACGCAAGCTGCGAATCTTATAAAAATAGTTATCACTTGCCTTAAACTTCTCCATCAAAGCCGACAAGTAATCTGAATATGGCATTTCATAAAGCTTGTGACTTTGGCGCAAAGCGGTGTAGTATGTTTTCTCTGTATCAGTAAATTGCGGAGCACCTAATCCAATTTTTTGACACCATTGTTCAGCTCCATCTGCAAACAAACCGATATAAGGTTGGCTCATCATAATATAGTTGCTATTGATGTTTTTTGCATTTCTTTGAATGACGGTTAAGGTGTAAAGAAATCCGGCATCAGCTTGTATTAATTCGTAAGCAGCTTTTTGGACAGGATTCAACGCAATTACACCCCCTTATATACAAAGTCGTTTTATTCTTCCCTTGTTTCCTCTGCTTTCTTTTCTTCCGCTTTACGCTTCTCAATGACTTTATTTATAAACTCATCTTCCCTTAGGTCAACAACCTCATCAAGGAATCTTTCGCCATCTTCATTATAGAAGTCTTCAGAAATACCCGCCGCAACAAATAATTGCTTGAATTTCTTCTTTCTTTTTTCTGGTGTGGTATTTCTAAAGCTAAAAACGCTCGTGTCCTTTTCAGTTTTTAACAGGTTAAATAAACTGGTTTCAAGAAAACGATATTGATTTATATCACGCAGAAGAATACTGTCAAGTTCCTCCACAAAATGAATTGTCATACTAATCAATGTTGCCGCTTCTTTAAAAGTAGGACACTCTCCTCTTTTGAAACGATCCAGCATTTGATTGACATCTAAATGGTATGTATTTATAACCACATCGTCTTCCGGAATGTTTCTAAAATAATTATCAGATTCAGTCATTAACTTGTTTTCTGCATCAAAATGAACAGAATTGTTACGCCAGCAAATAAGCAGATCTACATAGGCAAACTTGCTCACAGCTAATTCTGAATGATTATGAATCACACAATCAAACTTGTTGTATACGCTATGTTTTGTCTTTGCAATTTTAAGGCTTTCTTCCTCATTATAGAGCCTCGGCTCACGATTACAAAGTCTTAAATACATATCAAGATTATCTACAGTCCACGCCAACGCCGATTTTATAGCATATTTCTTACTTCTAACAACGGAATTGGTTCTATTTTCAGGATTCCACGTTGTTTTAAATGACTCTCGTTTTTCGGCGCCATCTTCAACGGCATCTAGACCGATCATTATTGTAATAAGAAAATGGTTAGCTTGTCCCACTCCTGTTTTAAATTCTCTAAATGCTCGACTGTTCATATTCTCTTCCTAACAAATAATTATGGGCCCAAGACGGGAATCGAACCCGTTCTTCCTACTTTAAGAGTGATAATATCACCATAAAGGTAGGCGTTTTACCAATCACCACTTGGGCATATTTTAGAAACATTGTTAACACATATATTATACAGTATTTGACCTGCAAATTCAACAACCCCCCACAAAACGAAACACAAATTCTTAAAACCTCTTTATTTTTTCGAATGTTTGTGGTAAAATATTGGGGCGACACAGTTTAATATGGCTCAAAGCAGGCATACTTTTGGTAAAAACGTATGCCTTGATGTCATATCCTGCTTTGGAGTGAACTGTGTCGCAACAGAAGTCAAGCTGCGTTTTTCGGTGCGTAGCTCCGGCTACGCACTTTTTTATTATGAGGAGAAAAGAAAATGACGACAGAAAAGAACTTAACCGGCTATCCATCTATCGGCAAGCCGTGGTTAAAATACTATACAGAGGAAGAAATCAATATACAACTTCCCGAATGTACATTGTTTGAACACATTAAGAAAAAGAATGCCGACAATTTAGATAGAGTCGCAATCAATTATTACGGCAACAATATTTCTTATAACGAGTTCTTTAAACAAATCGAAATTATCGCAAGTGCATTAGAAAACATCGGTGTTAAGGAAAAGGATATTGTTACTGTGTGTATGATTAATTCGCCCGAAACAATATGTCTAATGTTTGCATTAAACAAAATCGGTGCTACTGCTAATATGGTTTATGGTGTTAGTACTCCCGAAGAGCTGACTAAATACATATTAGAGACTAATTCCAAAATCGTTTTTACTCTTGATATGTTTCAGGATAAATTTAAAAGCATTTCTGCCCCTTGCAATATAGAGAAAATCATTGTTGCGAATGTTACCGAGTCAATGTCTGCTTTTAACAGATTCGGTGCGAGGGTGTTCAAAAAGATTAAACCCCTACCGTTGCCGAAAGATAATGTGTTCATTTCCTGGAATGACTTTATCAAAAAATCAAATGGCAATTCTAAAACAACGCATAACCCCAATGCAATCTCCATTATTACATATACGGGTGGTACAACAGGTGGTTCGAAGGGTGTTGCTTTAAGCAACAAGGCCGTAATTGCAGTCGCTGAACAATACATTATTGGCGAAAAGGAATTGTATCGTGAAAGCAAGTGGATTCAAGTATTGCCGTTGTTTATTGCCTACGGTGTTACTTGCTCTCTCATGATACCGCTATCTGTTGGTATGACCTTGATAGTTCGTATTCCTATGGCTGATTCTATTGCACAACTCTGCAAGAAGTTCAAGCCCAATCATATTATGTATGGTCCTGCCTTTTGGGAAGCCTTTGCTGATGAAAACCAAAAACTTGATTTGTCGTATTTCATTGCACCCATTTCTGGTGGTGATACATTAAGAGAAAACATTGAAAACAAAATCAATGATTATCTTAAAAAATGTGGTAGTCCTTACCTCTTGATGAATGGTTATGGTATGACAGAAGTTGGCGCTGCCGTTTCTGTGAATTATAAAGACAAATACGAGTTTGGTAGTGTTGGCGCCCCATTTGTAAAAAACATTGTTTCTGCCTTTGATGTTGAAACAGGCGAAGAATTAAAAATCGGACAAGAGGGTGAAATTTGCATTTGCACTCCTTCTACAATGGAAGGTTATATAAACAACCCGACAGAAACAGAAAACGTTTTGAAAAAGCATAAGGACGGAAAAATGTGGATTCATTCTGGAGATTTGGGTTACATATCAGAAAATGGATTTATCCATATCAGCGGCAGATTAAAAAGATATATGTTATGCATTAAAAACGGTGTTCAGAAAAAGGTCTTCAGTCTTGATATAGAAAAAGAATTATTAAAACATCAAGGTATAGAAAACTGTGCCGTTGTGCCGATAGATGATGTTAATGTAAACCAAGTTCCTGTTGCTTACATCATACCCAAAGATACGGTTGATAAAGTTACATTGGAAAGTGAATTAATATCTCTCTGTGAAAAGAACCTTGAAGATGTATATCGCCCTATACGATATATTTTTGTAGATACTTTCCCTCGCACCAAAGTTGGAAAAGTAGATTATTTAACTCTTGAAAAAGAGGCAGGGGGAAAATAAGATGGATATCGAGACGTTAAAGGCTGCAGGAGAACAATTGCTTCCTCTTGCTCAGGAAACCATTCCTAGTATTGTAACTGCACTTATGACTACGTTATTTCTTCGACAAAATACTCAATCAAAAGAAATTGTAAAGTATAAGCAACAGAAGTTATATGAGATGGCTGAAGAACTATTAGAAGCAGGACAAATAACGTATTATGAATTCTATAAGTGCAAGAATTTTCTTAAAATAGCAAAGTTGGCTGATAAGTTTAAGAAAGAACAAGCATATGAGCAAACATCTAACTCGGAATTTGATTTCGACTGGTTTGTTCGTTTCTTTGAAGCGTGCAGTAATATTAGTAATGAACAAATGCAAGAATTATGGGCACGTGTTCTATCTGGCGAAGTAAGCAAACCCGGTTCGTTCTCTCTAAGAACTATTGAAACACTAAATCGCATGACTCGCAATGAGGCCATTGCTTTCTCAGAAATATCAAATCTTGCAATGTGTACCGCTGATGGAATGTGGTTTGTGTTAGCAGAAGGACCTTCAGCCTTTAATTTAGACGAGGTTAATGACCTGATTATACCAAATGCTAAAATTCGTTTGTTGCAGGAATGCGGCTTGCTTAATCCTATCAAGGACGATATGTTGGTTTGGTATTCGACTAAAAGGCTTACCAGTCCAATTCAACTGAATGAGAACTTTATCATACACAACAATGACTCTGTTCTTGTTTTTCACGCTATGGACATGATTAAGAGTCCTCAAAAAAAGATCAAGAAAGACCAAACGGTATTCTTTCCGTACTATCCATTGACAGAAGCGGGAAGACAACTTCTTCCAATTGTCAGAACAATGTCTGAATATAACTATATGTTAGAGCTTGGAAATGCGATTAACTGTCATAGCAAAAATCTAATTCGAACAGTAACCGCACACCAAATAACACGATTTGAAAACAACAGTATTTATTTTGAGGAAGCTGATTTGTTAAACAAAAACTAATTATTTAGTACATATTTAAAAGGGGTAAATTTTGCATTACAATAAATTTACCCCTTTTCGTTATACAAAAAGAAGCTACAGAGAGGTGTTAATCTCTCTGCAGCCGTTCGCTATTAGATATAAATTATATCGTGGTTTACGATCTCTGTGACTCTGCTGCGTATGTTATTCATACGAGCAACCCACTCCATTTGGTTGTCTGCCTTGAGCTTTTCTGTCACACCCTCACGCCCTGCCATCTGTTTTACGAGTCGAAAAAACATAGCCTCAGCCTGCTTGTTTACATCAGCAAGGTGTCTGTTCAGTTCGCATTTTGTGAGCAAGGTCGTATAAAAACCTTTGCGGTGCGCCTTGATATACTGTAAGTGTCGCTGTCCCCAAATGCCGACTTCGACTTGTTCTTCGGCGGGTAATGCAAGGTCGGGCAGATAATAATCTCCCTGCAAGGTGTAGCTGATACCCGTTCTTTCGTCTGTGAAATGCTGTTCCATTGTGTTGTCCTCCTTGTAATTTTATCTTGAGCGTTCATCACGCCGTTTGCCTTTGTTTGCTCTTGCTTGTTCAAGTAGATTGTCAATCTGCCTGCTGCCGAATACCTTTCGGAGCAGTTTATAATCACGCAGATCTTCACGTAGATATTCGTTTTCATTCTCCAAAGCCGCCACCCGATTTTTCAATCTCTCGTTGCTGCTCGCAAGCGAGTGATTGGCGGTACGCCATCGTTCGAAATCGGTTCTCGCTTCAAAATACCGGCTCAGAGTTTTGATAACAAGTGCTTTTAATCGCTTTATCAGCGGATCGACAAACTTGGTTTTGTAGCTTCGTGCCGACATCATCGCCGTAGGTTCTGGCAACTGATATTCAGGTTCGTTTTCAAAATTTTGTGAGATGGTTGTGATAACTTTTGCACTCTCGGTTAGGTTCTCAATCTGCTTTTCAAGGATATTTGCTTCGTCAGTTTTTTCCTTGACAACCGCATCCAACTCCGCTAATTCTCGCTGACGTTCCTGCAATTTATAATCGAGAACATCGAGGTGTGGGCGTTCCATTCCTTTGTGTTCCCACTCAACACCGTGCCGTTCCATAATGGCGGCAAGTTGTTCTTTTTCGGCTTGTATCCACCTTGCCCACTCGCTGTCCTTCTTGTGAACGCCGACAAATCCTTGCGCTTTTAACGCTTGTTTGAGAGATATTCTTGTTTCAAGTCCACGTTTGCCGTCGGTCTTGATAAAGGGGACAAAGTCGATGTGCAAATGGGGTGTTGCTTCATCCAAATGCAGGTGTGCCGAGAACACTCTGAGGTTGGGATTACGCTCGGCAAAACCTTTCATATACTCGTCAAGTATCTCGGTGGCGAGCCTTCCGGTGTCGCTATCGACGGCGGTATTCTCCCAATCACCAATCTGCATTATGATTTCGTGGAATGGTTTTTCCTGCTTTCCGAAGCGTATTTTTTCGTAATAATCATCTATCATACGGTCGGCTCTAGTTTGCTTGGCGTTGTATTTTTCAAGTGCTTCATCAAACAATTCGTGGTAAACATCACGGATATTTTCATCACAGTAAGCAATGTTTTGGTGCGACCTTTCGGGGTCAACGTTGCCTGCGTAAAAGGTGCGATT